>JACQNE010000015.1 GCA_016203205.1 Candidatus Woesearchaeota archaeon
AGAAATTCAGAGTCTCGCTTGTCTCTGAGCATAGTTCTGGAGAGAAGATGTTCCATTCTCAGGGCGAGACGAGGCAGACCGACCCGCCCAAGCACAGACTTAATACGTACGATAACTTCAATCACAAATCAGCAGCCGACTCTCGAGCACACCAACGCCAGTATTCAAAGGGAAATCACCAGAAGTATCAACCTTCTTCCGCCCCTGGCAGCCACCATTTTTTCCGGTAATCAAAAGCAATGGAGGATCGGGATCCTGGATAATAAAAGAAACGAATTCATAACGGCGCTGGAACGTATCCAAGCTCCCTCCAAAAAATAAGGGAAGGAGATCTTCCTGCAAGTACGCACAACTGTATTTCCCCTGACAGAGAAAGCCAAAACCACCTTCGGGATTATCAGCGCAGTCTTTGAGGAGCTCATTCACCGAAAGTGCCTCCTGCTGACTGCCTAGCTCGCAGTTTTGCACCGTCGTTTTACTGATTGCCGTAAGCGTGCTTACGGCCAACTGTTTCCGGGCAAAAAATTGATCATCAGAACTGTCGCGTAAGGCGAACTGCGCCAGGAACAAGAAAGCGATCGTTACCAAGAGAACGATGACCACCAGCCCGATCATCTCCATCTGCCCCTTCTGAGTCCTGCTCCCTGAAAAAGAGATCATGAATAGACCTCCATCACGACGTAGCCGAAATGGACGACTGGTTCCGCGCCTCCAGAGACGCTGGCATCTTCCAGCGCCGCACTAAAATACGTTACTTTCTTGTTAGAGTAATCAATTTTTGGCTTATCATACACAACCCAAGAACGGGCCGGATCAGGATAGACTTCTTGGACGGTGATTTTAGCAAACGAGAACAGATGGAAATAGTACTCATCCAAAGCATCTCCGGAGAGCACGTCTTTAAATGCGCTGAGCTTGAGCAGATCGAGACAGTACGGAAAAGGGGGAAGTTCACGCTGCGTGCATTGCACTTCCGGCAGAAAGATGAACCGTGTCGTACTGTCAACAGCACGCCGTTCGAGGTTCTCGGCCAGCTGCTCTTTCGCTGAAACATCAACATATTTGTAATAGAAAACCAAGCCAAAAAAAAGCAGGACAAAGAAAATAAAGAGGACGGCGATCGTTTCTGTGATGTGAATCTGGCCTTGTTTTGTTTTTTTGAGGATCATTTTTGTTCACTTCTTAGTATAATGGCGGACAGTTGGCACTGAACAGCTGCTGATTGAGGCTCCTGATCTCTCCGGATTTCTGCACGAGGCTTACACAATTTTCAGGATAGAACTCGGAACATAATGTTGAATCACCATGATGAGCGAGGAGTAGTCCGGGCAATCCGCTAAACAGCACCGGGCAATTTCCCTCCTGCGCCCCAGGGGAGTTTTCCAAGGCAAGCCCTTTTTTTTCATAGACATCAGACACATACTTGAGACGCTGAAATGCTTTCTGCATCCCACACTCAAACATCTCTTTATGACCAGAAAAGACAGCCGCGTAGTACACAGCATCGAGATCTCCGCCTAACGAAAACAGAGGAGTGGACCCTTCACTCTGCCAGACAGTTCCTTTCTTCACAAAGAAAGTAGCTGCCCCGCTGTTAAAAGTGACGGCACTCACCTGCCGATCTTCCAGACTTTGTAACCCTACTGGAACAATCCCCCCGGACTGCACGGCAAGACCGGTGTAATCAATAATCCGAAATGATTGCTTTCCTTTTTGCGGTGAAAACGAACTAAGATCGTCGGTTTTCGCTACAGAGAGAACAAATTTTTCCTGTTGGCCGGATTTTGATTCTTTTAGAAATTCCTGAACACGTGCATCATTACCAACCAAGATGTATTGGATCGTCGGGGCAGTGATATAGAGAAAGTCAGTGACTTTATAGGGCAGTAGGTAGGGCAGGCTCCATAACAATAATTCTCTGCTGTTGATCTCTGCCGGTGCAAAGAGTGGGATAATTGGATCAGTGACTGGTGAACCTTTGCCTTTAATGCCGTATTCCGTTTGCGCGTTCCGGCATTCGAAATAGAGAACATCATCGGCAAGACCGCTGGTCTCAACGACCACTTTGGTCGATTCGGCAGCAGCCGCAGCGGTGGCGATTGAGCTGAGGATCTGGTTAATATCAGTTCCGAGTTGTTGCGTAGCAACATCTTTCTGCTTGACCACAACCCCAACAAAAAAAAGCAGGATCACCCCTCCGGCAAGGAGTACATAGATCCAATTAAAAGGAAGATCCAGTTGGCCTCTTTGAGAAAAAATGCGGTTCATGGTCTACGATTGGGGGAGAGCTATTCTGGTTCGGTCTCCTTTCCCCTCCAAGCGGATCGTAAATGTGCCCTGACTAATTGGCAGACAGAGGAACCCCTCTTCTCCGGGATGAGCAGGAGAAACATCAATCATGAAGACTTTGATCTGCTGCGCAGCTGCTGGTGTAAGAAACACGTTCTCTGCCGCCAGGTCATAACTGGAAGTATCCATTGTCTTCCAGAAATTGCACGCTACTGTGTCATAGGCACAGAGATCTGGATCATACGGTTTGGTGACATCAATAAAACAGATTTGAGTATATCTGCCAGGCAGATAGAATGTTTCTTCACGAACGGAACCAAATTCAGTATATATTTTTTGGATGGATGTTTCCAAACTGGTTTTGAACTGAAGAAATTGCACGTCTTCCCCTTTGTGGATAAAATCATTGATGATCTTGTAGCCAAAGATCATGATTAAAGCAAAGCTAAGCGCGGCAACGATGTAGACAAAGACTTGTCCTGCACCCAGTCCTTTTTTCCCGAAAATACATTTGTGTTTCATCTTAGATTGAAGTAATCCCCACTGTTGATAACTGTCTTTTTCCACCATTACTATTGAGGATTATTTTTTACTGTTATCTTGCCGTCTTTTTCTGTTTTTTCTTGCTGATCTCTCGTAATTTTTCAAAGATGTTTTCCGCTTCGTCTTTGCTCACAACTTCATGAATATCTTTTTTTCTCGATTGCTGGGCAATGGATTCTAACTTGTCGAAGACACTACGTTCTTGCGGCTGCAGTTGGGGACGGATCTCTTCTTTTCGTTCGAGGTATTTCTGGGCAACATTCTGCAGCGACTCGACACTTTTCTTCCCTTTGCCGAACTCTTCAAAGATGGCTGTCCTTGATTTTTCTTTGGCTCGTTCTTGGCGGGTTCGTTTCCAAGCCGTGAACTGATCGCCCAAGCCGGGATGTTGGGCCGAAGGGGGAGGCCGGGCCGGAGAAATTCCGGAGGTGAGTGGACGACGAATTGCAGCTGCGCTTGATTTTTGTGTTGAAGTGAGATAGGCATAAAACAGATAACCTAAGCCGCCAAAGGAGAGGACGATTCCCAGGATCAACAACAGCCACGCCGTGAACTGAGAAAACGAGGGAGGGGCAACGGGCGGAGCGGATACTTTCTCAGAGGAAGTGACTACCTCTGTGACGCAAGGATTTTTACCGCTGCTCAACTCCTGATAATTGGTCAGCGTATCTTGATCATAGTCTTCCTGCCCGTCGGGAATCCCGTCTGCATTACTGTCTTTACTTACAGAAGATAATGGACAGCTTAAAGAATTAAATTGATTTTCCCAAGCGTCGGGCAATCCATCCCCATCACTATCTATGGCCTGGCCCTCCGGGCTAATCTGCCCCACGGCGCATCCCTCTTCGTCGACTGCTTTCCCGGCAGACGTGCCGGAACAAAGATCACAGGAATCAGCGACACCATCTCCATCAACGTCTTCAAAGATGATCTGGGCAGCCCCTGGCTTGTTCTTCCCGACCGCATCTTTTGTGACGTAGCAAACATAGTTTGTAGATTTTAATTCAATATTTTTCCCGTTGTAAGGCAGGGCCGGAGTACACAAATCCTGTGTTTTGCCCACGCCATAAAGATACTGCTGGCATCCCGTTGCATCAGTACAGTTCATGGAGACCAGACGCGACGTGCAGGAAGTGCTATCCACCGTCAAGAATGAAACACTAGGAAAAGTAGTGTCATCGAGACAGGCAGGATGGGAGGCATTGGAAACAAGTACGCCGTCACTCTCTTTAGTGGGACCGACATTTCCTGCCGCATCGATTGCGCTAACTGCAAAAATAAGCCCTTTTGTCATGTTCTGAACGGAGGAGGTTAGTCCAGGAAAAGCAGAAAAGGTAATTTCTATCGGCAGATCCGCACCGACAGTCTGCTGAGCTAATATATTCCCTTTGCTAAATGTTGTTTTATTGCCAAGATTTGCAAAAGAAGAAGAAGCCGCTTCGTAGATAATATATGAATAGTTGGCGATCGCCGATTCATTGGCTGCAACGAGAATGGACCAGTTCTCGTTTCCACAGGTAGCTGTTCCGTCATTAATTTCGGTAATCAATGGGACGTGACGGTCAAGAGTAAAACTGAACGCGCTTTCCTGAGAAGCATCCCCAAAAAAGCAGCGGAAAGGAATAGTATAGAAACCTTCGTCGGTGCCGTTAAGGGACGTTTGGTGAGTATTGCCATTGGTCGTGGAGAAAGGGATGTATTCATCTCCTTTCTTGAATTCACAATACCCATTCTTGGAGGTGATGATTTCAGCAGCTACGGGACCATTCTGGAGATAGGTGTTCTGAGGATAGATAGAAGTGATACTCCCTTTCTGGGCATAATCTACATTAACGCTAACTTCCCGCGGTTCTGATGACAATCCGGCAGCATTTTCACAGATTACACTCAGTGTGTACGTCTTGCTGCTGCCGATAAAGTTATCAACATAAAATATCCCTTCGTGAACGGTTTTTAATTGATGCTCTTCTTTACCGGGGAAAGGATAGGTCTTGGTTGTCTCTTTATCCGTAAATGAACAGGTCGTCTTGTCATCAGTAGCAACGGTAATCAGTGTACTGATCCCTTCGATGATCGGTTCAGGAGAAGCGCTTACCGCAGTGATCTTGGGGGGCGTTGGATCATACTCCAAAAACATCTTCTGTAGCGGACTGGGCATTCCCTCAGCATCTGTACATTGGATGTACACGGTCTTGACACCGCCGTTGGAATTATAGGAAGTAAAGACGCTGTCCGGAAAATTCTCAAAAAGGTATTTTCCAGCGTTATTCTTTTCTTTTCCTTTGTATTTTGCCAGGGTGTCATAGTTAAACCCGGGCACAAAATCAAATTTGCATTCCTGCGTCGGCACTTTCGTGTAAAATTGCCAGTCGAAAGGAATCGTTGCACTTACACCCCACATTTCCCCTTCGTAGGTATGGGCTGGTGGTTTGTCCAAAGTTATTCCAAAACCATCAATCGTGATCAAGCCGCAGGAAACGTCAATGGCGGCGGATTCAGCAGGAGGAGCAGCGTAATAACAGATCTTAGTGGTCTGCTCTACAACCAATGATTCAGTGTATAATATATAAGAAGACACGTCGGCAGGACTACAGTCTACACCTAGACAGGAATAGATATCAGTGCAGGCAACTCCTCCCGGCGCGCAGGAAAGGCGCACTGCTGCCTGGGAGATGAATGATTCCTGCCAATCATCATCCTGGTGCTGGATGGAACGTGTTCCTTCTTGCAGCTCTACAAGTACGGAAGGGGGTGTGGAATCAATACTGAAATCAAAATAGTCTTCGTATGTTTTGTCGGAAAGCAGATCTGTGCAGAAAACGTGATGTTCTGCCACATATTCTTTTTCGGAGAGCGGGAGAGGAATAGTTTCGTGAACGAGGCCTTCTGGTGTTGTCATAAAATCAGCAATCTTTTGATTAGTAGCCGTCGCGTAGAGGGAACAGGTTACGCCGATGCTGGTCTCAATCTTAAATGGAACCATGGTCTCAGCAATGACCTGGCCTTTTGCCGGATAAACCAAGTTGATATTTTGTTCAATGTCAAACGAATATTTTTTCTCTGCAACACCGCTGTTGCCATGCTGGTCAAGACAAGCAACGGTTAAGCCGTATTTAATGCCTGGAAGATCAGAGAATGTCACTTTTTTATCCAGGGCGTCTATTGGGACAGAAACGGTTTTACTCTCCCCTAGAGGAAGAAGCTGTTTTAGGATAAATTCACAGCCCATCATTTCATTGACTTCTTCCAGATGGAGATCAAGCTCGGAGATTTTTCCGGAAGTTGATGTTTCCCCGATTACATTAAATTGCGGGGGGATCATATCAACATAGAGTGTGCCTTGCTGAACTTGCTCCTGATTGAAAAACGTATCCTGGGAATAAAAGTACAGCGTGAATATTTCACCTTCCTGTTTTGCATTCATCAAAGTTGGAAATTGAGAGATATTGATGCTGATGCTTTCTTTGGTTGACAATCCTTTGAAATTCGCCGAGTGAAATTTTTCTGAAGTGCAGGTATTCGGCCCCTTCGCCGGGCTGAGACAATAGTAAATATCACGAAGAGGATTACCTTGCCCCGGCTGAGAGGATGAATCATCGGCAACAAACGTGATCAGTGGATTGTTCAGGCTCACTACGAGAGGTCCTGTCACTGCCGTTGTGGGCGGCGTATTGTCTACGGCACAGGCGATGCTGCTCCCTTTGATATCGACACAATCATCTTTCTGATCCGCGTTGCCGTCCTTGAAGCAGCGTGCACCATCCCAGGAACAACGGCCCCAGGAACAGCGGTCGGCGGATAAGGAAAGGCGTCCAAACTCATCTTTGGTGATGCTCCCCGCTCCACTGCATTCTGTTTCTGATACATAACTGTAACAGGTAGCATCTGGTGCCGGGCTTTCTTTACACTGGGCACAGCTTGTCTCTTCGGGATTGGCAAAACAGCGTCCCAAGCTGGAACAGACTGCCGGCGTACAAAAATAGTTTTCAAAAAGGCTTGCTCCGGGGCTGCAGAGAGAACATTGATCATCACCGGGATATTCTTGTTCCACACAATAACCGGCTCCGGTTTCAGGAGTAGTCATTAACGGGCTGAAAAGATCAGAAGAAAAGAGATAATCGTAATCGACGAGCACTGGAGAAAAAGCCACGTCAATCCAAGCACATGATGAACTGAGGCAGTTATTTTTTTCACAGGCATTTTTGCTCTGATAGGCAAAACAATTCTCTATTTCTGCACAGCTCGAACATTGATTGGCGATCGTTGTAGTACTCGAGTCATAATAACAGAAATTATCATCATTTTTCCCATAACACATTTCTTCCGAAGCGTAAAGACCAAAAGGGGCAGTATTTGCCAAGCAAATCCCTGCATCTTTGCAGCTTGCCGTTGTTGCCGTCGTCTGGGCACAGTACCAGGTGTTTCCCAGAGAGGAACATTCCTGCACAGGTATAAGTGTATTCTCAGCAGTACATGTCTGGACAACCTGACGGTTCTCTACCAGACAAAATGAAGCCCATGATCCTGTCGCTTCAGTATAGCGGCCGGCACATTCTTGATCGCCGAGCGTTATTGTTGTGACAGCTGCGTCTTTGGAAGAAAGTCCCGAATCAAAATGGGCAACAAGTGTATAAGAATATGTCTTGCCCCATTCGACATCGCTGTCCACAAAGAGCGTCTCCACCCCAGAGATCGTCTTAGTAGCCAGTAGTTTCTCGCCTTCCTGGCGTTGGAGTGTATATCCGGCCACTTCCGGACAGGGCTTCTCCCAGATGAGGTGTACACTTTTTTGGCCAGGGAGGGGATTGGCAGAAAAGACCGCTATATTTTTTTCTGGGTTTGTCCCGTCGGGAGTACATTCTCCTTTTAACGGTGAAAGGAAAAGATCCAAAGACAAAATCTGATTTTGAACCACGGTCACTTTATGGATAGGAGAGACAAAATCCTGATACGTCGCTGAAATGCTATGCTCTTTCCCGTCGGCCGGAAGTGAAATACTGTATGTTCCGTCTGGATATTTCGATTTTGTTTTAAAGAAGCCGTCAACGTAGATGGAAACTTCATATTTTTTCTCCTGGCCGATATATGTTGTTCCTTGCACCCCCTGAAATGCTGCTTGGCTAAGCACGACCTCAACCAAGACTTCCCCCAGCCCTACGTTCTTCTTTATTTCCTGAGTGACATAGCCGATGGCACTGATCAGAATGGTATACGTTCCAGAGGGGATATTCTGAAGTAAGACTGTGCCTTGAGCATCGGTCTTTTGATTCCCTTGAACTGGACCTTTCCAGGCAATAGTCACTTCCGGAAGCAGTTTTTGGACTGGATCGCGGACGACAACACGTAATGTTGCTTCTCCCGTTGCTTTTTGCAGTGTAAAATCACGCACTGTCGGTTCGCCGGCGGAAAGAGAGACCTGCTGAATCAGATCAACATATCCAGGCACAGAAATTTTCACCGAATAGGTTACGGGAACGACATTGGTAAAGGAATATGCTCCAGATGCAGTTGTGACTACTTTCTTGGTAGTGCCTAGTATTTCAAGCGCAGCATTTTCCAATGGCTTACCCAAAGCATCTGTGACAATGCCAATTAACCCGCCGGTTTTGGCTGCAGCTTTACAGAACTGCTGCTGACAGATGGCAAGAGTCATAGACTCATCGTTGTTGAATTGATACGAAGCTGATCCTCCTGGCATCGAGGCAGCGAGATCAGCACATTCTGATTGAAAGACAAGATCAGAGTTACAGAACGGACCATCGGGTAAAGGGATAACACAACAGCCTTTCACGCATTGAGCAGCCACATCATTCGGAAGGATCTCTTTTCCTCCGGCCTGAGTGCAGGTTCCCTGCGGCACTTCCTGACAGGCATATTTCGCCGCATCGCAGGTCACTATTTCACATTTGGAGATTTCAGCGCAAGTGGAGGCTGGTTTAAACCATTGAGTGAAGACGCAGTCGGCATGGGAGGCGCAATCCTCTTTAGCGGCTTCCTCAGTCACGCCGCCAGCTTTACAGGACAAATCTAATCGGCCTTGGGGATAAAAATAACAGCCTTCTGCCTGCGTTTCCTGAGCTGGAACTAATGGGAAAGAAAGAGTGAGAAAGAGTACCAAGAACAATAAAGCAAAAGCTACAGCTAAACCCCTTTTTCGTGATCTCATAATTCAAATTTATGAATGCGTAGACATTTATAAATGTTTGGGGAGTGTTCTCGTCGGGAAAATCTGTTTTTGGGGATCCTGTAAAAAATCGGCACAACCCAAAGAGACTTTATTCCAAATTAAATCATTTCCAAATCAATTCCGTTTATGATTTGCAGGAATAGGAATCAAACCAACCGGTAAATCCACTACATTTCCCAACTTTCTCGCTGCTTAATTTCAAACAATCCCAGCCTACAGTTTGGGTAGTACATTCACAGGCATATTGTTCAGGTTGCAGTTCAACAACGGCAAATCCTAATCCCGTAACTTTGGTCACGATCTCAGAAGTACAAGCTTTTTTTTCAACATCGCCGCAGCCGACAGGACCAGAGCACCAGAACCCATCCCCTTTGGAATAAGGGGTCAATCCCGCACATTGAGGAGCAACGAGATTACAGGTCTTCACGTTGGTATCGCCGCACGTGTTCTGGGATTCTGCTTCGTATTTTACCACATCGCCGCACAGATTGCCCCTGATTCCTGAACAGAAAGAAGTGGCAACTGAGCGCTTTTCTAAGAGGTACCCTTTACCCCCAGGATTTACATCGCCAAAACAGCCCAGTGCTTCATCCTCTGGAACAGTTGATGCAAAACAACTTTTTTCTGAATCAGCTAAGCTCCATGATTGGGGAACATCCGGATCACCGATGCAACAGGCATGGGTGGCATCAAACGGATCAGCTATCGTTTCCCGAACAAGATCGCCAGCACTATTCTGATCGGCAAGGCCATCCCCATCTTTGTCCACATACTCATGATAGGGATAAGGAAAAGGGTGGTCTGGATTTTGATAAGGTAGACACGGACTGACGACAACCGTTGCTTTTGTAGTACTTGACTGTTGTTGATAACCACAATAATTTATGGTATAATCCAGCAAGAGTGTGCCTTGCTGTCCAACGTCAACAAAAGGGGCATATTCAAATAACTCCGATTCGACAATACTTTCAATCAGTTCTTCCCCGGAAGGTTGTGGAACAATGTGAGGAAACTGAAAAGCATATTCGTTAAATGCAATCGGAGAATCCTGCTCTGGAAACAGGAGAAGCGGGATCTCCCGCAGGGGGTTGATGAAAGAAAAATGGAATTCACCGAGATTTCCGCTGAGTGATTTCTCTGGGAGATTAACTTCAACGGTAATCGGATCTTCAGGAGAGACGAGAGCGATGCCTTCATCCGTAGCGGTCTTCAGGCCGGGATAATTATGATGCACCTTAATACTGGAAATCAGCGGAGGATCTACCAAAATACGGACTACCTGTTCATCTCGTAAATTACTTTTCAAGTACTCATCCTCTGCCGTCGCTTTTACGATATATCTTCCAGGCACAGGGTTTGACACCAGGAAAGTTTCTGGCGCGGAATTCTCATCCAACAGCGGTTTTTCTTCAGAAGCAGCAATAACTTGGAGATGCGGAACCTGTTCATCCGGATCAGATGCCGTTGCGGTGATCTCTACCACCCCCAAATCTGGGTGGCCAGCAATCGCCAGATAATCGTATTCCCCCGCAGGACAGGCATAGCGTGAAATGTAGTCCAGCGCCGGCGGACGATTCTGTCGGGCGATAGTATACTCAACTTCCGGCGAAGAGAAAGTAAACAACGTATCCCCGTTGGGAAGATCCTCTTTAACCATGTCCACGCCGAGAGTTGAGTAGCCGGAGACCAGTTTCTTTGTACAGCGATAGAAGTCTTTCCCAGGAAATATCTCTAAAACACAATTGCTGTTGCCAAAGATATTTTTAACATCCTCGGGGGATCCAAATTTGTGGCTTCCCGCAATAAGTGTATTTTCTGAATAATCAAAATCAACATAATTACGATCGGCTTGCAGCGGGAAGTAGGCAGCGGTTTCTACTATATCCTGAAGTGGAGTCTCGTAAAAAAACTGAAATGAAGAGGTGGTAAAATAACGAACGCCATGCAGAACCAGCAAAAAAGGGATAGTCGCTTCGACAGCTATGCCCTTATCTTGGAGGGTGACGGCAAATGTCGGATTTTGGACTTCGGCGACGGCGTTCTCCGCAATCTTTTCCGTGGCCAAAGATTGGGCGCATTCAATCACTTTTGCCTGGAGATACCCTTGAATGTCGTCTTCCAAAGTCGTTGGTTGTAATTCCAACGTTCCGAAGCGCAGGGAAGTGTCAGGATAATTATATCCACAAAATACCGGCGGTTCTCCATCCCCTGCGGCGCAGGGATAGGCTTCGGGATGGGCAAGATTTGGAGTGTAGCGTAACCCATAAAAGATAGGAACACCAGCAACAGTAACACCGGTTATCCCCTCTTCAAATGGGATAAACCCTCCCTGGTTGATGTCTCTCCATAAGCGGCCTTGCTTTCCGACCGTAGAAACTGCCGTACTTAGTGATGTTTTGAGACAATCGTCAAGATAGAGATTTATCCCTTCTTGGGAATAGATCGTTTCGAAAACCTGCGTTTGTTCTAGCTGGAGATTTGTTTTCTGTATATTTTGAACGATGAAGAGAAGAAACAGAAAGACGACGAGGATGACTATTCCCAAGATCATAAAAATGGTGATTTGGCCTTGAGTATTACTAATAGGAAAAGCACACCTCTTTTTGTTCATATGCTTAAGAATAAATAGTTTATACTTATAAAAGTTTGTTGAGGGGGTACGTATTAAGTGAAGTCTGTGCGGGCATGGTCAAGATGGCCTGCCGAGCGCTGGCTTTGGACAAGAAATTCAGATTCTCGCTGATCTCTGAACATAGTTCTTTAGTTCAACTAACTCTACTTCTGGGCGAGATGAGGCAGGCCGACCTGCCTAAGCACAGACTTAATACGTACTTGAGGAGGTGGCTCTGTAGAAAAAGTCAGTCGGGACCTATTTCATTCCACCCTTAATCTTCCGGTCAATTGCGGCCAGAGATAGTCAACATCTTTTGTTGCAATGATTTCCTGCAAGCCATCCTGCGTCGTACAGATGAATCCGCTTTGTCCGGCTAAGCCGCCCAGAACACCCTGGCCCAAAGTTGTTGGCGTTGCAAAATGTTCCACAAACAGACAGACCGGAGTCGTAAAGCCAGAAAATTGAGCATAAAGCGTCTTGTTATCATTCCCGGTGATATCTTTTCCCTGATCTTCGACAAACGCCCTGATCAATTTATCTTCTTTCTGGAGCAGATAGATATTCTTGGCCGTTTCATTCATTGGAATTAATAAAAACGTATCCTCGGCCGCTCCACCGAATAGTCCTTTGAAGAAAGCAATGATTTTTTCCAAGAACGATGGTTCAAAGGACAGCCCTTCTTTGCTGTAGATCAGCGCATTTAATGTAGGTGAATAATATATCTCGCCGACAATTCCTTCGATTACACACGTTTTATATTCACCATCACTGGAGCATGATTGAACGAATGTTTCTGGTGAAATCCCCAAGGCCTGGACGAATGAGGCTGTGGGATCAATAATCTCTTTATTTAAAGTTGTGGCAAAAGCAATCTTTCCATCATTATCCTGCAATAAACAAACATTATTGATACAGGTATTATCCGCTGCTGTGACTAAATTTTTCCCAGATTCGCCTATTTCCGGAAAACAGAGGCGGGAAGGCGCCGCTTTTTGTTTTCCCAGCAGGCCGCTGCTTTGTGGTTCAACAGCCGCTGCCGGATCTCCCAGGATGAATTGTTCTTGATGATCTAAGCTGATCAAAGCTTCCTCTGGTGTTGTGCAATATAAGGTGAAGTCAGAGGAAGGAGCTGCTTTCAATAATTGCTGAGCGACAAGCTGTGTCCTGGTAAGCCATTTCCCAGCACTGCAATAATGATCAAAGATATATTCTCCGCTGTCAATGCAGAGTGGATAGGCTCCAGCGTAAAAATCAGCAGGCTCTGCATCAACCGATGCATCTTTTTGCGAACTGAGTACAAAACATTGTCCTTCATTGGGACAAGAACCAAATTCCTGATTATTCCAATCGTATAATTTTGCCCAGAAGACCCAGTTTCCGTCGATACATTGATAGATCGCTTCCTCTGTTACCCCCTCAAATGTGGAAGTCTTCTCCCGCATGTTTTCCGCGCAGGCAAAGCCATTCCAACACGTATTTTCCGGACAGCAGGCAGCAGCAGGAAACGTGATTGAGGGATCGATAGGCAATGCTTTGGGTTGAACTGCATCATTGTAAGAGACAGGCTGCACTTTCCCTTTCAAGTCAAATTGAGGATCACTGATCTGGCAATCCTTCCCTTTCACGTCAATGAAGATGGAAGCATGACTGGCCCCTTCCGAATTGGCCGTGACAACGAGAGAACCTTCCCCATTCACCGAATTAACAAGCGGCTGGCTAAACAAAAAGCTGAAGAAGCCGCCGCTTTTTTCTTTAACTGCGACAGCATCGTCAAAGGCTAACTGCAGTGTTGCTGCACAGGAAGAAGTTACGCGAGCAACATATTCTTTGTTCTTTTCAACGCGTACTTTTTGAGAAACGAGGCCTTTTCGATTAGAATCAGTGACCACAAAAACATTCTTTCCCGTTTCCAAAGTCTTGATTTCAATTCCTTGAGGAGTGTAAGACCCAAATAGTTCTTGATTGGCAGTGGCGGAAACTTGATACCATCCTTTAGGCAGGATCAAAAGATCTGGATCATCGCCATCGAGCAGACCATCACAATCATTATCCAAACCATCACCAATTTCATCGGCTTGGGGATGAATACTTTTGTCGTCGTCGTCACAATCAACATCGGCAGTAAACCCATCACCATCTTTATCAGAGACTGCTGAACAATAGATCTTGTTTGAATATGCTCCTGCGCCGCAGCCAGCAAGATCAGCATTTTTTTGAGAAGAAAGAGAAAGAACACAGGTCGCTCCGGAAAATGAAGATGTTGAACATTTTGTTTCCCTTAATCCAGAGATGCAGATCGGAACGGTGTAAGTATCGTCTCTTTCTAGCGAAGCAGGGGCATTAGTCGTTGCTGCTAGCCACGCGATTTGATTGTCATCGCGGCATTCATTGGTCACTGAACCCGTGCAGCAGATTTTCCAATCGTAATTAGGGCAGCGGGCTATGCCCCCAATCGTTTGGGGAAGTTCAGCAAGGGCATTTGTTTGCTCAGAGAGGCAGGCAATGATCGTTTCATCCGGCTGGTTGCAGGCGTTCTGGGTAACGGAACATTCTAAAGCGCTGGCAAAAGAGGTACTAAAAACAAGAAGTGCCAGATACAATACAAGATACCAGAAATGTTTTTGGTTCATTTAGTCAAGTCCAACATGGGATTTATCAACAAATTTCTGCCAAATACGATTGAAGAGGGGTGGGTACGGTCTTCCGGTTTTTGAGGGGGAAAATCGGGAGGAAATTGGAGATTGTTTTCCAGATCATATAACGCGGCGGGAAGTTCATCACTTCTCCAGCTGCCTTGCGGACTGCAATAGAAGCCAGCCGTGTCCAATGTTTTAGTAGAACACATCTCTGAAGATGATAAAGAGACACTATCGAGATGGCTTGTGTCTCCGCAGCCGAGAAAAGTGGTTCCATCAAAAATGATCTGCTGTGGAAGATTAACGACTTCCAGCCAGCCATCTTTGGCGTAGACTGTTTGGGGAGTGCTGATGAAAGTACGCATTTCCTGCCCTTCACTATTTCGCGCCACGAAGTAGAGATCATAGCTCTGGGGGAACTGGTTGCTGATTGTATAAGGTGGATTGCCTTTCAAAGGGAACGTGCATGTCGCTGAAGTACAGGAATAAGTCAATAGTTCTTCCACAGAAGAGTCGTAAGAGTACGTCTGTTTCAAGGTATCTGCTTTGGCCATGATGTAATATAATTTTTTTTCGCGATCAAGATCATTATACTCAATTATTGTTTTCTCTTCATCAACATCTTCTGGATGAAGAGGATCTAAAAAATACATTTTGCCATTTTTAATCTCTGTCAATGCTGCTTCAAAAAAGTTTGTTTTGCTGAAAGTAACTTCTTTGATTTTTGTTGGCCTGGAGTTGATCACTGCGCCGGTAATAACCACCGTTTCTGGATAAGTAGATGCACCCCTAACAAAAGTTGATCCGGATGCGGCATTTGTTCCTTCCACATCAATATGAGGTTTTGGAGAATATTTAACATTTGGCGGAAAATAATCGTCTGGGCAAGTAACTTTAGAATTGACAAGCTTGCATTCGCTTTCAGAATTTAAAAGTTCAAGAAAACGATTTGGAGGGCTATAGCGTGTTTCGCTTAATTCTGCAGACACTTCTTTTTGTTGATTGCTGGATATTACCTCTCTTTGACCAGATATCAATTTTATCTGCACATTATTTATCGTCTTTCCAATTTCCAATCCCCGTGAATTCCAGCAGCTTTTTCCCTCGCCAACACCATATTCTCCACCCGTATTCCCACAACAGCGTAAAGAAGGATCGCTAACCGTGTTTCCCAGCCAAGTTAATCCCAAAGAAGTACACATTTCCCCCTGGGCAATGGAATGGTCTTCCTGATCAAGACTGGAAAGCCAGACGCTGCCGGCACAGACTGGATCACTCTCTTGTTTCGCGAGATGGATATTGATGATCTCAATCGGAAGGGAAGAAGGCGTTGGTCTGAATGAGATTAGAGTTACTTCTTTCCATCCCGCGACGGGAATTTGCGCATGGTAAATCTTGTTTCCTTCAAGCGTAGCGCCATTAACAGCGTAGGCCAGAACGTTCTGTGAGTCTATTTTGCCATTGATAGACCAGGCTTCCAGCTGCAGGTTTGCTCCAGCGGGAAGTATTTCATTTGGAAATTTAACATAAACATCCAGATACGCGTAACCGGCAAAGGAGGGGTAATTTTGCCGACCATAAATCTGTTCATATATTGTTGAGCCAGCAGGAGAATACAATTGAACGGTTGTTTTGGTAAGCTCATCTAAAAAAGGCGTAAGATCAAATACACCCTGTCCTGGTTCACGTTTTTTTACACCATTATCTTGAGGCTGGTCTTGAGAACAATCAGCCCATAACGCTGTTTCGCCGGTAGCACGGCAATAAAACCTATTTTGAGAAGATAATTCGTAGGGTGATGCAACTAAGATCCCCTCATTTGCTGCAGAACAGGCTTCCCAATCCAGCCCATTAGAAACAAGATCGGTGGAGATTTCACCTGGTTTGTTGATCGTCAAAATAGTAAATTTGGCATTGCCTGTCGCTGAAATCCAGCTCCATTCACTGCTGCCTGTCTCTTCTTCTGTGGGATTGGAAGCATCCCAGTCCAGACTCAAGAGTTCTTGTGCTGATTTGCCAGTCTGCGTTTTAACAAGATTAGTATTCAGACAAACTTGTTGGCCGGATTTTGTCTCGATGACAGCGCCGACATCGTTGATCCCATCATCACCACAGCAACGGTTTATTTCAGTGCTGTCTGGACTATAATCATATTCACGTTCACAGACATCTTTATATTCGAGGAGATCGGGATCATCAATAATGTTGAAAACATCTTTTTCTTTTTTACCAGTATTGCAGCTATTGTCAATACCATCATTGCCAATTTCTGGCCGCTCAGGATTGATGCAGGCGGCGCAGGATGCATATTTAAGGTTATTGCAGTCGGTAAGAGATTCCAATTCTGTGCAGACAATCGGATCATCTGTGGGATCATCCCGGCAATCGCCTTCTTCAACCGTAATCAGATCGTGATCTTTATCTTCCCCAACCTTAACCCAGTTAACAACATCGTTTTCCGTAGTAGTACAATTATATAACGTGTTTTCATCACCATGGATGTATGTGCCATAGGTTACCGGACTGGGTTCACGATCATCGATACATAGATGCCACTGGCTGTCTTCGGCGCAGAGGAATTTTGAGCCGTCTGCGGCAGCAGTAGACGCGAAAAGCCCATGTTCCAGTAAACGATCTGCGTCGTTATTATCACACGCAGGGTAATGATCTGCCCAGGTAATCGAACGCCATTGATGGTCAAGGCTAGTTCCTTTCGCGGCAAATCCAACCGCGCCATCATCAGCTACGTTATCATCTATATCAACCAACCCAACAAAACAACCTAGAGAATTACCTTTGTTTCCCAGACCGGCTAATTCCTCACCCACATTATCGCATTCCAAGTCGCCATGACCGGTTATTAAATCAGAAGAGGTAGTTGTTTGTAAGATAATCCCTATATTTTTACCAACGATCTCGGCATTTTCCACGCTGCCGGCGACGCAGAATCCAGAGGGGGGAGGTTGGGAGGGAGGAACACAGATAGAAAGATCCGCATTGACCACACGGCCCAGTCCCATCACTTTCTTGTCGTTTAATTGTTTTCCCGGGGAAATGGTTGTTTCTCCCACAGAATCTTCCTCAGCAGGAATATTGACTGCTAATAATAAGAATAGCACGGCTACTACAAGCAAAATGCGGCCTCTTTTTTTCATGCAGACACTCTTATTCTGAAAGGGGGAAGAAATTTATAAATCTACCGACAAAAAGGATGGTATTTGTTTAGCTGGCGGCAAGACCAAAAAAGACATTTGAGAATCCAATCTGCTATGGCAAATGTGTTAAGTACAAAAATAGCCCAACAATCAATCTAAATAAAAAAATTCCCACCGCTCGGTGGGAGGGACGTTATCAAAAGTCGGCGTTTAGGCAAAGACCTTGCTTCTTACAATATTGATCAGGAGTGACGGTCCACTCATCTCCGTTCCGGAGAGTGACCCTCTCACAAGGTGCGGTAGACATACAATCAAGACAGTTTTGATCTAACCAGCGATTTCCAGATTTTCCACCTTGCAGGCAAAGAGCAGCTATCCCGGCTTTATACTCTGCCATTGTCATGACTTTATCATTAGGATAATGTTCAAGAGGCGTTGGTGCCCCATCACATTCTGCATAATTTTCAGCCATCGTGTAACAATTATATTCTCCCCCATTAGCACCACCGGCACCATAATAATTATTAATTTCATCTGGACCACAGGCCAGTACATTTAACCCCAGAAGGGAACCAACGAGCATTGAAGCTAATGTTTTTTTCATGTTAATATCTCCAAAACACCATAACCGCCATTTGATCACTTAAAAGAAGTTAATTTATAAACTTTTCCCCAAAATCCGCGTAAATGCCTGTAGATCTGTGGCAGAACGCATTTCTTCCGGAGCGGCAGAAAAGTTCCCAAAAAGAATCTTTACTTTAAACTTTTGGCAGAGTTCAAGATTGACCATCATCCTGCGCAAGAGACGCGGACGCTGCTCTGAATTCAAGATCGAAGAGAACGAGAAGACGATGGCTTTTTCGTTTTCCTGAGCAAGCCTGCAGAGAATTTGGTCCAATCCGCCACGGATGTAATGGACAGAATCAGAACGATGGATGTTTTCCACGCCAATAACCCCATCGATCGGCGCTTTTTCCAAAGCGAAGCGGAGCATCTCTTCTGTTGCCGGCTGGAAGAATACCCGTATCTTCTTCTGTTTCAATTGACGTGCTTTTTGGACTAATTCTTTTTTAGAAGAGGCAAGCAGAATATCAAAGTCTTTTCCTTTAAAATAGACTGTGAGGAAGCCCAAAGCTGCGCTTAATTTCTTTCTTTCTTCACTTTCAGGAAACATAACATAATTCGCCATCGGACAGAAATAGCTGCTGAATTTTAAAAAACTTCCTTTAAATTGGGCTTTGGAGAAAGAGTGGTCTGCCGAGCCTCAAACTGTGACCGGCCAAGAGAAGCCAGCTGGAAAAGCTACACAAATTACTAAAAACCGAAACCTTTAAAAGGTTTATTCACAACAAGTAACTACTTTTTACCTTGCTGGTGGTAGATTTACAGCAAAAATGCGCTTCACCCCCCAAAAAATAGAGGAAATACTCGTCACCCTGCTCGGTCCGGAAGGGACACCGCTGGTCAGAGAGCTGATTGGCAAAGCAAATGTTTCTGAATTTGATTTAGCGGTGAAAACGAAGAAAGATATCAAGATCATTCGCAAACAATTGTATATTTTACATAATTATAATTTGGTTGGTTTTACCCGTAAAAAAGATAAGCAGAAGGGCTGGTACATCTATTACTGGACCCTGCTGCCAGAGAATATTAAATTTAATGATTATAAGATGAAAAGAAACCTTCTGGAAAAGTTGAAAATGCAGTTAGAAGAAGAGAAGAAAGAGCTGTTTTTTGTCTGTCCCACTACGTGTGTTCGTCTTAATTTTGATCAGGCCATGGATTTCGAATTTCGCTGCCCAGAATGTGGAGAACTGCTTAATCAAGATCAACCAGAAGAACGTGTCAAGCAGCTGCAGAAAAAAATAGATGGGTTGGAAGCAGAATTCATGGATCTTAAACAAGAACATAAAAAGAAAAAGAAGCAAGGAAAAGAGAGAAAGAAGGTAGTGAAAGCCAAGAAAAAAGCAGTACAAAAAAAGAGATCGTCAAAACAAAAACCAGTTAAGCCTAAAACAAAAAAAAGAGAAAACATCGTAAAAAAGATCAGGAAGATCGTCAAAAAAAAGAGATAAAAATTATTTTTTCTTCTTGCCTTTGAGAAGACGTTCAATGACGACTTCTTCATGAAGCACTTTTGATGTCAAACGCTGGATATTCATTTCCATAGAAGCAACACGACGCTCCAACATGATTAATACCCGTAATGAATAGACGATTGCGGCAAGCGTACCAACGATTACAGCAAGAATTACCTCAGCAAGTTCAAGTCCTGGCATGCGAATACACCTCTTTTAGTTATTATCTGTAACGTAGAGTTTAAGATATATAAATATTGCGGTGAGATACACGCCTAAACATTTATAAAATAAGCCCAAATCATCAGGAAGATGGAAACATATGAAATATTATTGCAAAAAGCACGACAGGAATTGCCAGAAATCACGCAGGGAAATGAACGCTTTACAATAGACAAAGTGATGGGGCACTTAGAACGAAATAAAACAGTCTTGAGCAATCTAAAGAAAATCGCCAAAGATCTGGATCGTGACCCAGAACATCTGTTGAAATATCTTCTTCGGGAATTAGCAACTCCGGGAAAATTTTTTGGGGAGAGGGTTATTTTTGGAACAAAGATCTCGGCAACCGCAATCAACAAGAAAATCAAGAAATATGCCAGTGAATTCGTCTTCTGTCCGGAATGTCATAAACCAGAAACCAAGCTGATCGAAGAAAAAGGAGCGCGTTATATTAAATGCAACGCCTGCGGGGCAAAAAAACCGGTGAAGGCAATTTAGAATGGCATTAGTTGTAGCAGAAAAAGAAGGCACACATGGTCTTCTGCTGGTTGTGACCGACAGCAAAATCATCGGAACATTATTTGAAGAAAAGAAAAAGCAGCTGGATCTGCGCTCACCTTTTTATCAAGGCAAAGAAAGATCTAAAGAAGAGATAAAGCAATTGATTGTCACGGCGCGGGACATTGTATTTACCGGAAAAGAGGCAGTAGCGTTAGGGGTAGAGTTGGATTTGGTTGATCCACAGAAAATTTTGTATGTACAAAATGTGCCGCATGCTCAAGTTGCGCTGGGATGAGGACAAAAAGTTAATGATTAAAACCAAAAACGGCTACTGATTGAGTATAATACCAGTTATATCCAAAATCTACTAACAGTCAGTTCTCTCATCCCATAAACTCTCCCAACCCAACCTGTTTCTCTTTCTCTTTGCCAAAGACGTGTTCTATATCCGCTTTGATGATCTGTAAAGTCTGTTTGAGATAAGGAGAAAAATCATATTTCTCAGCAAGCATCAGTGAAGGCTTCAAATATTTGACGACAGACCCTTCGGAAATTGTAAAAATCAGTTTCCCCCCGCAGGCCGTGCATTTGCTGCTGAGGGGGGGGCGGCGGTATTTTTCATTGCATTTGACGCAGCGGAATTGCTGCATGGAAAATTTGCGAAGATTCCCTTTCAAATCTTTGATAAAATGTTTTTGAATGACTAATTTAGCAACATCATCCATGTTCACGGCACGGATTTTTTGGGCGATGTCCATCTGACCCATCAACTTCTCTTCCATCGAAGGAAGAATTTTATAAGCAGAACATTGGACGCCTTTGTTAAAATTGGAGGTAGGGTGAGTAAACCCATAACCTTCATATTGGTAAGGTGTTCCCAGACGATCGTTGATCTGCTCTATTTTTTTTTGTTCAGGCCCGAATTTCACTTCCCAGGGGGATTTCATCTCAGAGGCGGCTTCATAAAATTCAAGAGGATAACGCCAAACCGTATCTATCCCATGTACCTGATCATCCACTTCAGAAGGATTAAGGAAAGCGGTTAGAACCAGGGGGGAATCCATTGTTTTTGCCCCTCTTTTCTCGGGAAGATATTTGCGGGAAAAGTTAAGAAGCGCATCAAGAAGAAGGATAACTGCAGCCTCATCACCATCACAATCACGGCGTAATCCCGCGTGATACATTGGATGAGTGATTAAACCTTGCGTTTCAGAAAAGCCGATGATACGGCCGACGAGTCCAGCGGAGATGTGGGGAGCGATGCCAACGACGAGATGACCAACCAAATCTTGATCTGTTTTAATATTATAAAAAGAGTCTAATCCGTAGAAACGAACGAGGAGATCATCAATGAATTTAGCAACACGAGAGAGAACTTTTGGTGCTGATTCATCCAGCGAATCAAAGCCGGGCAGGATGATATCCTGTGGTTTAATTTCCAAAATCTGGTCTTCACAATGAAGATCTCGATTATCGATGTCCTGGGTATATCCTAATTGGCGTAATCTTTCAACGGAAGTCTTGATTTCTTTGGGCTTAAAGTGGGTGATCGGAAGTTCGGTGCAATCATAACGTGTCGTTCCATCTTTATTAACATAGATATTGTGTTTTGCCCGCAAGATACCTTTAGCCAGATGTTCAACGACATGATCCTTATTTGATGTTCCCCGGATGCCTTTGATCAGGTCGGGAAGAACATTCTCGCCAAGACGTTCTTTTGCTTTGGTGAAGTAATAGGCAATATCAAGCTGTTGATATTTATAACGGGAAGCCGGCCCATGTCGGCATTGATCTTTTTCGAGATCGCCGCAGGCACGGCAAAAGTAGTGTTCGATACAATCTTTACCGCATTCTTCACAAGAGGGGTAAATCATCTCTTTTTGACAAGCCGGACAATAAAACAGGGAAAAGGTGCTGGCAATTTTCCCCGCGGAGAGAGCAGATTGAAAACTGCGAAGGCGGTCTCCTTCTTCTCCGACGGGAAACATGACCTGCGGCGAACCGGTAAGATGGCGCATTTTCGCTTTCTCTGGCCGGCCCATGCGTGCACCAATAAAAGTTCCTGCTTTATCCTGCTGGGTAACTTTGCTGAACGAATTGATGAATTCCAGCGCATTCTTAAAAGAAGCCGGAGAAGGAAGTGATCGTTGTTCTAATTCCTGTTGAGAAGAGAAACCAAAAACCAAGCCTAAGTAGCACGCTTCTTTTTGTTCGATAACCAGATTATCTTTATTGATAATCTTGTGGGGGAGGCCGATGTTATCCAAAATTTTTTTAGGATATGATAGTTCTTTGTCGAAAGAGAGAATTATTTTAGTAATGCCTGTTTGATCACATTTTACTTTGCCTTCTTTTAGCCATTGAAAAAAGAGAGAGACATCTTCAGCGGAAGCGAGCTTCCAATAGCTGGTAAATTCGGGGTGGATGGGGAGAGAATAAATTGTTGATATCTGAATGGCTTCTTTCCACGTAGGATATAACAATAAAGGAGAATGGAGGAGTTCAATGATTCGTTCTTGAGAAAAGCCTAATTTTTGTGAGGCAGTGGCAAGCCATTGATCAGTTTGGTTTTTGCCAAGAGCTTTTTCAAATTCTAATGCCCACCATTCTGGACAATAACCGGCAGGTACTAATTTCTGGCCGTTCTCAGAGAAATCTCCATAATTAAACAAAATATCTCCCAAAAAAAGAATTTTTTCAATAGAAGAAAAAGCTAGTTTGGCTTCTTCTTCTGTGTGTAACTTCTGGACAGAACCATCAGTAAGACGAACGATTGGCCCTTCTAAAGAATCGCACATCGTGACCGTGGCGGCTTTTCCGGGACGTTCTACTTTTAATTGGGTGCCGATGGCAATGAATTTATTGAGGACCACCATCGTTGCCGGATGAAGTGCGGTAGCAGAGAAACCGGTTGTTCTGGCTCGTCCATAACGCAATCGAAATCCGCCAGCAGCTAAAGGGTGAGTCAGAATTGGTCTCCCTGCAACAAGATCCATCAAAAATGTGTTATTTGGTCTGACTACTTTTTCGGAGGAATTTTTCTCGAGTGGCTTGTCAACATTTGTTCCATGCGCGGCATGAATTTCTTCTTTGAGTTTGATAAATTCAACAAGCCAGCCCCAGTCTAACCCAATATCTTTTCCCCATTTGGAAAGGCGTTTCCAAAGTTTTGGGGCTTTTTGGCAAAGGCCTTCCGCCAGGACTAACGCCACCCCGCCGCGGATGAGATTCGTTTCGATACGAGGGAGATCTTTATAATTTGACACTTCAAATTTTTCGGTCGGGTCGCCGTCCACTTCGACTGGAAGATGAGACACCATAAATTTAATTTCTTGATCAGAAGGTCGATATTGGAGGTTAGTCACCCGTTCATGATAATCACCAACTTCAATCGCATAGCGATTGATTTCTGTCTCATTTGGATCATAGGAATCATATCCCATTTTGATCCGAACGTAATCGGCAAGGATGACCGAAGTAGAAGCGGCAGTTCCTCCTGCCCCGCGAATTGGTCCGGCATATTGAAGAGCAAAATATTCTTGTCCATCTTTTCTTTTTTTGATCTTTAGTCCGATGAAGCCTTCTAACGGGGCAGAAACGATCCCTAGAGTAAGATACGCAAATCCCACCCTAATTCCCACTTCCATTGCGGTGATTTTATCTTCAAATGAACAAAATTTTTCTTTGGCCACTTCTTCGGCAATGATAAAACCAACCCGCCAATCGAGAAGGCCATACTGTTTCTCTAATTCCGTAAGACGGGCAGCAATGGAGGTATCGGCAATCTGGGGGGCCACAACAGAGATCAGACCAACAACCCGTTCAGCCATATTTTTAGCTAAAAGGATAGCAACATTTTTTTCAGGGTCCAGGCCTTTTGAACGGGCTTTTTGCGCAAGGGCATACGCAGCAGTAACCTGTTCGGTGATCTGTTCAAAGTACCCCTGCATTGCCGGGGAAGCAATGATTGTCATATTATCCAAACCTCAATACTTTGATCTGCCGCGTTTTAAGATTGACAATGGGAACACGTGCGGGTTCAGGCTGGTGTCCTAATTTTTCCTGGAAAGTGGTTTTTCCTTGCCAGCAGCTGCCGCTGATCATCGTAACACCACGATAATTTGCCTGCTTTGAGTAATGGATATGCCCTGTGATAAAAAAGTCGGGTATCGTTTTGATGAGGAGAGGATCTTCAGCATGGGAAGGATAATAAGGGGTGGATTTGAAAGAAGGGGCAAGGTGACGGCGTTTAAGGAGAAATTTCATGATCAAATCAGAACGATGATAGCCGCCTTGCAAACGGATCGATTCGACGTTAGCCACATAATAATCAAAGCTAAACCCATGATACATCAGAACATCAAATCCAGAAAAATCGACGGTTTTACCAATGTTGATCAGTGCGGGGTTAGTCACCAACTGAACATTAGGCAAATCAAAGAGGCCGGGAGCAAATTCCTGATAAAATATCGGCTGCGGTTCGGCAAGATGAACTACATCATGGTTTCCCGGACAGATAATTATTTTTTTATCAACAGGAATCTGCTTAATTAATTCTGTAAATGCGGCATATTGAAGAGAAATGTCATCGATTTCTAATTCTTCTTGCTGTGAGGGATAAATCCCAACACCATCAACTAAATCACCAGCAATAAAGATATATTTCACTTTTTGCGCAATCTGCCGTTGTTCTTCATTACCCATCTTGCCTTGCAGCCATTGCAAGAATTTATTAAATTCTGTTTTGAGAAAAAGTTTTGAGCCGACGTGAATATCAGACAGGAAGATTACATATTCCTCTTCTGGCCCTCTTTTAAGATCATGGTTTTGAGGAATATCCGGCCAGACTAAAGAATCAACAAAGATAATCTTATCATAAAAAACACCTACAATCCCCACAACTTCATCAACAACAAGATCTTTGGCAGCTACATAAAGTTCATTTTTATTCTTTGAAACGAGAATTTTAATTTCCCCGCTAAGATCTTCTAAATGGATAATAATATTTCCATTTTTGGTTTCACCAATTTCTTTGATAATACCAATTAAAGAAACTTTTTCTTTTTCGGTCTTTTGAAGAATGCGTTTTATTGGCAATATTCCATTTAGTTCTTTATGGTTGCGCAAAATATTTTCCAAAAA
>JACQNE010000017.1 GCA_016203205.1 Candidatus Woesearchaeota archaeon
TCTTGACCAAGCCCGCACAGACTTAACTTAATACGTACAGCCTGTCAAAAAGTTTAATAGATGAGGAGTCTTTGTGTGGAAAAATGAGAATTGAAAGGGATGCCCGGCGCTTTCGGCAGATTGTAAAAGGGTTTATCCGAGATAATCTCAGAGAATATATCGGGAACGGCGATCTCTTCGGCCAGCAAGGCGGGAAACAAATAAGGATTCCCCTCCCGCACATCGAATTGCCCCGCTTCCGGTTCAATGAACGAGAACAAGGCGGGGTCGGCCAGGGAGATGGTGACATTGGGGATCTTCTGGATCAAAGCGGAGATGACGGAAGCCAGGACGGAGATCAATCGGCAGGAAACAAGCCGGGGGAGCATACGCTGGAAGTAGATGTTTCTCTGGAAGAGCTTGTGGATTTGTTAGGAGAAGAATTAGGCCTGCCCAATATCGAACCGAGAGGGGAAAACAGGATCATCAGTGATAAGTACAAAGTAAAAGGGGTCTCTGCCGTTGGGCCGCAAACACGGCGAATTTTTTCCCGGGGCTATCGAAGAGCGCTGCAGCGGCAGATCGGCCAAGGATCGTATGATCCGGAGAAGCCGAGTGTCATCCCGATCAAAGAAGACATGAGATACAGGATGCTGAAAGCTGTTCCTACGCCACAGACAAATGCGGTCTTGATCTATATCATGGATGTCTCCGGCTCGATGGGTGAAAGAGAAAAAGAGCTCGTGCGCACAACGGCGTTCTGGTTAAGCGCTTGGCTGCAGCGGTTTTATCATGGAGTTGAAGAACGTTATCTCATCCATGATGTAGAAGCCAAGGAAGTCGATCGAGATTCTTTCTTTCAGACGAGTTCCAGCGGCGGAACAGCATTTGCGCCCGCATATGAGCTCTGTCGTGAGATTATTACGCAGGAATATTCACCCACTGCGTATAATATTTATCCCTTTCATTTTTCCGATGGTGATAACATGGGAGCAGCCGATACGCGAGATGCGTTTAAGCTCCTGGCAAAAGATCTGCTCCCTGCCGTGAATATGTTTGGCTACGGCCAATGCCGGGGATCAGGAAAAGATGAAGGACATTATTTGCATGAACTCAAAAAAGCCTTTAAATTAGAAGGAACGTCTGCATTGGCCAGTGCAAAAATACGGGCGGCAAAGTTGTACCATGAGGGGGATATTACCGATGCTTTGCAGCACTTTTTGATGACGGGAAAATAAGGGACAGTTAAACCTCTCACGCCAACTTCCCCACAAAAATATTATGTTTATCCCGCAGGATCTTCACTGTGATCTGTTTGTCTTTCTGAAAAAGACAGCCGGGTACGGAAATAGTGCGATCTTTGGCAACTGCTAAAACGGAATTCGGGAAGCGATCGGGCGCTTTGATGATCGCCGTGACAAGATCTCCCTCTTTAAACGGCTTGGGTAATTCTCTCGTTTCACGCACCGCAAAATCAGTCTTAGCGAGACGAAGCTTGATCTCATGTTTCTGCTCCAGATTCTGTAAGAGCGCATAGAAATCCTCCCAGGACAGTTCTTTCCCGGGATTGCGCCCCGCTTTATAGCGCAGGAAATTTTGAATACCGAGAATCGGCTGAACGGGCAATGATTTGACAAAAAGGATGATTTTCTCCATCTCCTGCTCATTGAAGCAGGGAGTGAGCACTGGTGCAACGATGACTTTCAACTTTGAGGAAGCATAAGAGATGATCTCCTGAACATGCTTGACATTATAACTCTTCACTCCAGCGACATCTTTTGCCGTCTCTTCGTTGAGGGCATCTAACGACAAATTTAACTGCAGTTTCGTACAATGGGCCAGCCGATCGATCATCTGCTTACTGAGCAGAGTACCATTTGTGTCAATGGAAATAGTGTGAACCCTGTCCGTCTCTTGCAGATCTTCAATGAGATTTTCCATGTCGCCATAGAGAAAAGGCTCTCCCTGCACGCCAATGTGGATCTCTACCGGTTCGTCAACAAACTCCAAGAGTTTATCCAACTCGTCCAGCAGATAATCTTTTTCAATGACAAAATCATGTTTTCGAGAAGATATTCCTTCGGCGATCGAGCAATAAACACAGTCCAGATTGCAGCCGTTATTCGTCTTGATTTCGATGATTGATGAGCCGCGATAGACAATGCCGAAGGCAACGTTGCCGATTAAGGGAATTCCCGAATTACGGTGGATGTAGGTAGCTGGATTGCCGGTAAGTTTTGTTTTAAGATGTTCAAACGCTTTAGTAAGGAGAGAGAAGAATTTTGTTTCTGCTCTTTTGACAGGAATGTTTTCAAACGTGATCTCGTGGGGGGAAGTGATGGTGAATGGGGCGATGGCCCGCAGTTCTTCTTTGAGAATTTTAGTCGTGTACGAGCGCAGGAGATCAACGTGGACGAATTCGTGGTCTGCACGGAAGGTTAATGTTTCAAAGGTGACGGTGGGCATGGAGATCAGTTTAGCAAGCTATTTAATAATTATACTCATTTTTCTCATAAAGTATAAAGTGCTTCGTCTAAATGACGTTGTACTCTTGAGCCGAGGAAACCATAGAATTCTCGAACGGGCTTAAGATCATGATCATTAAATCCAACAAGAGCATTTTCGAGGAGAGTTATATATTCATCTCTGTCAGCAGGCATGATCGTAGGCGGTGGTAATTGGTTCTCGTATAAAATACGATTTTGAATAATTCTAGCAACTCTTTTATTTCCATCGATAAACGGCTGGATTCCGGCCAGGCGTAAATGGAAGTAAAAAGAAGCTTCAATTGGGTCATCAATAGATTTTAATTCCCAAAACAGGCCATCCATTAATTCTGACACCTTTAAGTGGTTGGGTGGAGTATATGAGGGCATACATAACGAAACTCGTGCATTCCGATACACTAGATTACAGTGATCGATTTGTGAAGCAGTATCTATTACGACTCGCGGGTTAATGTTCTGTAACAAAGGCGAATATTCACAAAGACCGTTCCAAGCTTTATTCATAACAGATTTACCTGCACGGCTGATTCGACGTATCTCCCTCTCAAGCTGAAGAGGATTTTTGGTTGCAGATGCGGAATTGTAGATCCCCGGATGTTCTAACCACCAAGAATAGAGATTAGCCAGTTGAAAAATTCTTTTTCGATGCTGATTTGCAATAAAAAGATCATAATTAGGATTCTTACAAAGTACATCTTGCTTCTCTCGGATACCCAGACAAAGGTCGGGGATAATGTTAGTTCTGTCCATAGAATACATACAATACCAGTACTTTATAAACATTTCGCCAAATTATCACTTAAAAGTAACACCAATAATTTACTCCATAAAACTCTGCAGCGATAAATTAATCAAATTCTCTTTTGCCTGCAGCTCTTTGAACTGCGGATTGAGACGCAGGAAGATTTGCTCGTTGAAGAACGAGCGCTGCAGAGGCACGCCTTTCTTGATCAGCGAAGAAATACATTCACGGACAAAGTCCGCAGAGAAACCGGAACGCTCGACAATCTCTTTCTGGGATAAAGGCGTTTCTTCAGTATACAGGACAAGGAAGACTTTTCTTTCCACATGGGTCAGCGGGGCAATGCCTGGTTTCTCCATCGGCTGGCCAAGGCTTAATTGCAGATGATCCAGGCGCTGGGACAGCTTGTCCATCTTCATCTCGGCTTCGTTAAGGTAATCAAAAAGGCTCTGTATTTCTTCAGTATTTTCGTTAATCGCTGAAAGATGCTCTTCTACTGCACGCCGGATATTCTGAAGATCTTTTTCGATGGCCATAGCTCACACTATCCTTTTTATTTTCTAGCGGAGAGAAACAGACAACACACTCTCCTCTTTCTACCACACCCTGAACGTCAGAGAAATCTTTTCAAAGTTTAAATAGCTTTCTGTTCACTCGGCGGGAGAAAAAAGAAGTGATGGAAAAAAGAAGAAATCTTCGGTCGTATTTGTTTAGCTGGTAGCTTGGCCAAGATGTGAGTGAGACAAGAGCTTTATACTGAAGATTTATGTGCGGAAAATATCCTGGCCACAGCTTGTCCTGAAGCGGTAAACATCGCTACTTTTCCGCTCTCACTCACGGCCAGCTAGAAAAGCTAAACAAATACCTTCGGTCGAAAATCTTAAATAGAAGAAAAGATACTTAAAAAACGAATAACAAGAACAAATAACACGGCATCAACATCCATTCTTCCCATGCAAAAAGAGATCATCATCATCGGGGATATTGAACTTGGCGGAGGGACGCTGACTGATGATTTTATTAGTGATAAAACGCTTGCCCAGCTTATCCGCACCTTGGCCCGGCGCAAACATCCGGTTGATCTGGTATTGAATGGAGACACTTTTGATTTCCTTAAATGCCCATTTATTTCCGGCAATACGCGAAGCTATCCGCGCCATATCACTAAAGAGATTTCCCTGGCCAAGCTGGAACTGATCCATACCGCACATGAACTCGTTTTCCAAGCATTAAAAGAATTTGTCAAGAAGAAAGAGAACCGCCTGCATTTCGTGATCGGGAATCATGATCATGACCTGTTTTTTTCTGCTGTCCAGCAGAAGATCAGAGAATATCTCGGCCGGAAGAAAAACATTTCTTTCCGCCTGCAATATCAATATAAAGAAGTCTACGCCGAACACGGGCAGCAATATGACTTCCTGAATAAGATTAAACCAAAGCAGCCATTCCATCTGTACGGCGGGAAACAAATCCTTAATATTCCCTGGCTGTCCTTTGGCTTGATCAGCAATTTCATGGTCCTGAAAGAAGAACATCCTTTTTTAGAAAGAATCAATCCTTTGCCGCAGGTCTTTTCACATCATCAGGCAATCGTCAAGAAACTGAGTTGGCAGTCGATGAAGTACCTCTTGTTAAGCGTTCTGTATTTTCCCATCCGCCACTATTACGACCCAACATATAATTTTCCCAAAGAATTGCTGCGGGAAGTATATCGCCGGATCAAGAAAGTTCATTGGGAAATAGATACGATCGTGGAAAAATTTAAGTGGAAGAGAAGAAGGCTGATCCGGAAAAAGCAAGTATTAGTCTTGGGGCATATCCACGAGCGCTATGTTGAAGAAAAAGATGGGAGAGTGATCATCCATCCCAGCACCTGGAGGGACGAGTATCTCCTCGATGACAAGACCAGACTTCTCCGCCCCAATCCCAAACGATATGTACGGGTGGAGATGGCAGATGATGATTCCCTCTGCTGGGAGTTGGTAGAAGTCCCGCCAAGAGCAGGGACATTTCATTTTGATGATGTCGTGAAAGACGAGGTTGGATTTATTCGGAAGGCGGCGGAACAGGAGGGGTTTACCGTAAGGTTCTAGAAGAGGAAAAAAGAAGAGAAGGTAAGTGACTTAGATTTTTTCTTTTCCGGCTCTGTAGAAAAAGTCATCTTGGCCATTGACCGTGGCGAAAACCAGCCGTGTTCAAGATTGTAGAACCAGTCGTTCTCGTCGCTGCTTTTCGCGCCTGTTCCCGGAGATCACTTCTCACGGTCAATCTTTAGGCCAAGCAGACGACTTTTTCTACTAAGCTTCCTTTTTCCATAATCTTTATATAAACCAATAGATGATTGTCTGGACGATGAGTGCACTTCTGGAAACGACGATCGACAATCTGTATGGTGAACAGCAGAAAGGCCAGAAACCAGCACCTGAGAAAGAGGTACATCCTTCATCTTTTCTGGGATCTGCGGCCGAATCCAGTTTAAAGTTAGTTGAAACTATTGGCCCCGATCAATCGGATGAAGTTATCCCAAAAGAAGAAGAGGCGATTTCTCTGGAATATGGCTTGCCGCAAGAGTTTTTGATGCCGGGACTTTATGCTCCGGGCCAGGGTTTACTCTATCAATCAGCACCGTTCTATCAAGAACTATGTCCGTTATACGCAGCAAATGATGATGATAAAGAACAACGTCCGCAAGGCTGGGTGATGGAAGAACAAGAAGCGGAGACGATGACCCGGGAAGAGGCGGAGGAAGCGATCGCTGACGTGCAATATGCTGCGGCCAGCGGTGCAGTAGGAGAAGTTGATAGCCGGACACGGGAACGACTAGCAATGTATTTTATGTTTGACCCATCCCTCGCCCAGATGATGGCGCGGATGCACTGGGTGACCGATGATGTTGATTATTCTAGAAGATTCTAAAGAGAGGTTTGCTAAGTTCAGCACTCTCCGGTTTGGAGGTAGGGGGTTATTTTCAGATTGTGCCGAATCAACGTATGTATTAAGTCTGTGCTGGGGCAGGTCGGCCTGCCTCGTCTCGCCCAGAAGCAGAGATCTGTTGAAATGAAGAGTCATTCTCAAAGATGAGCGAGACTATTATTTTTCTGTAAAATAGCAACGCTCGGCAGACCATCTTGACCAAGCCCGCACAGACTTAA
>JACQNE010000018.1 GCA_016203205.1 Candidatus Woesearchaeota archaeon
CAATAACCTTAAAGTCAAAGAATGATTTAAAAACAATTAATTTCCGAACGAATTATCGTTTCTTATTACATAAAGGGGATAGTATTTCGTTCGTATTTCTAAAAAAATCTAATTCAACTTATGAAAACGAACCATCTTTTATCTTTAATTGGTCTTCTGGGGAGAATTATAAAGTAAAAGCGATTTTTGATAGGGGGATATTATTTCACCCAGTTGTTGTTGTTTGGGGTACTCTCTTTGGATTATTAGGGGGGGTTGTTTTCGCTGCAATCGTAGAAGTCTTTATGGGAATTAAAGATTATGGTGCAATTTTCTATTTCTTATGGATTTTAGGTTTTTGTCTAGTTTATTATATGATTGCACAAATGGCATCAAAAGCATAAACTTTGATTATTAATGAGTATAAAGATGGCTGAAAAATATGATATTAAAGAAAAAGATAAGTTATTAATCTTAAACTACTGGTTAAAAAATTATCCAAATAATCTATTAGAGATTCCAGAATCTCTAAAACGGAATGTAACAAAACAAAAAGTAACTGGTTTGTGGGCTTATTATCAAGACTTGGGAGGTAATAGCATTGGTGGAATTTTAACTGAAATTGAAAAAAGTGTGAAAGAATTAGAAGAGAATTTTCGAAAGAAAAAAGAACAAAGTTTTGTCTATATCCTAAAAAAACATCTCAAAGAGCAAGCTGCTAAATTAGTTACTAAAGTGGTTGTGAATTTGATAGGACTTCTTCTTGGTTTCTTATTAGGTTACTTCTGGAAATAAAGCCCCAAACATTGTAAACTGAAAGTATCCCATTCATTCTTTATGAATTCTCTCTTCGATCAGCTCTTTTATTCTTTCAAAATCATCTTGTTGACTTTTTCTAAACATAACAGTATTTTCATTCATTGCTCCCTGAAATATCCCACTAAGTGCTTGCTGTCCCCCCATAAAATCAAATTGAATATAACCACTTGTTAGGCGTCCTGCTTTTTTCAATTGAATACTGGTGATAGATTTTAGAAAAATTTCTTTGTCTCCTTTTAATCCATGGAGAACGAATTGATTAAACCCTTTACGATGTATCCTTATTTTTTTCTCAAAGAGCATTAACTTCTGACCATTAATACCCTCAGCTTCCATAATCAGCCCTTTTTCTTTCTTTTCATCTTTCGGATCTACTGCCATTTTCAGATAATTAAGCATGATTAAATTATGAATTTCACTTCCTCTTCACCGTCCTCTTCTCTTTTTTAGAAACAGATTTAGTCTCAACCACTTCTTCATTCTTCTCCACCACCGGTTTCTCTACCCGCGCCACAAACTTGTTGGTCTTCGGATCAAAATTTTCGGTGTGGCGGCAGGCAGGATAGCCGCTGCAGCCATAGAATTCTCCATAAAAAGATTTACGCAGGACCAGCACCTTGCCGCATTTGGGGCATTTGCGCTCTTTCTTCTGATGCTCGATCTTCTCAATCACTTTACTTTCTGCTTCCGAAACTTTGCTTTTACAATCAGGCTTGATGCAGATCTCCCGCGGGCGTTTGCCTTTCATGATGACCTGGACCAGCGGATATTGGTCATGAGGACAGAGTTTTTCTGTGCTTTTGACGAGACCATTCTGTGGAATTTTAAACGTGTTGCTGCACGCGGGGTATTTATCGCAGGCGATGAATCGGCCGAATTTGCCCCGGCGGAGCATCAGCCGGCCTTCTCCGCATTGCGGACAGGCGCCGACATGGTTCTGGATGTCCCACGTTTCGCGGACAGAAGCGAGAATGTCCTTGCCGATGATTTTCTCTTTCTTCTTGAAATCATCCAAGAGCTTGATCAAAACTTTCTTGGCTCGGTCTAATACTTTTTCTGGTTTCTCTTTTCCTTCACGGATCTTTTCCATGTCTTCTTCAAATTCGGCAGTGAGCTGTTGATCTACGATCGGGGGGGCGTACTTTTCCAAGATAGTAGTTGTTTCCATACCTAGTTTAGTCACTTTGATCTGGACGCCTTCGAGATACCCGCGCTGGAACAGGCGGTCAAGAATATCCGCGCGTGTTGCTTTTGTCCCCAGATTGCGTTTCTCTAATTCTTTGATGATCGAGGATTGGTTATAGCGGTTTGGCGGCTGGGTTTCTTTGTCAATTTTTTTGATCTCGCTGATCGTGACGAGGTCTTTCTCTTTGAGGTCGGGCAGGGTCACTTCTTCGATCTTGAGATATGGTTTGTAAAAGACATGCCAGTTTTCTTCCAATGTCCGTGTGCCTTTGGTAACAAATAGCTCGTTCTTTACATCGAGAGAGACTTCCATCGTTTCACGCAGCGCCGGTTCGGCAAATGTCGCCATGAAACGCTTGACAATCAGATCGTAGACTTTATGCTGGTTCGACCTCAGTGCTTTCGGAGCCAAGCCTGTCGGATAGATGGCGGGGTGGGCGGGATCGGTCTTTTTTCCGTTATTGGGCTTGAGTTCTTTGAGTTTGAGAAGTTCGCCGGCAAGTGTTTCGTAGTCCATTTGTTTCTGCAAATGTTTGAGGATATTCACGAATCCCAATTTTGGATCTAACTGTTGTGAAGAAGTACGCGGGTAAGAAGTAACTCCCGCAAGATAAAGATGCTGGGCGATATCCAGAGTTTCTTTAGGTGTAATCTTGAATAAAGCATAGGACTCGGACTGCAAAGTCGTGAGATCAAACGGTGTCGGCGGAGACTGCTGGCGTTTCGTGCGTTTGACTTCTTTGACGACAGCCTGTTTCTCATCTTTGATCTTTTTGTGGATGGCATCTACTTCTTTCTTATCAAAGAATCGATCTTTGGTGTGCCAGGCATCGATATTCTCTTTCGATGCTTTTCCGAGGAGGTTCAGCTGCCAGAACGGTTCCGGTTTGAAAGCAGCAATTTCTTTTTCACGATCAACAAGGATTTTTAAGGCTGGGCCTTGCACCCGGCCAGAAGACATGACTTTGAAAGATCCCGCCGCTTTAACTGACGCGGTCAGCGCCCGCGAAAGGTTGATCCCGTAAAACCAATCTAATTTATGTCTTGTTTCGCCGGCGAAGGCTTGTCCCCAATCGAGATGATTCATCTTCTGACCAAATGCTTCAATGAGATCCTCTTTAGTCAGCGTGGAGAATTTCATCCGGGAAGCATCCTTTTTCTTGCAGCAATAGCGGATGATATTATAGCCAATAACTTCTCCTTCGATATCGTAATCGCAGGCGATGGTGAATGAGTCCGCTTTTTTGGCCAGCATGGTGATTGTATCAATGTAATCTTGAACATATTTCAGGCTGGGAGAAGTCTTATGCGATTCCTCCCAATGGATGTCAAATGCCGGATAGGTCCAGCTGTTTTGTTTGTCTTCGACTAAAGTATAAAGATGGCCGACGGCTGAAGTGATGATAATCGGCTTGCCGTTATGCGTTAATTCGTAGTAAGAACTTTGCTTGTTTTTTTTCTGGATAGGTTTTTTATCAGCTAACGCTTCGGCTATTTTTTTCGCAGAACTTGGCTTTTCCGTGACGATCAATTCTACCATTATAGTGACGAATTTATTGTATGCTTTAAAAAAGTTTGGTTTCAGAGTACGTATTAAGTCTGTGCTTGGGGCGGTCAGTCCGCCTCGTCTCGCCCATAAGTAAATATTAGTTGAACTAAAGAGCTATGTTCAGAAATAAGCGAGACCATTATCTTTCTGTCCAAGAGCAACGCTCGGCGGACTATCTTGACCCAGCCCCAGCACAGACCTAACTTAATACGTACGTTTCAGATGTCACGCCATCTGAAAAGCGAAGCGGCTTCGCTATCACTCAGTCGCTAAGATTATCTTGTAATTTCTTCATAGGACCAAGATATTGTTCTAATTTGATTTTCATCCTCTTTTTGAGTTCTGATGCAAAAGAAAATCTTTCTATCTCCTGATTCCAATCTACATCCGGCAATCTCGTCAATGTTCCCACAAACGTCCTTCCCGCTTTGGCCGCTTCGTTCTCAATCTCCTGAGCAACAGCTGTACCAAACAATTTGATCGCTTTGAATTTAGAGATGGAATTGGCGCCTGCTTGCAGCAGAAGCGAAACGCGCTCCACGCGGTCTTCCCAAATGCCGCATTGAATGTCCAGTAAGGGAAAAGCAATCCGAAGCTGGGCAATCCACCACGCTTGTTCTTCTGCCGAAGGAACGGGATCTTTTTCATGAATCGTGCCTTTCTGCGGGATTAATCCGTAAACATGAATTTTGGAGATATCGTATTTGTGGATGAACTCTTTCAGTAAAAGCAGATCTTCTCTCGTCTCCCCCAAACCGACGATGAACGTCATCGCCCGCTGTAATCCTAGCTCTCTTGCGGCTTCAAACATGCGCTCATAGGGGGCAAGCGGCTTGGAAGGACAGACTTTTTTGTGAAGTTGGGGATTGATGGTCTCAGTCGAACCGACGACACCTTTGATGTAAGGAAGATAGCGCTGAAGATGAAGACGAGAAACCGGGCCGACGGAAAGCCAGAGCTTGTCGCCGGTAATCTCCACCGCTGCTTGCAACATCACCTCCAATTCATCCGGTTTGAGCACGCCGATGCCGCCGGTAAAGAAACCGATATCCCAGCCAAGGTGTTTTGCCAAGAGGAATTCGGCGAGAATGGATTCCGTACTGCGTCTTGTTTCCCGCGGCGGCTTGTCTGCCGGCTGTGTGCTCATGTAGCAGAACGTGCAGTCACCAATCGTACAGCCCCAGCTGAAAAAAATTGCCCGCTCAAAACGGACAGAAGGGGGGAAATGCTCTTGATAGATTGTGTCTGCTTGTGTAACGAGAGATTGATTTTGCGGATCCATGGAGAGCTTATTTAGTGAGTACATTAAAAATGTTTTGAGAAAATGTTTTGAGGGGCTTTGTGGAAAAAGTCCTCCTGGCCATTGACCGTGGCGAAAACCAGTCGTGTTCCTGATTGCAGAGGAACTATTCTGGTCGCTGCTTTTCGCGCCTGTTCCTAGAGATCGCTTCTCACGGTTAATCTCTAGGGCAGGCAGACAACTTTTTCTACTAAGGCGTTTTGAGGAGAATGTTTTTATAGAGCAATGAGAAAACAAGGCTATGCTCACAGAAAATCGTTATTATTCGTATAATCAAGGTCTGCTGCCGGACGGCTGCACATATTGTGTACGAGGAGAGAAACTGGTCTTATTCGTCACAGGACTTTGTCCGCGAAGCTGTTATTTCTGTCCGATTTCGGACAAGAAGTATGGTCATGATGTGATCTACGCCAATGAACGAAAAGCAGCTTCGACAGAGGATATTATTACCGAATCCCGGTTGATGCAGGCAAAAGGAGCAGGAATCACTGGCGGCGATCCGCTTATGAAGTTAGAGAGGACATTAAAGCATATTTTGGAACTGAAGAAAACATTTGGGCCATCATTTCACTTACATCTTTATACCTCTCTCAATTTTGTTACGGAAAAAACACTGAAGAGATTATTTGAGGCTGGATTAGACGAGATCCGTTTTCATTTTGATTTTGATGAAGAGCGCTTCTGGAAGAACATCACTTTAGCAAAGAAATTTTCCTGGAAGGTTGGTGCAGAAATTCCCTGCATCCCGACAAAAGTAGAAGAGATGAAGAAAGTGGCTGATGTTATTGCGGGATATGTCGATTTCCTGAACTTGAATGAATTAGAACGAGCAGATAATGAGCATTCTCATCTTGATGAGATGGGTTTTAAGACAATTCACCAATATAGTTACGCAACGGAAGGATCCGTAGAAGCAGGACTGGCGCTTGCAGAGTATGTCAAAGAGAAAAAGTACTCCTATTCTGTTCATCTCTGTACAGCAAAATTGAAAGAGAAGGTGCAATTGCGCAACAGAATGAAACGAGAAGCAGCGATGGTCAAGAGATCATTTGACAAAGTAGATGATGAGGGAATATTGACAAGAGGCGCGCTCTATCTCCCGGAACTGGCTCCGGGGTTTAAGTACCGAGAAAAGCTGGAATCAGCAGACAAGGAGAAAATGACTGCAACGCTGCAACCGCTCTTAGAGAAGATTAAGAAAGAATCCGCACTAAAAGATACTGACTTTTGTATCGATCAGGAGAAACCCCGTATTCTCCTTTCAGAATTTAATGCACGGAAATTTAAGAGAAAGTTTAAAACTAGTGGTCTTCTTGTAGCAATCGTACAAGAAATGCCTACGGCAGACCAATTAGAGATTGAAGTAGATTTCCTGGATTGATGAAAGAAAGACAATGACAAAAACAATGACAATCGCAAAGACAATAACAAGAGCAGAGATCATGGCGCCCGCCGGGTCGTATGAGGCCTTGCAGGCGGCGATCAACGCGGGAGCGCAATCCATCTACTTTGGCATCGAGCAACTGAACATGCGCGCCCGCGCGGCAAATAATTTTACGATAGAGGATCTGCGCAAGATCGTCGCGATCTGTAAAGACAAGAACGTGAAGGCTTATTTGACGCTGAATACGATCATGTATGATCACGACTTGACGCTGCTTCAGACGATCTGCAAAGCGGCAAAAGAAGCGGGAGTCGCGGCGGTGATCTGCAGTGATATTGCCGCGATCAGTTATGCACGTTCCATCGGCCTGGAAGTGCATCTCTCGACGCAGACGAATGTGACCAATATTGAAGCGGTAAAATTCTATGCCCAATATGCAGATGTCATCGTTCTGGCCAGAGAACTGACACTGCAGCAGATTTCTTCTATCTGTTCTGAAATTAAGAAACAAGAAATCAAAGGCCCGAAAAGAGAATTAGTGCAGATCGAAATTTTTGTGCATGGCGCGTTATGCGTTGCGGTCTCAGGAAAATGTTATATGAGTTTGGGGACGTATAATTCCTCCGCAAATCGGGGAGCCTGCCTGCAGAACTGCCGCAGATCATATAAAATCATCGACGAAGAAACCGGCGACGAATTAGTCGTAGATAACAAATATATCATGTCGCCGAAAGACTTATGCACGATCGGTTTTATTGATCAGATCTTGGAAGCCGGGGTTAGCGTGTTGAAGATCGAAGGGCGGGGAAGAGCGCCGGAGTATGTCGATATGACTGTGAAATCGTATCGTGAAGCGGTGGATAGTTATTACGCTGGAACATATACGCCGGAGAAAGTAGAGCGCTGGATTTCAGAGTTGGAAAAAGTATTTAACCGGGGATTCTGGCATGGAGGATATTATCTTGGGAAGAAACTGGGAGAATGGAGCGGAGCGTACGGCTCAAAAGCAACGACAGAAAAAGTATATCTGGGAAAAGTGCGCAATTATTATCAAAAAACGAAAGTAGGAGAATTTGTGATGGAAGCAGGAACTATGAACATCGGCGACGAGATCTATATCATGGGGCCGACGACCGGCGTGGTGCAGACAACGGTAAGCAGCCTGATGTTGAATGAAAAATCGGTTTCCGTCGCCGCGAAAGGAGCGGTGATAACGATTCCCGTCGAAGAGAGAATTCGCGAGAATGATCAGTTGTATAAAATTGTCGAACGGAGAGATGGGGTTAAGACTGCATAACCATGCCTACACTCATTCATTTTCGGAAGAACTGTATCGGCTGTAATTCCTGCGTCGAGCATGCCCCTGAGCATTGGAAGATCGCCGGTCAAGATGGAAAGTCTGATCTGCAGGGCGGAGAAGAGAAAAATGGCGTGTTTGTCAAGAAGATCCATGCTTCAGAGAAAGGGGCGAATGAACTGGCGGCACGCGATTGTCCGGTGAAGATAATTAAAGTGTTTAAGTGAGGGGTTGTTTGTTTAATATTACAAGTACTTTTTCTAAGATTATTTTATTGACCACCATTATCTCTTTCATATTATGTCGATAATCATGTCCAATGTTTAAAATTACAAAAAATTCTTTTGGACTATTGGCATTGTCAAATAATTCTTTTACTTCTTTGGAGATAGAATTTTACAAGAGATATAAAAGTTGCTATATCACTCACTTTCCATCGTCACCGCAAGCTATATTAAGTAAAAGTTGTTTCTAAGAAGTATAACTAAAAGAGGTTGAAATAAATGGTTTACAACATGATGGGCGGATGGGGCATGGGCTGGGGACTGGGAATGCTTGTCGGCTGGCTGATTGGGCTTGGACTCTTAGTACTGGTCTGGCTCTGGGTCGTTAAGCTCTGGAGAGAAGTTGTTCAGAAAAAAAGAAGATAGGTCATAGTACATATTTAAGTCTGTGCTTGGGCAGGTCGGCCTGCCTCGTCTCGCTCGAAAGCGGAAAGCAGTTGAACTGAAGTGCTATTCCTAAACATGAGCGAGATTCTGAATTTCGGCTCAAAGCCAGCGCTCGGCAGGCCATCTTGACCCTGCCAGCACAGACTTAACTAAATACGTACAGGCCACACAAACATTTAAAAAAGAGGATAGTATCCTATTTTCAGAGGGAGAGCTAGGCTGGCGCGCTAGTCCTGCGCTGTTACCGTGAGCGGACTTTACACGGAGCCGAAGCCCAAAGAAGGGTCAGTCTTGTTTCAACGGTCCCTGTTGTCTTTGTCGACGGTTTGTCCCCTGGGATGGACTTTCTGGGAACCAGGTCATTGGAGCTGGCCGCCAGATTTCAGCGCCAACAGAACCAACCTGAGAGATCCGGAAGGAAGCAGCCTTTACCATAAAGCACCATGTTCAGGGGGTCGCAGACCTGAGAAGCTACGGGGGTCATACCGCTGAGGCTTGATCGATTCGACTGCGGGCGTGCCCCTAAACTCTAAAAGAGCAAATATTATACGAAAGAAAAAAAATGGTTTTTCAATGCCACGATCGGGATGCGGAGGCAAGACAATATTTAGAGGAATTGGCGGGTTGTGCCGCAGATGTAGTCTTGTATTTAACGGTTCTGGGAAAGGACGAGTCTCAGTTGCAGAACGTACGATCAAAATTGCAAGATAGAAAAGAACGTTTCTGTACTCTATTGGAGACAGATCATCCGATGAGAGATTACCTTAGTGGGGTAGCGGAAAGTAATCCTCAACTATTGCCAGACCTGCAGGATGCCCCTCACATTCAAGAACATCTTACAGCGATTGTTTCGTCCGCGCAGAACGGCGGCGGCGTGACGGGAGAATTAGAAACGACCAAAGATTATTTTAGAAAAGTACGCGATGGCCTTAGCTTTTATCTGCAGATGTTAGAAACCAAGCCATTCTGAATTTACCGCAATGATTTCCCAAAGTCTTGATCACTAAAGATCATCCATTCCCGCTTGCAGCGATTAGTTTCTCGGCATTCTGATATGCAAACTTCTCTTGCACTGCCGGACTAAGTTTTCCGATGAATGCTCTGGCGATCTTTACCTGCATCTGGCCTAATTCTAAATCATAATTCCAAACGGCATCTCCTCTATCTGTTCCCCAGAGGACTTGATCTGGATACTGCTCAATAAGAGGTTTCCAGTGGATTATTGCTTGACTGATAATCTGATCAAATTTTAGATTAGCTGCTTCCAGATATTCTTCTTTACTCTTTCCCACATACATCTCAAAAATCTCTCTTTCTCCGCCGAAGAATTCATCAATACCATAATAGGCATTGGGATATTTCTGGAGTATGTCCTTAACTTCATTTACTGAGAGTTGATCACCATGCCAAATAAAGATAATATCGGGATATTGCTTCAACATGTTTTCAAAATTATCTTGATGACCATCTCCGAGATGGAAATAGATCATTAAATTATTCTTTTTTACAAGGGGATAAATCTCTTGCAGGCGGGGTGCATCAGGAGGAAGTTCGGGAGAACCACCGTTTTCACGTGCATAAAGACCGATCTCACCGTAACCTTGAAACAATTTTGGATATTTCGCTAACATTTCTGTAAGCGTTTCTGCGTCTACGGTCGGGAATCCATCTGGCTGGCCATCATTGCCGGAAGACATGATAAAAGGGGTAAATATATCTGGATACTTTTGCATTGTCCTCTTCCAGATTTCAAGCTGATGCATTGAAATTCCACTTTCATAGACTGGAAAAAACGCAAAATTCTGATGAGTGCCTTCCCGCTGCAGAGTGCAGGCTATTTCACTCATTTTGACGTTCCAACCAAGCAGCGCCTGTGGGCCGCCAAACCTTCCTTCCGGCGCTGGATCCGGTGGTAAACTGTCTTCTTCTGGAGACCAATCTGGTATTGAAGGAATATGCAGGTGGGTATCAATCAAAGGCCCTTGATAATCAGAAGAAAGATACATTAGTTTAGCTACATCTGAACAAAGCGTCGGTTTCATCGCGGCTTCAATACGCCTGCGCCAGACTTGTTCTTCAGCGGGTTCTTCAACAGAAAATTCTCTTTTTTCAAGATCAACTTCAGCATTTTCTGGATCAATATTTTCTTCCGATGCGCTCTCTGGGTTATTCTCGATTTGATCAAAAAATTTTTTCATTTGATTTCCAATGGTTTGCATACCCCCCACACTTAAGTGGCAGCCATCTTCGCCAGTTTCGTACGGAGTCATCGGACCTAAAACCGGCCCAGGAACAACGTCTTCGTTTTTTGCAGCAAATTCTTCTGCAAGAACTTTTGCTCGTTCAATCCCGGCAGTACCAGTTATTTCACACACTCCTTCCGTATAGATGGGAAGAGCGGATACATACACAACCACACCGGGAATTCTTTGGCGGATCGCTTCCAGCACCGGAAGAGCTTCTTCATAAGAGGTCGGCTCTTCCTTGCGTATGCACAACTGCCAGAAAATAGCTTTAGTATTTGGGCTATTTTCTAAGTAGCGGTCAAAAGTTTTCCAAAATTTATTCCCTTTCTCTGCTCCTTTTGTCCAATCAACCACTGCTCCGGCATCGTACTCATGCAAATCCTGATCGTTAAACTTCCACAGGACCCGATCATCTGAACTATCTCCCAACCAGTATGCTGCTACGGTCTGCATTGTATTTGAACAGCCAAGATAGCCTATCGAAGCTTCATCTGCAGAATACTCTTCCGCATCAAAAAACAGCCGCATCTGATTCCCCAGCTTTCTCTTCCCATCAGGACTTCTAAGATGACAACCGTCTCTTGCTGTTTCTTTCGCAGACATCGGGCCTAAAAATGGACCTGCAAAAACATCATCATTTTTCTCGTCAAGCTCTTGTGCCAGTTCTTTTCCCTTTTCTAAGCCCCACGTTCCCGTTATCGTACACACACTGTCTGTGTAGTCTGCCAGAGCAGAAACATATATTATAGCATCCGAAACTCGTTCCCTCATTTTGTTTAAAATGATCTCGGCATGCTCGTAGCTCGTCGTTCTATCTTCATCCATGATACACAGTTGCCACCAGATAGTTTTAGTTTCCGGATATTTTTCCAAAAGATCTTCAAAAGCATCCCAATACTTGCTTTTTTCATCAACATTGCGCGACCAATCGAGAAGAGTGCCGGAACCGTATCTTCTTTCGTAATCCCACATTTTTTTTCCGCCGAGATAATGATAGCCTTCTACCGTCTCCCTAGTATTAGAACATCCGATGTAACCAATAGATACGGAAGATACATTTATCTCATCCTGGCCATCATTCTTCGCTGATTGGTCTAGGCAGCCAACTACTCCCAAAACAAGAAGAACAAATAATATCCCGAACCTCTTTCTCACAAAATAGGTAAAGCAGGTGTTCTTATTAATATATCTTTTTAATCATTTTTTACTAACACATTAAAGAAAACAAAACAGAAGAAGCTTATTCCAACAACTGATCCACTTCATCAAAAGAAACATCCTGTGTTAATTCTTCATCTAATGTTTCCAATTCATCGAGGTCATCAACAGCGGCAGCGATTTCTGTCTCTTCCGGACTGCTGACTACACCTTCCTCTGTTTGAGGAACTTGCGGCGCACAGGAAAGAACAAACAGGACGACGAAGAGCAGGGCGAGAACGGAACTGACTACAAGGAGATGGCGGTTCATGGTATTTTACCTCTTTTTCAATTACTGATAATTAAAGAAAAGAAAAAAAATTTAAAAACTTTTCTTATTCCTCTTCAGTAGCACTTTCAGCAGCATCTTCGCTTTCAGCATCAGCTTCTGCTGCGGTTTCAGCAGCTACATTCAACTCTGCATACAAGCTCGTGAATTCACGAAGCAACGCCCGGGTCTTTTTCATGTCTTCTTTGACAACTTCTTGGGCGGCATGCCACTGCTGAAGGGTTTCCCGACTCATGTCTTCCGCTTCCTGCCAGAACAAGCGTGCTTTCTGCTGATCTTCCTGCAAAGTCGCTGCTGCTGCTTCAAAGATGTACGCTATGTCTTCCAATTCGGTAGTATCAACACCTTTTTCTTTCAAAGCGGCGATTTTCTCGGCCATGTTTTCACTGAGACCAGTATACCGATCAACAAGGTTATCTAATTTTGCGCTCGTCAGCTGCGAGACGATCCTTTTCTGCTGTTTGCTGACATCTTGCCAGAGTTCTTTCAATTCTTTGACTTCAGCACGCAATTCTTCGGCGGTGGCTGTTTCCGCAATGGCGAGAACTTTTTCTTTCTGAGCATCTACTTTTTCCTGGAGCTTGTTGATGGAAGCAAGCGCACTCTCTTTTTCGGCATCGGTTAATGTTGTTGATTCACGAACATGGGCCGTTAACCGGGCAAGGGAATTTTCAATCAGATCAATCGTCTTTTCCAGGTGTTTTTGGACACCGACAGTTGCTTTTTTTCGGACATCGACACATTCTTCAGAACCATCGCCGTCCCGGCAGATTTTATAGCGGTCACGCAATTCTTTCAGATTTTCTTTCTGCTCTTGGTAGCGTTCACGGGCTTGCTCATATCCCTCTTTGGCCGTCCGTAATCGTTCACGCAGCTGCTCAATCTGTTCTTGAGTAACTTCTTTTTCAGCACGCAGGCGTTCTCCTAATGCTTTGCGCTGTTCTTTAAATGTTTCCTGACGATCTTTTCGTTGATCTTCTGCTGTTTGTGTGTCTGCTTCATTGTCCCCAACTTTATCTTCAGCACGTACAGCGGCATCTGCTTCTGCATCTGCTTCTAACAACGCGATTTTGGCGTTAACTGCCCCTTTACCATTCACTTTCAGATCTTCTTGAGCAAAGGCCATGGGCACGACGCTCAGGATAAACAGGGCCAGGATCAACGCCTGGATACTTTTTTTAATTATTTTTTTCATGGTTAGCACCTCATTCTAATTTTGTTGGGATTATTAGAGAAGAATTACTTTTTAAAGATACTTTCGATGATACTTTCAACAGAAACAGAATTTGGCTCAGAAAGCTTTAGAAAGCTTTATTTTGGACATATTTTTGTCCGTGGGCTTATTTTGACCTATAAGCATCCTGAATTTTTTGTTTTGTTTTCTGTTCGATAATCTTGTTAATCTCTGGGCTATTTTCAAAGGCGATAATATTGAGCTTATGTGTCTTGTTATCTTTGGTGGTTAAAATCAGCGGTCTAATGTTAGGAATTACCCTTCCCGCAACGCCCGAACTTCTAGTTACTTCGTACGTTGCATAATTGAGTTTTGCGAGTGTGATATTTTTGACCTGATCCAATGGGATTTTTTTTGTAGTGAGCATCGTGTACTTAAGGGTATTGTCCTGGAAGTTGATCTGGGCTCTGATCACGATGATGATAAAGATTATACCAAAAGGGATAAGGATTATGCTCAGCAAGCAGATGATAGCAGCGATCAGAAAGAGAATTTTGTTTCTTTTTTTAAGGTTAAATTTCTGGTTGAATTTCTCGGGCATGGAATAATAAGTCTTCCTTAGGTTTATTAAGTTTGCTCTCTCGAGTATTTGTGTAGCTGTGTGGCTTTTCCAGTGAAGTATAATTTCTGCGCTCGGTGTTTCGGATTGCGCCTGCATCTCGCTCAAGATCCAGATCATTTCCGTACTAAACGAGGAATAAAGTCTCTTCGGATGTATAGCGAGCGTACGAGATAATCGTAAAATTCGCTCGCGATATACAAGCGGAAGATAGTGAGAAAATGATAAAGATATCTTCCGCTCAGTACACCCATTGGCCTCGCCGCCAGCTAAACAAATACAAGAAAACAAAAAATCAATATTGCAGCAGCACTTCGACATGCCGGCCAAAGATGCGCTTCAGGTCTTCAAAGATCGGCTCTTTGATGAAGACACGCGGCGGGACGCTGAGCTTGGCCAACTCTTTCTCCAGTTCTTCCAAAGTGGCTGGCTCCAAGGTGCCCAGGCCGCCATCAGGATTGACCAGCGCTTTTTCAATCTGCTGCTGTTCTTTGGCATCGATATCACGGGTGACAAAAGCCAGCTTGTCCAGTAAGATAACCTCGCCGAATTTCTCTCCGTACTTAACCCGGATCCGCGCCCGTTCCAATTCCCGGCCGCGCTTGCGTTGCAGATATTCAACGAGAAAGCGGACGAGACCGGAACTGCCTTTGCGCGCTTTTTCAATGTCGGTCTTGGTCAGCTTGCCGCTATCATGCTTCTGCTTCGCCTCGACGACTTCATTGAGATCACGCAGGAAACGAGCCGGGACTTTGCCCGTGGCAATCAATTCATCTTCAAAGAGTTTGAGAATATCCTTATCCTGAGCCCGTTCACGGCCTTCTAACTTGAGGATATCTCTCACGATCGTCACAACTTCATCGTAGAGGAAGACCATGCTTTTTTCATCGTGGCGCGCTTCGATCTCTTTGAACAGTTCGCGGATGCGCTTTAGATATTTCTCGGCGTTGCTGACATATTCATCAAGCTCTGTCCCGCTGAGATCTTTTTTCTCACCGTGCTCAATCTTTTTCCGCAGGTCAACATTGGCTTTAAGGATCTTGACATATTCCGGCTCGAGCATCTTCTCTTTCTTGACGAAGATATCTTCCATTACTTCCGGCGTTTCACGGGGTGTCGGTGGCGGCAGGCCATAAAGCATGATCGCGGCCTGGCTTGGGGTTAAGATAGCATAAAATGTGTCTTCCATGCCCATGTCTTTCAGACGCAGCTTGACACGCGAGATACTTTGTTCTCCGGTGCTCATAAACAGGTCAATCGCTTCCCGGCTGGGCTTGATCCGGCCCATGCGCAGGAGTTGTTTCCAGGGCATGAAAATGCCGCGGTCGTAGAAAGGGACGCCGTCCCGCAGTAAGGTAAAGATGATCGGATTGGCTTCTTTCAGCGAATCCCAAAAGTCGGTCAGGATATAGACCTGGATATTAAGCTTGTTCTTGATGCCGGTCATCTCACCAGCTTCGACACCCATCCCGATGATGATTGCCCGCAGTTTATCTTTAAGCTCGATCCGACTCATCTTCTTGACATCCGTGTCATCGATGACGATCCAGACGTCAATATCCGAGGAAGGAGTTGCCCGACCTTGGGTTAAAGAACCGGCTAAGACATAGCTAAGGATGTATTTCTCGAATTTCTTAAGGACCATGCTCTTGTGGATCTCAGCAATCTTAACGGCAGCAAGCATGCCTGTATCATGGATTGGCACGGCGAGGGAGACGAGGCGGTTCAGGTCGTATTTGGCATCGTAGCAATTCTGCCACAGGTCGGTTAACAAAATACTCTGCGGCGCCATGTTCTTATCGATATCCGCGGCAATTTGGGTGATGATCGTGGAAAATTTCTGATGCAGTTCGTCTTTGGACATCTTCTGAGAAGTAGTATCGTCCACGACGATTAAGAGAGAAATCTTTTTCTCATCTTCCTCGGCATTTTTGGCTGGTTCCTTTGCCGGCTCCGGTTTACGATGTTCCTGCCTTTCTCCTTCTTTGGAGAGCTGGTTTTCTCCACTTTTAGAGAGCTGTTTCTCAGGGGGGAGGAGGGCGATGCCGACGATATAATCCCCAAATTTCTCCAGAACTTTATCTTTGAACGTGTCTAATTTTTCTTTCAGTACCTTGAGCTTCTTCTCCATTTCCGGCGGAAGCTTGGGGAGTGTCAATGTGGGAGGAAGAGGAATTTCTTTCTCCGCAGAAACTACTTTGATTTTTTGGGGTGCTGTTACTTTTTTTGCCATGAAGATGAACCTCCGATTGTTCTGATTCTGTGACTCGAATATCTAGATGGAAACAGGTATTCTTTTATAAATATAAGTGTTTCTCTGAGAGGTGAGACGTTTTGGTCAATAGTCTGAAATTCAGCGAAAGGTTTAAATATAACTACCCACAAGTGATATCCAATGGTCAGAACTGCAACTGAAGGAAGAACTCCCGAGGGACTAATTGTACCTCCTGGCTTAGAGAGAACTTTAACCGAACTTAATAGTGATAACCAAAAATTTCTAAAGTTCAGAGATACGCTTCACCTTAAATCATTAACCGGAGCAGTTACGGAAAGATATTTAGCGTCTGTAAGGGTTGAACGAGACGGTGTTGCCTATTACGAACCGAAGGGCAAGGAAACACATCCAGATCTTGCCGCAATGATCATGAATGAACTTGATTTTCATCTTCATCGTCGGGTATACCAAGATATGACTGCAGAATTATATGAGCAATTAAGAGCAGTTAAAGATCCAACGACGGGAGAAAGTTATACCCATACTGTTACTAAAACCAAGTTCGGAGTGGATGCGAACGCGCTAAAACAGGCCTTTGATGAGAATGGGGCAACACTTGCTATCGTATCGGGAATAACTGACAATCTCGGCAGTAAATGGTCCCAGAGAGAATTAGGCGGAGCGATTCGTCATAAATATGGTGACGACCCAGCGAAGTATGAGGCGGGTATCGAAAACTTTAGAACAGCCAATCTCGGCATCGGCGAAGAATTCACTCCCGAAAGACTTACCCGTAAGACCGTCGATGAACTGCTTGGAGTCTATGTTGGCCTTGTTGATCAAGCGCTGGAAAAGACACATAAAGCAAGATAGGACATTTCTGATTATTTTTCTATTCTTCTCACTTCAGGCACAATCAGAAAAGTGAGTGATAGTGACGCCAAATGGTCGCTGAAGGATAGCTATAATACTAGAAAATGCGAGATGGCTCCGCACAAAGTGCGGAGTTAATAACACTAGCTCGCATTTTCTGTTCCGAA
>JACQNE010000021.1 GCA_016203205.1 Candidatus Woesearchaeota archaeon
GCGGGCTTGGTCAAGATGGTCTGCCGAGCGTTGCTATCGAACAGAAAGATTGTAGTCTCGCTCATCTTTGAGCATAGTTCTTCAGTTCAACTAATCTCTACTTCTGGGCGAGACGAGGCAGACCGACCGGCCCAAGCACAGACTTAATACCTACCAGTTTTCAGTTCTGTAGAAAAAGTCCTCCTGGCCATTGACCGTGGCGAAAACCAGTAATGTTAATGATTGCAGAATCAGCCATTTAAGCTGATCGTTTTCGCACCAGTTCCCGTAGATTGCTTCTCACGGTCAATCTTCAGGCCAGACGGACGACTTTTTCTACTACGTACCCTGTTTCGAAATGTATATAAACCACTCTTTCTTCTTTGGCTTGATGGCACTCATTGCTTCCCGGTCGATACTGGAGATTCCCAGCCTCGAAGAATATCGAACAGGTCGCCACCGCGGTTTGGAACACGCAGTTAGGGAAGATTTTGGTGAATCAGGCTTAGACCGATTAAGAGAATATAAAGTGACTCTAGATCTGCCGGTCAATACTGATGCAATGTTAAGATACGCTCGTATCGGAGAAATAGTCGGTACTGGTTTTCCATCTTCAATTGGAAAAATATATACTCTTACCGGAGACGGCTTATGTTGTGTTTCTGCGGAGAATGTTGGAGTAACATTTAATCGCTACGATGAACATAGCCAGCTGCGACTTGATCTTGACCTTAATCCAGATCAGGCCGTTCGTTACCTCCGGCTTCTCTTTTCCATTCCTCACGTCGATTCTCGCCGGCGATGACGATCGTCGATGGGATCAGAACCAATTGTTTCTAATCCAGTTCTTTGTCTTTTCTTCTTTTTCCAAACTCGCAGTATTTCAAAATGGGACAGATCCCGCATTTTGGATTCCGCGGCAGGCAGATCGTTTGTCCATGGCCGACAAATAATCTATTGACATTGATCCATTCTTCTCGAGGAATCATTTTCTTCAGCTCTTCTTCTGTCTCTTCCGGCTTTATTGTCTTGAGCCATCCCAGCCGGTTTGCAATGCGGTGGACGTGAATATCGACCGCGATGGCCGGTTTCTGGAACGTATAAGCTAAAATGCAATTTGCCGTTTTTCTACCTACGCCGGGAAGAGATGTTAATTCTTCAAATGTATCGGGAACAATACTCTCAAACTTCTCAATCAAAATCTTGCTCAACTCTTTAACATGTTTTGCTTTCGCTCGAAAAAATCCAATTTTGTAGATCATCTTCTCTAATTGTTCTTGCGGCAGTTTCACAAAATCTGCTGGCGCAGGATAATGTTTAAACATCTCTCTGACTATTGGTATCGTCGTCGAATCTTTTGCCCGTGCGCTTAATAACGTCATTACCAGCATCTGGAACGGCGTATAATGGCCGAGCTCTTCCAGCATCGTCGGCTTGTGTTCTCTTTCGAGAAGAGAAAAGACGGTAGTTATTTGGTGTGGAGTGATTCTATTTATCATTATTACATTTCCCTTATAGTATTATCACATTAAAGAAATAATCTTATATAATCCTTGCGAATCGTTCTTGCAATTTTTACGCAAACATATTTTCAAGTTTATGGTATTTGTTTAGCTCTTCAAATGGTAAGCACTTTCTCCACCCCTGCCCTTTGAGATACACGAAATGAAGAGAATACTTCATTTCTGTACAGACAACATAGTTGTCTTGTACCAAAAGTCCAGAGAACAGAAACTCCTGCCCCCCATCTCCAAGCATGAATGCAGGAGTTTTCTGGGCTTTTGAGTATAAACTAAGAATACTGCCCTCGCAAAAACAGCACCAAACCCGCGAAATATTTATAAGATCTACTTCATTTTTTAAGAAAATGACCACAGAAACAGTATGTATCCCCTCAGAAGAATACAAACTCCTTAAGAAGAAAGAAGCAATTGCAGATGATCTTCTCATTCAGCTTGAAGCTAGTTTACAGGACATTGAAGCAGGTCGTATTAAACGAGTTCGTTAACTTATAATTTTTAGATATCTTTCTTTGTTTACAAGAAGAAACATGATTATTTTCTGTTGATCTCTTTTAATCCCAAATGCGACAAGTACGATTCTCTTCGTTTTCTCATTTGTGAAGAAATAAAGTCTTTTCCCTTCAAATTTCTTTTCCCTAAACCAAGGGAAGCGTAATGGTTTTCCAACTTCTAAATTTTCTGCTAACTGATTCTTTATTTTATCTATCCACTCTTGTTCTTTCTTCTCAGAAGCATCATATATCCGCAAGAAAGCATCAGTTTCGTAAACTTCATTCATCACTATTTTTTAGATTAACTGGTACTTAAGAATTATTATTCTCTATCACACAAACAACAACACCAATCCCACAACCATCATCAACGAATTCACCACAACCTGAAAAATAAGATGGTTGTGCTGCTTCCACTTCGCCCGCTGCACATCCGAACTAAAATTCTCCGTGCGCTTTGCGGCAAAATCTTTCTGTCTCTCCCGCATCAGGTGAAGCAGTGATACGATCACGATCAGCGGCAGGACTAACATCACCGAATAATACAGCATCAGCGGCACGGCGGCTGCCCGAAATTCGCCTTCCACGAGCAGACTCTGGATGATAAAAAAGACTTTGCTTAATCTGGCTGAAGTCAGCAGTGAGCTAAAGAAGCCCAGCAAGATTACGCCCCAGACCGAAATGAAATATTTTCGGGCATTGACCAGCCATTTCTCGGTCTTGCCCGTCACGTTTTCCCGCCAGATCTGCCAGGTCTGAATAAATGTGCGTGTTCTGATGATGCCCACGACCAAAGCGGCGATCCCGATCACTTTATAGAATATCACGTAAGCAGTCGGCTGGGTGAACCGCGCGAGGATACCCACTCCGATCAGGAGGTAAGTGAAGAATGAGGCAAGGATAAATGACACTGTTCTCTTGATCATCGTCACTTCGTCTTTGATCAAAGCGATCAGGCTCAACAGGATGAGCAACAGCGCGAGCATCCCCGGGTTAAAACTATCACTGACAGCTGAACTGGTCACGCCGACAAAGGTTAATGTTTTCAAAACATCGTGCGCTGCTTTTTCCCCGACCACCCCAACCCATGGTGCGGGATCTAATTCCGGGCAGCTGGGATCGATATTCTCTTTTATCCGCCCTTCGAGAAGATTGACGATCGGCGTACTGCCGACAAGATATGAACCGGGCAGGAATACTGCGGGAATTCCCTGGGCTTTCTCAGGAATAGCATGTGCATCAAAATACTGCTGGAGCAGGCGGGAATTCTTGAAATCCTGATAGACCTCATATTTGTGGATATTCAACTCTGGATATTTTGTCTGGAGCTCTTTGATCTGTGCTTCAGCCGGGGCGCATTGGTCGCAGTCAACGCCGTGGAAATAATAAATACAATCGTTCTCTGCTGCTGCTGCTGCTGGAACAAGTGCAGAAACTAGCAATAAGAACACGATCAAACACAGTATTCGACGCACAGCAATCACCTTTTTCTTAATCTTCGATTCTTAGTAGGTGGCAATTCACTTTTATAAACCTTTTCGTTAACCTCAGGCACACGTTTCTTTTTTTTTCTCGGATTCAACAATAATTTTATAAAGTACTCTTCATTTCCAGCTTTTTTTCATAAGGAGAAACAAACAGTGATATTGGAATTAACACAGGATTCATTTCAAAAAGAAATCAATGCGGCAACGCCGGTCATCGTCGACTTTTGGGCTAGCTGGTGCGGTCCTTGTAAGATGATGGCGCCGGTCTTTGAGGAACTCAGTGGAGAATATGCCGGACGATTGCGTTTTGGCAAGCTTTCCACAGAAGATTATCCGGACGTGGCGGAAGGACAGGGCATTTCAGGCATTCCTTGCCTGATTGTTTTTAAAGATGGCGCAGAAGTCGAGCGCATCGTCGGTTTCGCTCCCCGGCCGCTGCTGAAACAGAAGATTGATGCTATTCTTGATAAAATTTAATAGAAATAAAAAATGACCCTAGACTGCGACCGCGAAACATCTGGAAAGGGAGAGTCTCCTTTGGAATGGATAGCTACAACGCAAGTTGCCGTTGCAGAGAAAGCTATTACCTTTACCGTCGTTGGAAAAGGGCCGATCCCCCGCGTCGGGAGTGCTTCCGGACCGCAGGGATATGCTCTTATTCTTCATAATGAAGCAGAGAGAGATGCCCGAATGCTTCCCGTTTCAGAAGAAGAATATCAAACGGCACAAATTGGAACAGAAAGAAAAATGGTTGTCTATTCAGCAGGCGGGCAGTATTGTTTTTTTGACAGGAAGGTAGCGGAACGTTTTTCTCGCCACTATGGAAGAGCATCTCAATAATTCCTGACTTCCCAGATCACCGTATTTCTCCCGGGAATATCGCCCAGACAGATTGAATATGTGCTGAATTCTACCACACTATCGGGATGCTGTTCCAACAATGCTCCCAGATCGGCAAAACTCGAAGGAGTCATTGTCCCTTCCAAGAGCATTTTAGCCGTCAAACCATACACTTGCTTTCCCTCGCGCCGCAAAGCATCTCGCATCTTGGCCGGCGTGGTTGCATAATACAAAGCATAGCCATATCCTGCAAGTATCATCACTTCACCTTGGATCGTCAAGAAGCGGTCGGGCGCACTTTCATTAAACGTAATCAGCTCTTTCCGCGCCCCCTTTTTGACCCATTCTTCCTCGACGGCCAGAATTTCTTCAATTGGCACTTCGTAGCGCACAAAACCGCCGCCGGCGTTTCCTTTGTAGCGTATGGATAGCGTTCCCGTGTATCCTGCGTCCAGAATCTCTTCCCGAGAGTTCCACGTCCGCAATTTGTTTCCAAAACAACCTCCCTGCCAGAGGTCGTAACTCTTTTTTTTGGTTGGGATGTCCATGGTTCTTTCTGTAGCCTACGTACTCCTCAGCGTACGTATCAAGTCTGTGCTTGGGCAGGTCGGCCTGCCTCGTCTCGCCCGGAAATGGTAATCAACTTTTCTCCAAAAATATACTAAAAATCCATAGATTTTGAACATAAATGCTATGGATTTTTAGGATATACCAAAAGAATTAGGTTCGAAACCTAATTCTTTTTAGTATATTCTTGAAGATGAGCGAGACTCTGAATTTCTTACTCAAAGCCCACGCTCGGCAGGCCATCTTGACCTTGCCCGCACAGACTTAACTTAATACGTACTCTTAAGCGATATGTTTTTAAAATAATTGCGCTTCTTCACCAGCTATGACCCCAAACAAAATCGCCCAAGGCGCAGAAGCCAGCATTTATCTGGAGAACAGCAGCATCATCAAAGAACGCTTCGTCAAGCGCTATCGTCTGCCGCAAATAGATGAAGCGCTCCGTACATTCCGCACGCGTAGAGAAGCGAAGATCCTTCAGAAATTAGAAGCGATGAATTTCCCGGCACCACATCTTCAGGAATTCTCCGACACCCGCATGTCCATCGCTATGGATTTCATTCCCGGGCCAAAAGTCCGTGACATCTTGCTTGATACCCAGCAGTACGCTCAAATCGCTGAAGCAATTGGAAAGAATCTCGCCAAGCTCCACGATGCCCAGATTGTTCATGGGGATCTGACAACATCCAATATGCTGCTTCACGAACAGTCCAAAGAATTGACGTTTATTGATTTCGGACTTTCGGCGTTCTCCGACAAAGTGGAAGACAAAGCCGTCGATCTTTTTCTCTTAGATCGTGCCTTGCAGAGCACGCATTTTCAGATCTATCCTGGCATCTTCCAGAACGTATTAGAAAGCTATCAGAACACTTCTGCTCAGGCAGCAGAAGTTCTTGCCCGTTTTGAGAAAGTAAAGGCTAGGGGGAGAAATAAGAAGTGAATCATTCCGCGAATCATTCTTTTTCAATTATCGCATAATACCCGTTATTGTCAGAAGCAATAAATTTTTTAACCATCCAACCAGTATTTTTAAGAATCTCTTTCATCTCCTTTTTTGAGACAAGTAAGTAATCAAACCAATCGCCAATATAATTTCTGAATCTTACTCTGATACAAAGCTGCCCTGACATTCTTCCTCTTTTCTTGTTGAATTTATGATAGGAGAGGTGCACAGGATCATCTGTCTTGTAAACGTCACTGCTTTCAGCAAGTATCAACGCACTGGAGCTGGTTATTTTGTGAAGTTTTTTAAGCAAAGTTTTGGCTTTCTTGTAACCGCCGAACAAGCCAAAGTTGTTGCCGAACATGACAACTGTGTCAAAAGTATTTGGTTTGAATGTGCCGATTTTTTCAATAGGCAAAACTTTGGCGTTCTTGACACCACGTTTTTTACAAACTTTGATCGCAAGCGGAGAATTATCTATGGCCGTAACATCAAAACCTTTCTTTTGAAGATAAAGTGAAATGCGTCCAGCCCCAGCGCCGATGTCAAGGACTTTGCCCTTGGCAAACTTGATTGCTTGTTTTTGAATTTTCGGCCAATCTTTAAAATCTGCAAAATAAGCCTGTGCACCTCCCGACAATCCGATAAAGCCATCATCTCTTTCAATAACTTCATAAGAATCTTTGCCTTGGAAGAATGCCCAGACTTCTTGACCGTAAGCATCTTTTTTTAAATCCATAATACTCTAGTTACGATTTGAGAATATAAAAAAGTATCTTTTATCCCCTAAAACTGTGTTATCCTAAAACACCCATTTCGTCGCGATTGTTCCCGGCCCTCTCCTGCCGACGATCGGCCCATCGTCATACAGCAATCCGGCTTTGCTCATGTTTTCCCGCACGATCCGGGCACAAGAATACGTTGCTAAAATACCATCCCTCTTCAACACGCGGAACATCTCGCGGAAAAATTCTTCCCGCCACATCTCGGGGGCAGTTTTCGGTGAGAAAGGATCAAAAAAAATCGCATCAAATGCGTCTTCCGACAAGTCCTTCACCGTTTCTCGTGCATCTCCCAGGAGAACTTTGACCTGTACTTTCTCTTTTTGAAATCGTAATGTTTCGGGTGTCAGCTTCTTGTAGTCTCCATAAAACGGAATCGGAGGATTGATCTCCTGGATCTTGGTGATAATCTCCGGATCAAATTCTAACCCGACAACTTCGATCTCGCAATGGGGATTCTCCGCAAGTGCTTCGCTGATCGCCATTGCCGAATTATAGCCCAAGCCGAAGCAGACATCTAAGATCTTTACTTTCCCGGTTTTTGCCTTCTCGCGGATCCGGCAGGGGATCGCATATTTCTTCAATGCTTCCTCTACCGCTCCGGTTTGTGAATGGTAGCTTTCCCCGACTGTTTCATTGAGAAATGTTTCAGTATTATCAGCGGTGATGATCTTTTTGAGCTTGGGGATGATGTTCATTAAATCCTGCTTCTTTGATCTATTTAAAAGAATTTCTGTCCAGAGTATGTATTCAATTAAGTCTGTGCGGGCTTGGTCAAGATGGTCTGCCGAGCGCTGGCTTTGAGCCAGAAATTCAGAGTCTCGCTCATCTCTGAGCATAGTTCTTCAGTTCAACTGACTCTGCTTCTGGGCGAGACGAGGCAGGCCGACCAGCCCAAGCACAGACTTAATATCTACTATTCGGAAACGAGTATCTTCTTCTCTCTCCACTTTCTCCTAATTTCCACAAGAGAAGAATCTTTTCACCAGAATTTGTTCCGGGATGAATCCATCATCAACTTCATAGCCATTAATCAGTCTCCCCTGGATCATTTCTCGGTATAACGAATCATAACTTCCAAAAGGAGATACTGCTCCTCTTCGATCTAGGTAAGGAAGATCGTCACCTCTACTGAGCCTTTCTAACGAACGCAGACTTCGTTGCCGCTTCAAGTGCATTCGTGCAAGATATAATTCTCGATACCATTGTGGATTTGTGCTTTCCACGACACGGATTTTATGACCAGTATAATGTTCTTCATCTGCCGGTTTAAGTGTGACTCTCAACCGGTTATCGTCCAGATCTCTCCTGAGAAAATCAGCTTCTGTGCTGAAAGCAGACGCAATCTCTCCCGGCAAATAGCGTATTGGATGATAATAGTCCCAGATAGTCCCACCCCCCATTTTTTTAGCCTGATATCCTGAAAGCAATAATGCTCAATAATCACATACGAACTTTTCTCTTCTTGACGCTGAAATAGGCAAAGATTCCGATATACGCCAGCGTTGTCTCAATGGCGATGATATATTTGATGATCAACGGCCCTTGGTCGATCAGGACGGCGTAGATCAACGCGATGATGTTGGCGATCAGAAAAATAAGAAATAACAGCAGGCTTACTCCTTGGGTATCTCTGGTTCGTAATGTCCGTACCATCTGTGGGATGATCATGATGGAGAACAAAGATGTGGCAACCCAGCCTAATATTTGCGCGAGATCCATGGTTCACACTTTCTCCGCCCGGCCTTTCCGCACCAAGAGATCAGCTACCTCCGGATAGATTTCCGTCTCTTCCCCCGAATCGTACGGGCCATATTTCTTCAGGTCTTTCCAGACGAAACTTGGTGTCGGGCGGAGAAAGCGGATCTTGGTCATGTCCTGTTCTCCTTCGGCCATTTCCGGCTGGACATCTGGCCCATCGCTCACTGCCGGTTTTGGCGATACGACGCGGGGCATTTCACCATTTAACAGTCTCAAAAACACTTCCCGGCGGAATTGATTCATTTTCTCCAGCAGTTCCTCATACAATTCTTTCTCTTCCCGCAGCATCGCGCTGGTATCGATGATGTCCGAGCCTGTTCTGCTCTTGTTCAAGGCGATGTCGATGATCTTTTTTTCTCGCTTCTCGTAGATCTCTTTCAAGATGCGTCGGATACTCCGTAACTCATATTCCAGTTTTTCTCGTTCACCAACAGCAAAAACATCAGTCGATTTAGCCTGGCTTTCTAGAAGTGCTTTCTTTTCCCGTAAGTAGCCGATGACATCGATAAAAAAAGTGTCTTCTAGCTTTTGCAGATCCTCTCTTTTTTTCTCGTTGCGAAAAATATCGTACAACGTCTCCAGCGTGATGCGTATCGTTTCGGCCACAAACCCCCCTTTTTGGAATGACAGAGATTCAATCTATCGTTCCAACAACCTTGATTTCCTATGGAAACACTGCACTTTTTAAAGATTGTTGTAGTTAAAAAAGGGTTGGGAACGGCGAAGCTGTTCTTTTCAGTGGAAATGTCTGAAGATTGGCTGATCGGGATAAAATCAAAGTTTTCCCACCAAAATCTTTTTAATAATCCCTCCAAAATAGCCCTTGATGAACATTCTAGGCATCGAAAGCACAGCCCATACCTTTGGTGTTGGCATTATCACGGACAGCGGCGATGTCTTGGCCAATGTCAAAGATAGTTTTACCTCTACGGCCGCGGGAATGATCCCCGATCAGGTGGCGCAACATCATCGGGAAGTTGCTGAAACCGTCTTAGCCCAAGCGCTTTCCAGCGCGAAGATGGATTGGAATGACATCGCTTTCCTTGCCTATTCAGCAGGCCCGGGCCTTGATCCCTGTCTTTGGGCAGGCTATCACTACGCAAAACTCTGGGCAGGACAGCACCAAAAGAAAATCGTTGGTGTCAATCATTGCTGTGCTCATCTGAGTATCGGCAAGATCTGGAATAAGCTTCGTGATCCTTGTTATCTCTATGTTTCCGGGGTCAATACGCAAATTATCGTTCAGGAAGACAATAAATATCATGTTCTTGGTGAAACGCTTGATATTGGCCTGGGGAATATGCTGGATAAATTGGGCCGGATCCTCGGCCTCGGCTTTCCGGCCGGACCAAAAATAGAACAGTTAGCGAAGCAAGGAAAATACCTTCAATTGCCCTATGCTGTCAAGGGCATGGACGTTTCTTTTTCGGGTATCCTTACCAAAGTCCAGCAATTATACGAACAGCAGAAAGTCTCAGCTGAAGATATCTGCTTCTCCGTCCAAGAAGTTTGTTTTGCCATGTGCACCGAAGTCGTAGAACGGGCGATGGCCAATACCGGAAAACAAGAATTATTACTCGTCGGCGGGGTCGGCGCCAATCAGCGTTTGTGTGAAATGCTGCAGATCATGTGCCAGGAGCGCGGCGCGGCATTTTACCAAGTACCTTTAGATCTGGCTGGAGATCAGGGAGCGATGATTGCCTGGGAAGGTTTTCTGCGAAAAGAGGAATCTGGAGATGTCGAGATCAAACCCCATTGGCGGGCAGATGACGTATGAATGGCACAATCCATTTTCTGAGTGATAGTGCTGGAGAGTGCTGCTTGGCCAAGATGTTCGGTCTGAAGTGCTATTCACCAAAAATGTTGGAGCGAAAACTATCCACTAAGCACAATCGTTTGAGAAGCCTCGTTTCCATCTGGTTTTCGCCAGACCGAACGGCCGGCAGCACTCTCTCCTGTGAGAGCGTTATCACTCACTTTGAAGATTGTGCCCTATGAAGTCCAGCGCCTTCGCGCCTCTCCGCCGGGCCCATCTGGCAAACATCTTTCCGCCGGCTCCCGGCTTAATCCTGGTCTCGGGAATGAATAATTCTCTGTTTTCTCCGATGATTTCCTGATCAATCTTAGTATACATTCCAACCAGATAGATAACTGCTCTCTGTTCCGTGGATGAATCTTTGCGCAGGTGGAAAGTGTATCCTCCTCGATCAAACTGCAACTGGATATAGCTTTCCAATCCTTGCAGCGGTGATTCTTCAGCGATCACCTTTCGGAAAATATCGCCGCGAATATAATCTCCCCTTTTTCCCAATTCCCGAACAACAGCTCTTTCAATAATCTCTTCGCGATAGGGTGTTCCGCCGGCCAGTCGTACCAATTCTGCACCAAAATCCATTTCTTGCACTAATGTGAGTTCTCCGGAAGGAGTGAAAAAACGCGATTGCGGAGTTTTTTTTACCCACTTGGGATGCTTCATTTGGTATATCCCCAGAATATGGCCCACCAGCCGGTCGTGTGGGGCATCCGGCGGGAAACGCTCCCCAAAAGCCAACTGCTCTCGTGCTTTTCTTCGCTCGTACGGGGGATAATTTTCTCCATTGGCAATCTGTCGATACACCTGCCGGTTGTCTGCCCAGCGTTCCTGAGGGGAATAAAACCCCAAGTAGCTTTGTCCTGCCATTTGCCTACTTTTTTACCGACATCTTTATAAACATTTCCGGTCTCTTTTTTAATGATATTTTACGTCGAAAAATGGAAATTAATTCCTCTCTAAAAATGGCTCCCGAAGATGAAGAAGAACAGAAAATGCCTGCTGTCCCCGCAGAACAAGCCGAACAGCCCGCACAATCAGCACAACCTGAACAACCTCCGGCACCGCTGCCTGAAAAAAAGCCTGTTTCCAGCTATGGCGCTGCCCAGATCACCGTCTTGGAAGGATTAGATGCTGTCCGCCGCCGGCCGGGAATGTATATTGGAGATACTTCTCTTCGCGGACTTCACCATCTGGTTTGGGAGATCGTCGATAATTCTATCGATGAAGCGCTGGCTGGCTATTGCACGAAGATAAAAGTCCTGATCAATCCTGACAATTCCGTTGTCGTCTACGATAACGGCCGGGGGATTCCCGTGGACATCCATCCCAAGCTGGGTATCCCGGCAGTCGAAGTCGCTCTGACGAAACTTCATGCCGGCGGGAAATTCGATAAAGAGACCTACAAAGTCTCCGGAGGCCTGCACGGTGTCGGCTTAAGTGTGGTCAATGCCCTTTCTGTAGAATTAATCGTCCAAGTAAAACGGGACGGAAAAGTTCATGTCCAAAAATATGCTCGCGGGAAACCAACAACTACTCTTGAAGTCACTGGCGAGACGCAGGAAACCGGAACAATCGTTCAATTCATGCCTGATCCGATGATCTTTTCGGATACATTATTTCATTATGATATCCTTGCTAAACGCCTGCGGGAACTCGCTTTCCTCAACCGCGGAATCGAGATCGAACTCGTTGATGAGCGGGGAAGCGAAGCGGAGAAACGTCATGACCTGTTCAAATACGAAGGCGGAATCAAAGAATTTGTGGCTTATCTGGACATAAATAAACAGCCCCTGCACGAAGTCATTTATTTTGAAAGCACCCGTTCTGATGTTGTCGTCGAAGTTGCCTTGCGTTATAATTCCGGCTATCAGGAAAATGTCTTTTCATTCGTTAATAATATCAATACTATTGAAGGCGGCACCCATCTTTCCGGTTTCAAGACTGCTCTCACCCGCATCCTCAATAACGTCGCTCGGGAGATAAGCAATGGCAAAGATCTGAAATTAACCGGAGAAGATGTCAAAGAAGGTCTTACTGCGGTCATTTCCATCAAAGTTCAGGAACCCCTCTTTGAAGGGCAGACCAAGACCAAACTGGGCAACAGCGAAGTTCTCGGCATCGTCAGTTCGCTGGTCCATGACCAATTGACCATCTATTTTGGAGAGCATCCTGCTGTAGGTAAGAATATCGTTGCCAAATGTCTCGATGCCGCCCGTGCCCGGGAAGCAGCGCGCAAGACTCGTGAGCTCATGCGCCGGAAGAATGCGCTGGAAGGGGCCGGACTTCCCGGAAAACTTGCCGATTGCAGTTCGCGTGATCCGGTAACGAGTGAATTATATCTTGTGGAAGGCGACTCTGCAGGCGGTTGTTTTTCGGGAGATACCGAAGTGGCGCTGGTCGATGGGAGAAATATCTCATTTAAGCAATTGACCAAAGAATGGCAGGAAAAGAAGAGGAATTTTTGTTATACGATTACAGAGAAAGGCGAGATTGGAGTAGAAGAAATAAAACATCCCCGAATTATGAGGAAGAACGCCACAGTCATTAAAGTAATCTTGGATAATGATCAAGAGATCATCTGCACCCCGGATCATCGGTTTATGTTGCGGGATGGAAATTATAAAATGGCCAAAGACTTGGCGGGTGGAGAGAGTTTGATGCCGCTGAGAAGAAAGATTTCAGAGATTGGCGGTAAGATCACCATAAAAGGGTATGAAATGGTTTATGATGTATCTCAAGAAAAATGGATTTTCACTCATCTCTTAGCTGATCTATGGAATGTTCGTGAGGGGGTATACTCGAATGAACCAAACCTCCATCGACATCATCTCGACTTTTATAAATCAAATAATAATCCGACAAACCTCATCAGACTATCGAAAGCGCAACATCTAGCTTTACATCGAGACCATGTCCAAAAAACATTACACACGGAGGAAACAAAAGAGAAATGCCGGCAGTTAAAACAGACAAAAGAATTTCGGGAGATGATGAGCCAGAGGATGAGAGAACCTCAGACCAGAAAGATCTTAAGTGAACAAGCCAAAAAACAGTGGGAAGATGGAAATTATAAGAAGTTTATGGTTGAAAAGTACCTCGAGTTTTATTATGGGAACAAAGAATATCGTCAGAGAACTCTTCGCCGATTGGAGAACGAGCAGGAAAAGTATTGGTCTAATCCCCAGAATCGTGAACAGCAGGCTGAAAGAGTAAGCAGGTATTTTGAACAAAATCCTGAAAAAAAAGACAATCTTCGGAAGATTGCTCAGAAACAATGGGAAGATCAGGAGTTACTTACTTGGCGGCGGGAGGAAACTCGGAAGCAATGGACCGATGATTTCCGGAAAAAGAGAACAGAAACATACAACCAAACCTATTACACCCATACCATCAAAGCACTTCGGGCGATCTTTGATGAATTTGATAACCTACTTTTGGAGGAATATGACCTGTATCGAAAACAAAGCAAAAACAAGAATTTGTTGTGTTTTGACACTTTTGTAAATAAGTTTTTTTCAGGTGATGCAGATCGGGCGATTGAGGCTGTCGCCAATTATAATCACAAAGTGATGAAGATAGCGGAAGAGAAAGTAGCAATGGACGTATATGATCTGGAAGTTCCCCACACCCATAATTTTGCTTTGGCATCTGGGGTATTTGTTCACAATAGTGCCAAAATGGGCCGCGACCGGGAATTTCAGGCCATCCTTCCTCTCCGCGGGAAGATTCTGAATGTGGAAAAAGCGCGTCTGCATAAAGTCATGGAAAACAAAGAGATCCTGGCGATGATCGCCGCTCTGGGAACAAGCGTGGGGGAAGACTTCACGATCGAAAAACTGCGCTACCATAAGATCATCATCATGACCGATGCCGATGTTGACGGGTCGCATATCATGACGCTCCTGCTCACTTTTTTCTATCGTTACATGAAACCGCTGATTGAGCGAGGCTGTGTCTATATTGCCATGCCCCCCCTCTACCGCCTGCAAAAAAACAAGCAGGTACAATATGTTTATTCTGATGGGGAGAAAGAGCGTGTTGTTGCGGAGATGGGCGAAGGCGTGGCGATCCAGCGCTACAAAGGCTTAGGGGAGATGAACGCCGAACAATTGTGGGACACGACAATGGATCCTTCCACGCGCGCACTGAAAAAAGTGGAGATTGAAGATGCGATCGCTGCTGACCAGATGTTTACGATCTTGATGGGTGACGAGGTAGAGCCGAGAAGAGAATTTATTGAGAAGCATTCCAAAGATGTGGCTAATTTGGATGTGTGAGATCGGTTTGTTATGCTGAGCAACGCCTATTCTCTTTATCTTGTCCTCATTTTCCTCCGTTTCTGTTCATTTTGATATTTCTCTTTTCTGAACTCAAAAATGTTTTCTCCTCGCCAGTAAAGAGAAGTTTGAATAATTCAACTATTGATTTACAAACTTCTTAAGAGGAGGTGAAATAGCCGTAATTTTGGCTTGAACCAAACGAATTATTTACCAAAATTACTCTTTTTCAAACTCCTCTAAACCAATACAATTATAAACTCCTAAGTTGTTCTTGGTTATAGTTCCAAGAAATTCAATTCAAAAAGAGGTTGGTGTGTATGAAATCTAGGACAACAATTCTATCAATTGTTTTAGTGATAAGTTTATTCGTGATTTTGGTCTGGGCTTTTCCAGTAGATACAGACATCAATAACGTCGCTTTGATCGCTCCAATTACTGGTAAAAATATCAGCGGGCCTCTCACTTTCAATGTTACTGCTTTTGATCTCCGGGCGGGAGATGGGACTGCTCTTAACCTGACCAGTGATGGTAACATCACGAGTATAAACCTCTCTTTTTCCAATGCTTCTAATATGAGTCGGCAGGACATCACTTTCCAGGTTGTATTAGGCTATAGGGATATTACTTTAAATACTACTTTCAATAACGCGACGGATGCTCTTAATCCTGGTCTTCGCCTCGGAAAAGACGGCGCATTGGATACTAACAATTCAGTCCTTAGCTTGACGGACGGCTACTACAATATCACCAACATTTCCGCTGACTTTAGTAACGGGACTAGCAATAGCCTTAGAAATCAGACGGTTCTGAAAAATGCTGATGGGACACCGATCACTATGGCCAGTGGTGGTCGTATCGGTTTGTTGATTATCGATAATACAGTTCCACAACTGGTTGGCTGGAACGCTTCTGATCGAAGCAATTATTCCGGAACAAATGAGATTAACCTCACCGTCACAGTTACAAATAATACTGGTGATTTGGTCAGTGGAACGGATATCCATAAAGTGACCATTCAGATCAGTAATGGCAGCAAACCGTTCAACCTGACGGCTACTCTCAAGAATGGTGGTGCCTCTCTGGCGATGAATCGGTCGTATAACCTTTCATTTAACTGGTCAAATTATGGCATGACCGATCGAGGACACAAGGCTACTTTGTTTGTCAATGACACTGCCGGTAACTTTAATAGTTCTAAGACCATAAATTTCACTATAGATACTAACAGTCCGGAATTAGTCGGCTGGAATATTTCTGATCGCTCCAACTATACTGGTAGGGGCGAGGTTAACATGACAGTCACAGTTGGGAGTTATGGGACTGGTCTCAAGTTTATCGGGCTCCTTCAGTCTGTAGCTGATATCGATAAAGTGACTATCCAGATCAGCAATAATAGTAGTCCATTTAATCTTACCGCTACGTTAAAGAATGGCGGTATTGTGGCGACTAATAGATCATACAACCTTTCATTCAACTGGACAGAACTTGGTATGCTCGAAGGGAACCATACTGCGACTCTATTTGTCAATGACACCGTAGGAAATATGAATGACTCTGAACCGACCAGAACATTTATTCTGGATGTCACCAATCCAACTGCTACCGTAACCTGTACTCCGGCTACTGTCGAAATCGGTGCAGTTGTGACCTGTACTTGTCTTGGGCTTGACAAATTAGGGTCAAATAGCACCGGTGTAAATTCATCCGGAATATTGGAGACCACCCTTGCCGATTCTGGGGTCTACCAGGCAACGACAGCCGGCACATTCACGTCTGCCACTTGTACGGCGACTGATATAGCTGGGTTGTCGGGAACTGCTACTGGCTCGTACACGGTCACTGCTGCGGCCACTTCTGGCAGTGGTTCCGGGGGTTCCGGCGGCGGATCATCCAGTGGCGTCCAAGGTCAGTCTGAAAAGAAAACGTGGGCTTCCATCCTTGCCGGGGAGAAAGCAAGCGTAGCTGTGAAGAATGGTGTCTTGGGTGTCACTTCGATCGAATTCGTCGTGCAAAAGACAACCTACGGCGCAACATTGTCCGTCAAGAAAGTAGACAGCCTGCCTTCCACCGTGGAAGCGTTTGCCCAGAAAGCATATAAAACGCTGCAGATCACTGAAAGTAATGTGGAAAAAGCGCTCAGCGGCCCTGCTGTGATCAGCTTCAAAGTCGAGAAGAAATGGCTTGCCGACAATAAATTAGCAGCCAGCCAAGTCGCTATGCACCATTTCAAAGATGGTCAATGGGCTGAGCTGACGACAACTGCCGGTCAAGACGATGGTACGTATGTCCATTTCACTGCGGAAACCCCTGGATTCAGCTACTTTGTCATCGGACAGAAAGAAGGAACAGCCCCAGCACCAGCTGCAGCGGGCGCAGCAGCTCCGGCAGAACAGCCGGTCGATGTAACTGAACTTTCAGCAACTGAAGAAGTTTCTGAACCGAGCAGTTCCTCAACAGCTGTCTGGGTCGTCGTTGGTCTTGTCCTGCTGGCGCTTGTCGCTTGGGCTGTCGTGTCGATGAAGAAACGGCGCTAAGCTCAAGAAACGGAGATAAGCTTTTTTGTTTTTTCTTTTTTTCGAGGTGATTCTCTTTAAGACACAAGAGAAAGTATCAAGAAAGAAATGCTTTCTTTCTTGTACGAGAATAAGATAGATTTCTTGTTCTTTGTGATGATTTGTTTTTGGTCCTGAAAAATGAGGGTATTCATTTGTTGAGATACCCCGCAGCTTGCAAGAAATGAGAGAAAGTTCTCCTTTTTGCACAGAAATACAATCCCCGTTGTATCTCTTATTTTGCGGAGAGAGCGTAGCGAACGAGGGGTAGGCGATTTTAGGATCTCTGTGTTTATTTTTCTTGAGCTTTGCGTATCAAAATATGTTTTTGCAAAACTCTCATCAAGCCATTTTCTTCCGTTTCTGTTTTCTGTGATAATTCTCTATCTCTTGACAGTGGATGTTTCTCCTTTATAGTGAAACAAAAGGATTATAAACTCCTAAGTTGTTCTAGAACACAGTTCGGCGTAATTAAATTCAAAAAAGAGGTTGGTGCATATGAAATCAAAGAAGATAACAACAATTCTATCCATTTTTTTAGTGATAAGTTTATTCGCGATTTTGGTCTGGGCATTTCCGGTGGATACCAACACAAATAATGTCGCTTTGGATGCACCGGTTGCAAGACAAAATATCAGCGGTCCCTTTACATTTAACGTTAGTGCTCACGCTCTCCGACCAGGAGATGGAAGTGCCTTAAACCTTACAAGTGACGGTAACGTTACAAACGTGACGATTGTATTTGCTAACGCGACCAACATCACCAGGCAGGATACCGTATTCAACTTCTCTTTAAGTTATAAAGACATCACATTAAACAATACATTCAACAATGCTACGGATATTAGTTCTCCCACAACTCGATTAGGTAATGATGGAAAAGTAGACACAAACGATACTAATCTCGCATTGAGCGACGGTTATTATAACATCACTGAACTCGTTGCAGTTTTTGTTAACGCTTCAGAGACCAAATTCCAGAACTTCACCGCGTTGAAAAATACTGATGGGACGCCCATCACGCAGGGAAGCTTGTTGGTTATCGATAACACTTTCCCCGAATTGGTCGGCTGGAACCAATCAGATCGATATAACTATACTGGAAATGATTTGATTAACCTTACTATCACTGTTACTAATAATTCCAGGGGTAGTTTAAGTGACATATCTGGTACTACCCTCCACGCTGTAACGATTCAGATAAGCAATAACAGCAATCCGTTCAACCTTACGACTACATTAAAAAATGCGGGTGTATCTCCCGCTTTAAATAGTTCGTATAACCTTTCTTTCAACTGGACAAACTATGACATGGCAGAAGGGAATCATACTGCTACTGCTTTCTTTAATGATACTGCAGGGAATATGAATAATTCCGAAACAAGAACATTCATCATCGATGTAACTAATCCCACTGCTACCGTGACCTGTTCTCCAAGCACTGTTGATGTCGGTCAAGCTGTAACCTGTACCTGTACTGGTTCAGATAATGTTAACGGTTCGGGGATACGTGAAACTACCCTTGCTGATTCTGGTGTCTACCAGACGACGACGGCAGGAACATTTACTTCCGCAACGTGTACGACAACTGATCAAGTTGGACTAAATGCAACTGGCACAGCTAGCTACACCGTCACTGCTGCCGCTACATCCGGCAGCGGTGGTGGCGGTTCCGGCGGCGGTGTCTCTACTGGAACACAAGGCCAGTTTGAAAAGAAAACCTGGTCCTCCATCCTTGCCGGCGAGAAAGCAACTGTAGCCGTGAAGAATGGCGTCTTGGGAGTCACTTCGATCGAATTCGTCGTGCAGAAGACAACCTATGGCGCGACCTTGTCTGTCAAGAAAGTAGACAGCCTGCCTTCCACGGTGGAAGCGTTTGCCAAGAAAGCATATAAAACGCTGCAGATCACCGAGACTAACGTCGAAAAAGCACTCAGCGGCCCTGCTGTGATCAACTTCAAAGTTGAGAAGAAATGGCTTGCCGACAATAACTTGGCGGCCAGCCAAGTCGCCATGCACCATTTCAAGGATGGCCAATGGGTTGAGTTGACGACAACTGCCGGCCAAGACGATGGTACGTATGTCCATTTCACTGCGGAAACCCCTGGATTTAGCTACTTTGTCATCGGACAGAAAGAAGGAGCCGCTCCAGCACCGGCTGCGGCCGGCGCAGCAGCTCCGGCAGAACAGCCGACAGACGTGACTGAACCTTCGGCTCCCGAAGAAGTCTCTGAACCGAGCAGTTCCTCAACGGCGGTTTGGGTCGTCGTTGGTCTTATCCTGCTGGCGCTTGTCGCTTGGGCAGTGATGTCGATGAAGAAGCGGCGCTAAGCTCAAGAAGCGGAGATACGCTTTTTTTTCTTTTTTTTCTTTCTCTATTTTTAATGGCACAATCCGAAAAGTGAGTGATTGTGAGCCGTCGCTGAAGCCGATTTTAAGAAATTTCAGGGATAGAGAAGAAAATCGGACCAATTCCAGTAACGAAAACTCGCCACTCGAGCCTATCCACGAACTTCGTCCGTGGCTTTACGGCTCTCGTATCAATTGGCGAGTTTTCGGAACAGAAAATGCGAGCTAGTGTTATTAACTCCGCACTTTGTGCGGAGCC
>JACQNE010000019.1 GCA_016203205.1 Candidatus Woesearchaeota archaeon
ACAGTGGAAAGCGATGCTTCAGACCAAATTAAGAACCGATTTTCAACGAGAACCCGTCTATTTCTTATCGGATACAACTTCTGAAAATCGGCACTGTGCACCGCAACCCCAAACGTAGTGACTTTTTACACAAAGCCGGTACTCGGGAATTTATGTTCTCTGTTCAACAAATACCCTGCTTTTAGAAATTCACTACTCAAAAAAAAATGAAAAAATTTAAATATAACAAAGTCTTTTCAGGTTCCAAGGGGTGAACAGACACTAATTTTAATCTAACAGAATAATGGTTCAATTTTTAAATGATTTAATCAAAGATCCTCTTTCTGGCGAAGATGATGAGCCTCCGCCATCAGAGATGGTGGAGGAAAATGGTACTGTTATCTATGGTCTGTTGGAAGTTCTCTACGGATCGGTTTTAGGATATGGGCATATGGTAGAAGCCAACCCCACCGCCTTGGAAGACACCGATCTTGGCGAATCTCTCTATCAGGGGGAGATGCCTGACAACTTTATTTCAGACAATGTGGAATGGCAGGATATTGACAACCTAAAACAATTATTGGAAAATTCCACTTTTAATTTTGAACAGGCGATGGTCGATTACATTTTTGACCCACCATCCTTGGAAAATGATGAGATGGCTGTTGACCGCGAATTGCTGAATGATCAAGGGAGGGCGCTTGTTCCTTATGAGCGCCGTCTGATGCTCAGCCGGGCAGCAGAAGAAGATCGGATCGTTCAGCGGGCTTTAGGCTATCAGTCAATCCGGCAGAATTGAGTTCTTTCTCACTTTTTGGTCTCACTTTTCCCAATATTTTTAAAGTCCACCCTCTCTCGCGGAGCGGATGGTAGATTTTATTCAGTCATTCGGCCTCTTATTTCTGCTCGTCGTCACTCTTTCTTTCTTTGTCAAGCTGTTCCGGCAGCCGATCATCATTGGATATGTTCTTGCCGGGCTGATCTTTAATCTTTATCTTGTCCATGGAAATTTTGACAGTGAGCAGATTATTCTCCTGTCCGAATTAGGGATAACTTTTCTCCTGTTTCTGATGGGGCTGGAGTTCGACTTGAAAAGCCTGAAATATCTGGGGAAAGACATTTTGATCTCTACCTCTTTGCAAACGCTGGCTTTCTTTGGGATTGGCTATCTGTTCGGTATCCTGTTCGGCTTTTCTCCTATAATGAGCATCTACTTGGCGATCATCTTCATGTTCAGCAGTACCCTGCTCGTTGCCAAGTGGCTGGAGGACAAGAAAGAGACGACAACTCTCCACGGCAAGATTACCTTGGGTTCATTGATCATCCAGGATTTATTCGCGATCATTGCGCTGACCGTTCTCAATGTTGTTAAAGAGAAATCGTTAGTTACTATTCTTCTTGTCCCGGTGAAAGGAGCCGTACTGATCTTTTTGGGTGTTCTTTTGGCGCGCTACATCCTGAACCGGCCGCTGCGCTTCTCCAGCAAGTATCCTGAACTGTTGTTTATCTTTAGTTTGGGTATCTGTTTCCTGTTCGTGGTAATTTCTCCCCTGCTGGGCTATTCCGGCACGATCGGGGCGTTTATCGCCGGGGTGACTCTCGCTAACACGATCTATAAAAGCGATATTCTCCATCGCCTGAAGCCGCTGATCATCTTTTTTAATATGCTCTTTTTTGTCGGGCTTGGCTTTCAGATAGATGTTAACTTAGACCGCTCTTTTTTCTTTCTGATGTTTTTATTGGTGGCCGTCGGCCTGGTGGTCAAACCAGTGATTATCTATTTCACGCTGAAACGGCGCGGTTACGACTTGAAATCGGCGTATCTCAGCAGTATCCATCTTGCCCAGTTTAGTGAATTTGGGATCATCATTGTGGCGCAAGGAGTCTTTAGCGGAACGGTCGGAGGAGAGATGACTTCCCTGGCAATCCTTGCGGTCATCTTCAGCATGGTCCTGTCATCATATCTCATCAAATATGACGCTTTCTTCTTTTCTCGTTGTGAACATATCCTGCAGATCCTCGATCGTTTCTTTTCCCGTACCAGAAAAACCCATAGCACGGCAATAGAACGCGGGGCAAATATCCTCTTCTTTGGCTACTACGATTTAAGCAAAGAGTTGTACGCTAAGTTTGAAACGATGGGCAAGAAAGTCGTTGTTGTCGAGAATGACCCTGAAAATATCGAATTGCTGCGGAAAGAAAATATCTCTTACCTTTACAATTCCGTCAGCAATCCAGAATTCTTCGCCCACTTTCACTGTGAGGAAGCGGAATTGGTTGTCTCCAGTATCCTCGACCTCGAGGAAAACAAAAACATCATCACACATGTAAAAAAGTTAAATCCGAAAGCAGTGCTGATCGTGACTGCCAAAAATGTGCGGGATTCCCTGGCTTTATACGATGCTGCTGCCGACTATGTGATCTATCCTCTTTCGATCAATGAACAGCACGTCTCGGTGTTATTGGAGGATTATGCCACGGATGTCAATAAAGTTATCGAAAAGAAAATTATGGAAATCACGCGCTTAAAAGAGCGGGAGAGAAAGCAGAAAGAGGTTCTGGAGAAAACTGCTTTCTTAGATATTGACCGCTTTGTTGAGCAGACCTTGCTGCGTGATCCGATCAAGATGATCAAAGAAACATTACGCAGAAAAAAGTGAGACCGTTCGGCGGAGCCAGCTAGCCTATTTTCTAATTCTAACGATCTCGGCATTGTTAGCTTTTTGCAATTCTTTTGTAGAAATTTTTACAAGTGAATTTTCAGAACCACCACCAGAATAAACAACTTCTTTTTCCATAACTCTTGGATCGATGAGAAATTTTGCATCATAACCAAATGAGGGTGTTCCACCACAGGGATAACCTGTTTTTTGCAAAATTTCTTCAGGTGTGGCAGTCCGTGGTCTTTTAATATTCAAGGCTTTCTCAACCCGTGAAGTGCTTGCCCTATCTTCACCCTTGACAATAGCAACGATAAGATCTCCTTTGGAATCAATCATGCAGATATTTTTCACAAAATCATCAGTATTTACATTTGCAGCTTTAGAAGCATCTTCAACAGAGTGGCACGATTTATTGAAACTAAGATGTTCGCTTTGAATATTGTTATCTCGTAAAAATATCTTTAGTTTTTCTTCGTATTGATTCATATTATCATAGAATTGCTGATGCTATTTAAATTTGTCTTGTGGGGCTGTGTCTGGGTAATATTGTTCATGACAATGTCAGAATCACTCTGTCTGGCACATTTCTTCAGACAACAGCCCCAATAATTCAGTATAGTTATCTCGATATATCCCCTGTTCTTGAAACCAGGGGATGCTTTCTATGTATCCCCAATCCGCCTCCGCCGGATTAGCGATCAGTTGTTTTGAGGTCATGATTGCGAATCCATGCTCTAAAGCACCTTCCGCTGTGCTCCGGACACAAGCCGAAGCATTTATTCCCATCAGCAGGAGCCGCTCGATTCCGGAGTGGTGCAGCTGTTCGGCAAGGTTTGTTTCCCAAAATCCATCATCATACATTTTGATTACCCGGCGTACATCACGCAATTGGAGGTATTTATCTTCGAGGGATGGCATCGTTCTGCCACAGCCTTGATATTCCAGGACATACAATGGGACATTATTTTGGCGGCAGAAATCAAGCACATCAGACTGGTAAGCAATTTCTTCTTGTCTTTCTACCGGAGAAATATTTTTCAGAAATATACCCTGCATATCGATCAGCAGCACGGCTAGATTACGCAGCGGGGCGCTTGTCTGCGGTAGGGAACGATCAAAACAGAGTGGCTGGTCTAAAGCACCGGCCTCCTGTTTTTCGGGATGAAGACAGATGCCGTCTTGGATGTCAACCCCTGGGTAAAAACCCCAAAAATAGGATTCTTCTACCTGATTGCCGTAGTATGGTAAACTATACATATCTAAAGTAAGTGCGCGTGAACTGGTACCTGCCAGAATTAATCCTGTGGCGGCTATTCCAGCAAGTACTAACTTCTTGATCATGGCTTAAAAAAAAGACGTATTCTTTAAAAATGTTTAGAGAACTTTGCATAATTCACTTTTTGAGGTGCAAAGTTCTCAAGAGGAGGTGAAATGGCGGAATTTTTGGCTCATAATTGTATCTTTTGACATTGATTTTGCCAAAAATTCCTTTTTTCAAACTCCTCTTTAGGGTAAGAAAGCGGCAACCGACGGCCCTGTAGAAGATCTTGAAAAAGTCAGCCTGGCCGTTGCGTTCGTGCTTCTCTCGCTACTTAGACTACAGCTAAGAAGCACCAATAACTTTGGCAGATCGCAGTTCTCACGCAACCTCTTGGCCAGGCTGACTTTTTCCACAGAGCCGCAACTGATCCCAGGCCATTCTTAATCGCCCTTTCTTCTTTCCAGTTCCTCATCATAGATCGGCTTGATTTTCTTCCACAACGAAGCAGGGATGTTTTTGGGCTCATGGATGCCAAAGTAGGTCGCTTTTAACTCTGCTTCTCTTTCTTTTGCTTCAGCATAGAATTTTTCTTTGAATAGCTCGATCAATTCCCCTTTGGCCCCTCTTTCGGTGGCGAGGAGAAAAGCCAGCAGCTGCTCGTCTTCATGTGGCTCATCTGCTTTTCGTTCCGCCTGCGGCACATAGTTGCTGAACAGCGGATATAACTTTTTATATTTCAATGAAAGCAATTCTTTTAATCCAACCGCTGCCGAATCAAATCCCAGCGCTTTCATGAAGATGAAGCAGAGGGCGCATTTGGAACAGTTATTACACCAGCGGTTTTTTTCCGCGCCATCGTTGTCCAGATGGCAGGACATCTGATACTTCGCTAATTGGGGGTAGCGTTGATAAAGAATCCGGGAGACGGCAATTTCATGAATGGGCTGGACCAGCGACAGTGCCTGAGTTGATCCATTGGTGATCGTGTGCAGCATCGCACTCATCTGGCGGATCCATTCTGCTGACTGATCGTAGAACGGATTATAGCGGAATCCGTCCTTATTAACATAGACATCATTGCAGGATTGTTCGTGGCCAAAAATCATGTAGCGGGAATTATAAAACGAATTGAACGGCGTAAGCAATAACAGGAATTCGGTGAGCTGGCTGTTCCAGCCCATTTCCGTCTCATCGATATCCCAATGGCCGTAGAAACGAAGATCTCCCAAGCCATTGTGCACGTTGTGGATCTTAACATCGAATTCTGCTTCAAATTCGCGGATGAGATGTTCTTTGTGCTTGCACTCAAACGTGCGGAAATGCTGGTTGCGATAGATAACATTCCAGTCCGGTTCGCTGATCGTGACGAGCTGTGGCCGCAGTCCCAATTCTTCAGCCAGGCCAAAACTGACTAGGCTTTCTTTGCCAAACGTCATCGTGTTGATGCTGCGCTCTTTCGTGTTCCAGGATTCCGCTTTGGGCGGAGCTGTTTCCGAAAAAGTGTAGGTTGTATTGGCAAATCGTCGTAGATATTCTTCTGTCTTTTTTTGATCAGCATGGGCATCAAACAGGAGCAGGTTGAAGAGCAGTTCCCGAAATGCCGATTTTAGTTCAGGAAAAGGCGTATCGTAATTGATCTGCGGGAGGCTGAACGTGACTCCTAGTTCCATCGACGAAAGAAAAGCGATGTTGTTGCGGATAGCTGTCTTTAATTGTTCCGGACAGGCTTTCCAGATCTCTGGCGGAAAGAGAATTTTAAATCTGCGGTAAAATGGACCCTGCCGTAAAGCCAGAGTAATCCCTTCTTCCCGGGTCTTGGCGCTGACCTGCAGCGGCTCTGCGCTGAGCGGACCAAAACCACGGTGTGTTTCCGGTTCGGTGAATTGCTGCTGCAGCCAGTGTTCGGTAACCGGATCTTCTTGAGCCGAAGGGCTAAACAAGATATTTCCTTTCTTGTCCATCACCTTTTTTTTTGTCGTCAGCAACAAATGAAGAATATTTTTCTAATATAAAAATGCTTTGGTTTTTTGAAATTATTTTTTAGAATTTTTTTTTGAAAATTTTTTGGTTTTTTTTGGTATTTGTTTAGCTGGTGGCTGGGCCACAATGTGAGTGA
>JACQNE010000022.1 GCA_016203205.1 Candidatus Woesearchaeota archaeon
CTTATAGAGTGCTATCAACTGCGCGGTAAATGCTTTCGTTGACGCCACGCCGATTTCCGGACCCGCCCGCGTGTAGATAACATCATCCACTTCTCGTGCGATCGTACTCTCTACGACGTTGATTATTCCCAGTGTGTTCACGTTGTATTCTTTTGCGAGGCGAGCGGCCGCAAGCGTGTCTGCTGTCTCGCCGCTTTGTGAGATCAGGATCACAAGATCTCCTGGAAAGAACAACGGCTCTTTATACCGAAATTCTGATGCTGTTTCGTGCACTACGGGAATTCTTGCTACCTTCTCTATAACATATTTACCGACCAATCCGGCATAACTTGCCGTTCCACAGGCAACAATGATCATTCTCTTTGGTGTCGGCAATGCAGGTAGTGGAACGTGTAGCGTCTCTTCCATTGTTAATGGCTGTTCCATAATCTCTTTAAGCATAAAGTGGGGATAGCCTTGCTTCTGTGCTTGTTCTACATTCCAAAAGATCTCTTTTTGCTTCGGTATGATGCCCCTTCCCTCAAAATCGCTGATCTTTACAGCTTCTTTTGTCACACGTGCAATTTCAAAATCGTTGACGTAAATCACGTTCTTCGTATGTTCAATAAAAGCTGCAACATCTGACGCGAGAAAATGTTCGTCATTCCCGACGCCGATGACGAGCGGGCAGCCGTTTCTCGCCGCTACGATTTCCGGATTTCCTTTTGTCATCACCGCAAAAGCATATGCTCCGCGTAAGGCATGTACTGTTTCTCTCACTGCGGAAAGTAGGTCTGTCTTGAAGTTTTGAGCAATGAGATGGAGAATGACTTCTGAATCTGTCTCCGACGAAAAAACAGCCCCTTTTTTTCTTAGTTCTTCTTTCAGTTCCAGATAATTTTCGATAATCCCATTATGAACAAGTGTGAACATATCATCCACGATGAATGGGTGCGCATTCTTTTGTGAAACACCGCCATGCGTCGCCCAGCGTGAATGGGCGATTCCCATCGTTCCTGGAAGAAGATGGTTTTTGAATTGTTCCACCCTCCCTACCTCTTTAAGTAGGTGCAGTGTGCCATCTGCGGTGCAGATACCGACAGAATCATAACCTCGATATTCTACTTTTTCTAATCCTGACACCAAAAGAGGATATGCTTCTCGTTGTCCAACATAACCGATGATTCCACACATCGAGGAAAAAGATGAAAAAATAATTTAAGAAGCTTGTGAATTCTGGGTAGAGAATGAAAAGAGAGTTCTGGTTAAATTATGTCACCAGCGTCTTTAGTTCCCCGTTCTCCGCCATCTCCAGGACAAGATCACAGCCGCCGATCAGTTTCCCGTTCGCATAGAGTTGTGGATACGTCGGCCAGTTGGAATACTCTTTCACCGCTTGGCGCATTTCTTCGTCGCTCAGAATGTCAAACGAGCTGAACTTTACTCCCAAGTTTTTCAATGTTTCCACAACTTTCCAGGAAAAGCCGCACTGCGGCTCTTCCGGCGTTCCTTTCATGAACAGGAAGACCTTATTGGAGTTGATCAATTGTTCAATTTTTTTCTTCAGTTGGTCATTCATACTCTCAGGTTGTTGCATAATCTTTATAAAATTTCTGCTAAAATTCTTTTTCATGAAAGAGATTCGAAGAATTCGCATTTTTGGAAATTCATATCCTTGTCTGGAAGATGGCACGATTTATCCTTTTCACAAAAGTCCGGGACTTCTTGTTTACAAAGACATTGCGAACCAAGATGCTCCTGATACCCATATCAATCTTTGGGGTTTACGCCAGACCTCTGAAAATGAATATACTTTGGTCCGTCTGGCGAAAGAAAATAGTCTTGTCCTTTTTGGCTCTGCAGGTCATGGTACACCAAATCAAAAAGGAAATTATCATCTAGAGCGCCAACCAAGCGGTCTTTTTGTTTCCAAATATGAACCAAAATTAGAATCTTTGGGTGATTTATTAGAAGTTGATGGCCAATTTGGAGAGCCGATAGAATTTAGTCGTGTTGAGTCTCGTGGCGGCAAGAGAAAATGGTTCTTAGCATCGGAACCTGAAAGTCGTTATGCACGACGGACGCGCTTTGTCACTCCTCTCTACAGGCCAGAATAATTATTGACTTTTTGTCACAATCCGTAGCGCATGGACCTTTTCTTTCATCTCTTCCCGCAACGCCGTATACACCATCTGATGCTGTTCTACTTTGGTCTTTCCGGCAAAACCGGCATAGACTATTCTTACGGCCAGATGGGCTCCACTCGTCTGATGTCCGGCGTGGTCAGCACTTTCATCTTCTATTTCTACTTGAGCGCCGGGAAAAGCTCGTTCCAGTTTTATCTTGATCTCTTCGGTAAGCATGCAAAAGCTATTTTCAGAAACATTTATAAAACATCCCCTTTTCTAAGAGAAAATACCAATGAGTTGGTCTTCAACGAGGTAACCGAACTCCTTTCTGTTACCGTTAAGCCAATTCAGTTGCGACTTTTGGTTGCAACTATATGTCTATAATCGGATCGCATACTGTGACCTGATCATTCATCCTATGCGGAGGTACACCTAATGGCTGATGAAGCAAGAGTATTGGAAGCGGTTGAAATCGCCCGAACAACCGGAAAAATAAAGAAAGGGGCAAATGAAGCGACAAAAGCGATTGAAAAAGGGGAAGCGAAATTGGTTGTCTATGCGGCTGATGTGAGCCCTAAAGAGATTGTCATGCATCTTCCCCTGCTCTGTAAAGAAAAGAAAGTTCTTTGCGTGGAAGTTTCTAAGAAAGAAGATCTTGGTGCCGCTGCTGGTCTGCCTGTTGCTACGACCGCAGTAGCTGTTGTCAAAGAAGGAGATGCCAAGAATCTCATCGAAAGCATGGGCGGCCAGTAGAAAGGTTGAGATCATGGCAAAAAAAGAAAATCCAACTGGACCAAAGTCGGCAGCCGCCCCTCCTGCGCAGCGTGTGGAAGGAAGTGAGATCCATTTTATCTCGGGTATTCCTGCTGAAGTCAAAGAAATTATCGCCCGGGCCGGCAGCCGCGGCGAATTAACTCAAGTGATGTGCCTGGTCATGGACGGCCGGGATAAAAATAAAGCCATTCGGCGTAATGTCAAAGGGCCAGTCCAGATCGGCGATATCCTCATGCTGCTGGAAACGGAAATTGAAGCCCAACGCTTGGGCGGCGGCCGTCGCGGCGGTTCCAAAGCATAAGTCAGCATAAAGGTGAATCAGCATGCCAACATGTACATTTTGTGGACAGGAAATTGAAAACGGAACAGGCAAGATGTTTGTCTTTGCCAACGGCAAAGTTGCTTACTTTTGTTCCCGCGGCTGCGAGAAGAACATGCTTAAGTTGAAGCGCAAGCCGCTGAAGACCCGCTGGACAGAGGAATACCGCCGGGAGCATAAGAAAGGGACAAAGAAGGCGGAATGAAAATGATTGAGCGGACTCTCGTTTTACTAAAACCAGATGGGGTAAAGCGTGGCCTTACTGGCCGTATTCTCTCGCGATTTGAAGATGCCGGCTTTAAATTTGTCGGCATGAAAATGGTCTGGGTTGATGACAGTCTTGGCCGTAAGCACTATGCCGATGTCGCTCAGCGCCGCGGAGAAAAAGTATTTCAGAACTTGATGAAATTCATGGCTACCGGTCCAGTGCTGGCGATCTGCCTGGAAGGAGTTAATACTGTTGAAAATGTGCGGAAAATCGCTGGGGGGACGGAGCCCAAAACCGCTCTGCCGGGGACGATCAGGGGGGATTTTGCTCATGTCAGCTTTATCCATGCTGATAAAGAAGATAAAGCAATTGAAAACTTGATCCATGCTTCCGGTTCAGCAGAGGAAGCTCGACAGGAGATTGCTCTCTGGTTTAAGCCGGAAGAATTACATTCATACAAAACAGTGCATGAAGTTCATGTGTTTTGATTAGTTAGGTAAAATAATCTTAATCTTTGGAGGAACATAACAATGGCATCAGAACGAATGGTCGATCGGGTGATGAGGATTACCCAAAATCCAAAACAAATCCGTAATATTTGCACAAGTGCGCATATTCACCATGGAAAAACGGCATTTACTGATAATTTATTAGCCGCGGCGGGAATGATGTCCGAGAGATTTGCCGGTCAATTAGAAGGCGGGATGACTACCTGGCAGCATAAAGATGAGCAGGAACGACTGATGACGGTTGATGCCGCTAATGTTTCGATGGTCCATGACTATGACAATAAAGAATTTCTGATCAATCTGATTGACACTCCCGGGCACGTTGACTTTGGTGGAAACGTCACGCGGGCGATGCGTGCTGTTGACGGAACAGTCGTCCTGATCTGCGCCGTTGAAGGAATCATGCCGCAGACAGAAACGGTCGTGCGCCAGGCTCTTCGTGAGCGGGTCAAGCCCGTCCTCTTCATCAACAAAGTTGATCGTCTCGTCAAAGAACTGAAACTCTCTCCCGAGAAGATCGCCGAACGGGTCATGCACTTGGTAATGGAGTTTAACAAGATGGTTGAGCGCATTGCTGAAACTCAGTACAAAGAGAAATGGAAAGTCAGTGTGCAGGAAGGCAGTGTTTCTTTTGGTTCTGCTCGTGAAAATTGGGCGCTTTCATTTCCTTATATGAATAAGAAAGGTGTTAAATTTGCCGATATCTTGCGCATTTATGAGATGGAAGAAGCGCAGCGTAAAGATTGGGTTTGGGAGAATGCTGCTCTGCATGAAGTTATTTTAGATATGGTCATCAAACACCTTCCAGATCCGATTTCAGCACAAATATATCGTATTCCTAAAATCTGGCATGGTGATCCAGAGTCTGAACTTGGTAAAGATTTAATCTCTTGTAATCCTCACGGAAAAGTGGCTTTTGTGATTACCAGAATTGTCATCGATCCGCGTTCGGGGAAAGATATCTCTGCCGGTCGTCTCTTCAGTGGAACAATCAAGAGCGGGATGGAAGTCTATCTTAATAACACTAAACAGAGACAGCGTGTTCAGAATGTCTATATTTACAATGGTATCCGGCCGGAAATTTTAGAATCGTTGCCTGCCGGAAACGTCCTTGCTATTTCGGGAGTTGTTGGCGCAGCAGGAGAAACGGTAACGTTAGAGCCTGAACCCGCATTTGAAGAATTAAAACATATCTTTGAACCGGTTATCACCAAAGCGATCGAACCCAAAAAATCTGCTGATCTACCAAAATTGATTGAAGTCCTGCGCAAAGTCAGCCGGGAAGATCCATCAATCAAGATTGAGATCAACGAAGAAACCGGTCAGAATTTAATGTCTGGGATGGGAGAGTTGCATCTCGAAATTATTGAAAACAGAATTATCACAGAGAAAGGTGTAGAAGTTAAAACATCTTCTCCGATCGTCGTCTATCGGGAAACGATCACCAAAGCTTCTCCCGAAGTTGAAGGAAAATCACCAAACAAACACAACAAGCTTTACTTTAAAGTTGAACCACTGGAACCGGAAATCTCTAAAGGAATTAAAGATGGAAGTCTTCCTGTTGGTCGCTTTCGGAGAAAAGAAGACCAAGTTGTTGCCTTCATGCGTGAAGAATGTGGTTGGGATGCTAAAACCGCTGGTCAAGTCAAAGCGATCTTTGAAGGCAATATGTTTATGGATCAAACCAGGGGTATCGTTTACATCAACGAGATTATGGAATTAGTTTTGGACATGTTCGAAGATGTCATGAAACAAGGTCCACTGGCTCGTGAACCATGTGTCGGTCTCAAAGTCAGCTTGACGGATTGTTCATTGCACGAAGATGCCATCCATCGTGGTCCAGCACAGATGTATCCTGCTGTTCGGGAAGGTATCCGCGGTGCGATGATGCAGGCCGGACCAGTTCTTTTTGAACCATTACAGATCATGCGCCTGGAAGCGCCGACAGAATATACCGGTGAATTATCCAAGCTTGTCTCATCAAAGCGCGGCCAGCTTCTGGAAATGAATCAGGAAGAGGATCAGGTCGTCGTCATTGCGAAAATACCTGTTGGGGAAATGATCGGGTTCAGTAGTGATCTTCGTTCGGCGACCGAAGGCCGGGGCAATTCGTCGCTGGTCGACCAGATGTTTGAGAAACTGCCGCTGGAATTGCAGGAAAAGATCCGCGGCCAGATCATTCAGCGGAAAGGCCTTTCTGCAGGAGAATTGGGGGCGTAAATGGGAGCAGGTAATCTCCTTAAGCTGCTGAGTACAGTGTACGTGCTGGGAAGTTGTTCGCCACCAGTCCAATTTCTTGCGGTCAATTCTTCTCCAACCGCACCAATCGTCTATAAACAGGAGAAAGAAGCATTTAAGGATCTGCGCAAATTAGTTGCCGAAGCTGAAGTTGAAGAAGCTTGGTGTTATGTTCCGGAAGAGACCAGCTGGCATGATATCGGTCTGGAAGTTGCCGTCGGCAATGGTCGGGCTACCGTTGATTATGATCTTCAAAAGATTGGGAAGCTTGCGGCAGAACACGAGACGCTTGATTTTTACCATCTCCATCCCCAGCCGATGATGATGAATTTGATTGCCCCTTATGTACGTGATCCATCTCTGTCGCGCCGTTATTCAAAACAGCGGATCAAAGAGATCTTTACGGCAGACGCTGCCGTGCCTTCTCCTGATGACCTTGGCAGTGCGATCTATTTGGCATGTACGTATCAGCAGCCCAATCGCCAACAACAATTCCGGTTTTTTATCGCTTCTCATTATGGTATCACGAATTATACCCCTCAGCCGGAACTGCTCACTGATTTCTGCCGGCTCTTTGGCGGTGCAAATCTCTTGACATTGGCTACTGCTTTTGGCAAAAATATTCTTGAAGAGCTTCATCCAGAAGTCGTCGAACGGAAGATAAAAAGAGCGGTGGCCGGTGGTTTTCCAACTTCCCTCTCTCCTGATCTAATGATCACTATTGAATTTATCCCTTATGACCGGCGTGGATCGGTCAATCGCTAAAATCGATTAATTTGATCTCCCAAAGCCGCTGGAACCTCTCCGGCAGGCGTTCTTCTCTCTCCTAACTCCACCACGTACTTCCCTTTCTTCGCACTTTTCCAAGTCGTGAACGGTTGAAAATCCCGTTTGATTTCGATGATCTTCAGCTGGTCATCGGCGATCAGCACGTCAATCGGGTAAAAGACAAAGAACATGTGTAATGATATTTTTCTTTCCTTCGGAAAAATCATCACCAAGTTCTGTTTCGGCCGGAACATCAGGCCCAGTGCCTGAGAAAAAAAATGCCTGCAAATCCTCTCATTGTGAGAGATAATATTTCCAGTCGTCTTGTTGATGATCATCTTTCAGCCACTATTCCATATCTTATCTCCAACATAATGAATATTCTTGATGACTTTTCCGCTTTTTGTCTCTTTCATCTCCGCTCCGGAAATGAGTGCAATCCCTACAGCGATCGGTTTCTGGTTATTGGTATCGACGATGACGACTGGTTCGTCTTTTGCAATACCAGAATCTACTTCAACAATCCCCGGCCGCATCACGTCTGCTCCGCCAATTAAGAATTTGATTGCGCCCATGTCTACAACTATTTTCGGAAGGATTATCTTCTGCTGGAGAAATTTCAGCGTTGGTATCCATCTCTCTTCGTAGCGGAAAAAAGACGGCCGGCCATTGACAACAAGAAGAAAGGGCTCATCTTCCCATAATTCTACTTTGTCTTTCTTGCTGAACTCCACCGCATACTGCGCTAATTCTTTGCTGATTTCTTTGCTGCGTAACTGGGTACGTTTCATTGAGCGATAGGCTTAATACAAAATCTGGAGATTGATCAGCGCTCCTTCACCGATTGAAATCGTGAACTGATCATCCAAAATAGCTTTTTCTTTCCGTTCTAATGGATGACTATTTACCAACACCTCTCCTTTTGAAAGACGTTGAACAGAATATGTTCTTCCTCGTGCATCCCAAACCAGTTCACAATGCTCCCGAGAGATAGTCATCTTTGTGATCGGCACGCTGGCAATGGAGATTTTCTCTCTTTCTTTGATTACAAACAACTGATTATCTTTAGGGTTGTATCCTTCTTTTCTCCCGATGACGACGCGATTCTCTTTCAGTTTAAACGTCCATCGTTCATCGATTCCGGCAACTGTTGCCGTAACCAGCAATTGTGCTTTTTTTCCAAAACCAAATAAGCTCATCTTTCTACCCCTTTCTTCTCTTCTTTCCAGCTGATAAAACCCTCTTTCTTGCGGTTGATAAAAAATAAAGCGGCAACAAACGTCAGCACCAGAAGCGCAAACCCGATCTTGCTGTGCGTGTCAAAATAGCGGATCGTCGCGCCAAATGTTGCGGCGACACTCCCTAAGAACAATCCCATCGTCACGCTGTCCTGTAGTCTGGGCAGGAAGAGTACGCTGAGCAGGACCAGCAAGTTAAAGAGCGTGATAAAGACATATTTTGTTCCCTCGTAGGCTAACTTTTCTTTTTCCCAGACCTGCTGTTGGGCATTGTATTCATCCCAACACTCTTGCTGCTGCTGGCTGATTTTTCCCCGTTCAAGATCATCCACTTTTTCGGGGATGGCAAATTTTTGGGTGCAGTCCGCGTGGCCATTGAACCAGGCTTCGCTTCCCGTATACTTCGGGAAGAAGACATTTGCTCCGACAAAGACCATCGGAACATACAATAATACGATAATCAAAACGTAAATGAGTTTTGTCCAGTTCATGGCTTTATCTAAGCATAAGGGGTATTTAAGGATTGCGAAAATAAGGGCTCTGTAGAAAAAGTCAGCCGCCTGGCCAAGAGGTTGCGTGAGAACTACGATCTACCGAAGTTATTGGTGCTGCTCAGCTGTATCCAGAGTAGCAAGAGCAGCACGAACGCAACGGCCAGGCTGACTTTTTCGAGACTTTCTACAGAGCCAAAAAGAGGGCGTAAAGAAAAGAAAATTTTTATAGTGAACCCCTCCTGTTCGTCAGATGTTATACACCAAATGTATCTTCCATAACGTAGAAAATTCTGATGGAACAAGAATCTCCGTGATGAGCAGACACACGTTAAATGATGGCATCACTCCCGATCCTCGAATAACCGCGGCTACTTTTGAAGAATGGATACCGGAATTGGCGCCACCCCTAAAATTAGTCGGTGATTATTATCATCGTAATTTGGCGTGGGCAGACTTTGAGCGAAGATATTTAGAACATTTATCTCAAACAGATGTTAGTTCGCTTGTTTCTACGTTAGCAAAGCGTTCTCTCTCTAATGATATCACCTTATTGTGCGTCGAAGAAACGCCGGAATGTTGTCACCGGCGGCTTCTTGCTGAAGAATGTCAAAAGTATGAGCCAACTTTAAGTATAGAACATCGCTGATTCATCATCGTCAGTTGACTATCCAAATCATTTTAAAGAGTTATCTCATTTTTTTCAGATGAAACTGGAACAGCTTGTAGAGTCTCTCTCTCCCTCCCACCAGACTGAATTCCAACCCGCTGCCAACTCCACTACAGTTATTTTTTCTGAACAAGATCAATTTGCGCTATCCAATCCAACAACGAGAGCTTTACGTATGGGTCTCTTCTACGTCACTTTGACGACACTCTTGTACGGCGGAGATTCTGGGGAATCGTTCTCACCGGTCGTGCGCGAATTGGACATTCTGACAAAACCAGACATCGTCAATCCCGACCAGAGATTATTTCTCGAATCAAAAGCTGTCTGTTCCGGCCATCATGGTCTTGTTTTAGACATCCAGCTCGATGGCTATGCTTCTCTTCAGGAACATTTCCCCGGTTACAAGACTGCATTTGCTTTCTATCGTCATGCTCTCCATGGTATCAAAAGTTCCTGGCAAGGAACAGCGACAGATTTATTTCAAGAACTAGCGGTGAAAACAGCATACCTTGTTGTCTTACCCTACTCTGTCGTCAAGAAATTCCAAGCAGAAGGGCAGCGTATCTCAACCTCTCCCGTCGTTTCTCGCTATCAGAACCACCGTTCAACATTTGATGACTGCACGTGCATCCGTTCCTCAACGTTCACGCGTCTCGCTGTTGAACCCGAACAAGTGCTTCATGACATCAATCTCGATTTGGGAGGATATGTCGTAAGACGTTATCGTTCACCATCCTGTACCATCAACTCCATTCCTCTCAAGTCGTTTCCTATTGTCCAAATCACTGAAAAAGAACCGGAAAAGCAAGAACCTGTTGGGGATTATTGTCAGGTTGAGGACTTACCGTTTTGAATGAATTCTCAAACGATTCTTTATTCCACCACAATCCCGACTCTTCCCGGCAGCGCCCCTTTTGCTTTTGTGTTGTTGCTATCTTCCGCCGCAATCACTTCAACGCTGCACTCAAACTCTTTCTCCAAGAAGACGCTTGCTTCACGCATTATGGCTAATTCATCTTCCGGCGATGTCACGATCGTCGGCAATTTGGAAACATCTTTGAGCACTGCCGTTACGATCTTGCTTACTTCCTTCCCGCGCACGGCCAACCCCTCTGTTTCCAGCACGCGCTTCATGATCTCCCCCATATTCCGCGTGACATTGATCTCTTTATGGAGGACAGAACATAAATTGTACAGCCAATTTTCGGCAACAAATAACGTGAATTTTTTCGGCTTTTCGACATTTGCCAATTTCATCACGTTGCGCATCCCTTCCATCGCCGCTTTTACCAGTTCTTCCCCCGCTTCGGCTTTGCAGCTGATTGTTCCATCTTCTCCTGCCGGCCAAAGCGCGGCGGAGACTAATTCTTTTTCCGGATTCAACTCCTCACTGAGATGCGGCGTGATCGGATTTAAGAAACGTGTCCAGATGGACAGAACTTTTTTGATGGTTGGCGTATGTTTCCCTCCGCGCCGCACATACCAGCGCAGATCATCGTACATCATGAAATAGACAATTGAGGCCATCTCCCGTAAATCGTAGCTCTCCATTGCTTTGTTTATTGTCTTTAAGTGGCCGTATGTTCGCGAGATCAGCCACTCGTCGATGAGCTTTTTTTCTCCGTGCAGGTCAAGTACTTGTTCTACCAGATTGTAGATCCTTTCGAGAGCATTCTTATAATGCAATACGATCTCTTCTGTCCAGACGACATCAACATGCGGAGAACCGACATGGGCATAATACAGGCGCATCGCATCTACTCCATATTTTTCCATCGCGTCGGGAATCGGCTCAGCCCCGCCTTTGCTCTTCGAAATCTTTGATCCTTTTCCGGTCACCCACCAATTGACCATGATCCCTCTCGGCCATCTGCTTTCCGGGAGGATGGCCACGTGATTCATGATAAAGACGGGGAAGTGCACTGTTTTGTGTTCCTTTCCGCCGAGATTCATATCCAAAGGATAAAAATATTCAAATTCCTCCCTGATCTCTTTCCAGCGTTCTTCGCCTTCTCCTTTTCCCAAGAAAATGTAATCAAAGAACTGCTCGGTCAATTCTTCAGTCTTAATCACCTGGTTATTGATGAATTTGGAAACAATATAATATGCGGGATACAATGTTGAATCGCTGATCGGCTCAATCGTCCACTGCTTGTCAAAAGGGAAGGTACTCCCCAGCCAATTACCTAATCGCGCGCAGGCCCGGTCGCTGAACCAATCGAGAATCGCCGGCAGGTTCTCTTTATACTCTTGCGGGTATACATTCATCTCACAAGCTTGTTCCTTGCTCCGTTCCGTGAGCTCGGTATCGGAATAGCGGATAAACCATTGATCATCAATCCGCTTGATCACCACTTTATTTCCGCAGCGGCAGATCACTTCCTCGCTGAGATCATGGAAGATATCCGCTTTCTTTAACTCGAGTAATTCTTCTTTGATCAACTCTTTAGCCTGTTCAACTTTCATTCCCGCGTATCTGCCGCAGTTCTCCCGCATCACTCCCGTATGGAACCCGGCTTTGTAAACTTCTTTCGTCGCTTCCTCTAGGGCGGGATCGTCCAGATCGCCAATATTCATCTTTTCCACAATTTCAACCGCAGGCAATTTGCCATATCCTTTGGTGATGATGATCGGGATCAATTGGATCGACTTGATTTCCTCCGGATCCAGGCCGTATTTTGCGCACTCTTCCGGATGCTGCTGCAAATAACGTAACGCCACATAGTCTTTTGGGGCATCAGCAGGAACCGATGTGACAATGCCCGTCCCCACGTTGGGGTCGCAGAACGTCGCCGGCAGAATTGGAATCTCTCGATCTATGCCCGGAGCGGATACCATTTTTCCGAGCAGTGTTTTTGGATCAATATCTTCTTTTAAGAGAACATCATCTTTTTGATATGGCAATTTTTCTGCTGCCGCTTCGCTCATGATCCAATCTTCTCCTTCCACCACGACATGGACATACTTCGCTGTCGGATTGATCCAGAGATTAGTCTGGCCGTAGATCGTCTCCGGACGTAATGTTGCCGCGACAAGATAGAGGTGACTGAGTTTAAATTTAAGCAGCGTGAATTCCTGCTTCTCGGCATTTCCCCCTCTAGAAAGATCGGTTTCAGAAGGGTCAACGGCGACCGGCCCGTCGACGATGCACGCCGTGGCAAAATAAGGTTTCTGTACCAGCAGGTTTTTCTCCGCTAATTTTTTGAACTGCCATTGGATGAACTTTTCATAATCATTGAATGTTGTACAGGTAAACCGCTGCCAATCACAGAGAAAACCAAACTTTTTCCAGTAATCTGTCACATAGACTTCATTGAAATACTTGATGATGTTCTGCGGGCTAGTCAACTCTTTGATTTTTTCTTCCGAACAGCCATTGCGCCGCAAATATTCCAGCCAGGCCGTATCTTTCTTCTTGACTTTATTGGCAAAAGCAATCGCCTGATTTCCCGTCGCATGCGTTCCTACCGGAAACAAGACTTCTTTTCCCTGCAGGCGTTCATAACGGCAGATTGCATCGGTATAGGAAAAGCCGCGCATGTGCCCAACGTGCAGGAAGCCGGAAATGCCGGGATAGGCAAAGATCATGAAGAATTTTTCTTTATTCTTTTGTGCCGTGGCGCGGCCCAAGCCGGCTTTGGCCCATTCTTTCTGCCATTTTGTTTGGATCTTTGTCCAATCTAATGCCATGATGGGGTAGATGAGAGGCTTGTTTTTAAAGATTGTGGGGCACAGGTACAATCCGAAAAGTGAGTGATGATCTTAGAAAACGGGGCATCGGTCACTGTTCTTATCTTGTGGAGTAGCCAGCCGACCATCTTTATTCCTTTCTGGGTTTAATACCCCGCGGATTGCTGCGGTTGGGGTTTTCATTCTTTTGATGATCTACTCTCCGCACTGATCATACGCAACCCACTGCAGCTTCCCGCCGGCATCTTGACAAACCTTGCCTTTGGTCGCTTCCTGCTCCAGCAGATCCAGAATCGTCTCTTTAATCAACGCATCCGTGGGAGCCTGAAGCAGCTGTGATTGGTCATATTGGAGCAGCCCTGGCGATTGCACGACAAAGTTTTCGTACAGAAGATTCTGATATGCGGTTTCTGCCTGTGTCCAATTCGTATCTCCGGGTATTTGGATTACCGTGAGATAGATCTCGTGGGCAATTAAGACCGTCTGCGCATCTATTATTTCGTAAGGAACATCATATGAAGATGGTGTACTCGCCGTGAGATAATCAGAATCACTGAGCAAGACGACATGGCGTTTCCCTTCTGTCGGCCAGCCGGGAAAGTCCGTGAATCCTGTTCCCATGTAATACAACGCGATCAGATGTCCTTCCGGCGAACCCTGATTTTTGTATTCATCAATGTCTTTTTTAAATTGGGCGTAATCATTCGTCCACATCTTAGAGACTTCTACCTCAAAGCGAAAGAGCGTAAAACCAAGCATACCCTGATAATTCCCCGCCTGATGCGCATCGGCAAATTCTTTAATCCCCTCTTTGACAATTGCCGTTTTTTCCGTCGTGCTCGCCGAACCATCAATAAGAAAACGGTAATTGGTTGTGTTGCACGAGTCTTCGACAACTTTTTCACCTTTCACTTCGCAGCAGAAAGGATCGGTATAATCTATCATGCATGCAGTTTTTCCATCAACGCACTGCTCCAGTCCGCTGCTGCAGCCTACCGTGCATGCTGTCGTGACAAGATCATCGATGACTCCATTGCAGTCATCATCCTTGCCATTGCAGGTTTCATCAGAGAAGAGTATCTTGCATTTATCCTCATCGATTAACTCTCCCTCTGTACAGTAACTGAATTTAACCCCTTCGCAGAATTCAAGCGGGCCGCCAGTACAGGAATTGACTATCGATTGTTCATCCTCATCGGTCAGACCATCACAATCATTATCTTTGCCATCACAGATATCTGCCGGATAAAAAGGATGAATTTCAGGGTCGTCATCGTGGTTCTCGCAATCCAGCAACGGAATCTTCTTCCCTGTCTTCTGCTGAAGTTCTTCTGAGGTCAGATATTCCAAGCCGTCATCCGGCCGCGTACAGGCCACCGTAGATTTATCATAATAGCCATCGCCGTCGCGGTCAACAAGCCAGGTCTTTGGTTTGGTTCCATTAGCACATAGAAACGGATCACCCTCATCTTTTTGGTAGTGAAATATGTCGGGGACGGGAGAAAAACCGGAAGAAGCGTCTGGTGTCTGGCTATCGGCCCACGAATCAGCGGGAGAGATAAATTCCTCTCCCCTCGAAGAACAGCCATAGATACTCGCTGCCAGAGCTGCTGCCAAAAAGAACCGCTTGAATGACATAGTACCCTGTTTTCATCGGGCAGGTTGTTTTTAAAGATTGTTTACAGCAACACATATAAACCTCTTTTCCTTCCTTTTCTTTGCATGAAAAACAGCGAAGTCGTCCAAATTCTCAACAACATCGCCGACATCCTCGAACTGCAGAACGTTCCCTGGAAACCGCAGGCCTATCGCAAAGCGGCGCAGGCCATCGAGACCTTGGCGGAAGATGTTGAAGAGATCTGGAAACGCGGCGAGCTGGAAAAGATTCCTAGTGTGGGCGAACATATCGCCGCTAAGATTGAAGAATACCTGAAGACCGGAAAACTGGCATATTACAACAAGCTCAAGAAAGAGATCAAGATCAATCTGGAAGAGCTGAAAGGAATTCCTGCACTTGGCCCGAAGAAAATCAAGCTCCTCTACCAAAAATTGGGCGTGAAAAACCTAAAAGACTTGGAGACAGCAATCAAACGGCAGAAAGTGCAGAAACTTGCCGGCTTCGGCGAAAAAACAGAACAGGCTTTAGCCGAAGGCATCCGATTTATCAAGACAAAACCGAAGCGCTTTTTGTATGCCTCTGCCCTGCCCATCGTCAATACGTTCTTGAAAACTTTCCGTACATATCCTTTTATCCAGCAAATAGAAGTGGCCGGTTCTTTCCGAAGGGGCAAGGAAACGGTTGGCGATCTGGACTTCCTGGCTGTCTCTTCCCAGCCCGAGAAAGTTATGCATGCGTTTACGACAATGAAAGATGTTAAAGAAATCCTCGCTAGGGGAATGACAAAAAGTTCCATCCGATTGGGCAACGGGCTGCAGATTGATTTGCGTGTTGTCAACGACAAGCAATTCGGTTCGGCGATGAATTATTTTATCGGCAGCAAAGAGCATAATGTGGAATTGCGCAAGCTGGCATTGAGCAAGGGCTACACGCTCAGCGAATATGGGCTGTTTACGCTCAGAGAAAAGAAGTGGATTGCCGGCAAGACAGAAAATGACATTTACCAAAAACTTGGGCTGCAATACATCGAAGCAGAATTACGGGAAAATCATGGCGAGATCGCTGCCGCACAGAAAAAGAAACTGCCTGACCTGATTACAGTCAAAGATCTGCGCGGTGTTTTTCATAATCATACTACGTGGAGCGACGGCAACAATTCCTTGCTGGAGATGGCGCAAAAAGCGGAAGAACTGAAGTTGAAATTCATCTCTTTTAACGATCATCTTGGTCCTATAGGTATCACCAATCCGCTCACGGAGAAGCGCCTTGCCGGGTATCTGAAAGAGATCGAAAACGTGCGCAAGAAAGTCGGCATTAGGGTTTTCTCCGGCGTGGAAATTGATATTCTCAAAGACGGAACGCTTCCGCTTTCCGCGAAACGGCTGAAAGAACTGGATGTCGTTATCGCTTCCGTCCATCTGGCGATAAAAATGCCGGCGGCGGAAATGACTCAGCGGGTCTGTTCAGCAATGGAAAAGTATCCGATCAATATTTTGGGTCATCCTACTGACAGAAAATTGAATGAACGTCCGCCGCTCAATCTAAACCTGGATCGCGTCTTTGAGGCAGCAAAGAAAAACAACATTTTTCTGGAGATCAATGGCTCTCCTTCACGCATGGATCTCTCTGGTGAGAATGTCTGGAATGCTCGTGCTGCCGGCTGCCGTTTCGCGATCAGCGCTGATGCCCATGCTGTCAGCCATCTGCCTTTTTATCATCTCGGCGTGAACATGGCCCGGCGGGGATGGTTGGAGAAGAAAGATGTGCTGAATTGCTGGACGCTGGAGAAGATTGAGAAAATGTTGAAACGATGACCGATTTCTTTATTATTGATTCGGTCTTTCTTTTTTCTCAAAATCCACCCAACAGCTTATAAATAAACCCCACTTTTAGGATAAAATGGGCATCCTTTTCAAGACCTACAATGGAAAACATCAGCTGCATCTCTATCAGGAGACCTGGCGTTTCGCCGACAAGAAAGACCTCGATAGTGTCCTTTCGCTCTTCTCTCCGCTGGAGATGAAGAAGATCAAGATGAAGAATGTCGGCAATTTTATGGAGCTAGAGTTCGGCGGAGTTATCGTTGAATGCGCTGACCTCAAAGATCTCAAGCAGAAATTCAACCTTCTGGCCGAGATGAAAGACAAATTTCAGAAGATGGTTGAGCAGAAGAAGAAATAAGTATTTATCATTCTAAAGAGGAGTTTGAAAAAAGGAATTTTTGGTGGATACTATCCCCTAAAAGAATAGTCTCATCTTCGCAAAAGTTTTATAAACTATGGCCATTATAGCCACTATATGCCAACCACAATTCAACTGAGTAAAGAGACCAAAGATCTTATCGGAACATTTGGGAGTAAAGAGGACACTTACGAAGATATCATCAAAAGGATGTATGCTCTTGCCGTTAAAGAACAATTACGCGAGTTTCTGCTCTCCTCAGGGAAAGCTCTTCCCATAGGAGAGGCAATACGTAGAGCTAAGAAGAGATGGCAAAAGTAGAAATTGTGCGATCTCTGTTTGTAGAAATCAATAAAAAGTTTAAACAAAAAACTGTCGAAGTTCTAGAACAGATTAAATCGCTGGAAGATAATCCCCACAAAGGAAAACTATTAGGTACGGTCGGAGGAATTCTAATCAAAGAGTTGAAATACGAAGGTTTTAGGTTTTATTTTGTCGTTGATGGTTACCGGCTTAGATGCTATAGTGAAGCTGAACTAATTACTCTGCTGATTCGTTTTGTAAGAATGTCCGATAAGAAACAACAACAGCAAACAATCGGGGAAATCAAATATATTCTTCAGATTATCGGTCTAAGCGGTTTTTCATAAAAAATATAGCCCCACTCGGACTTTCGTAGTCTCCCGTTAATCTTATGAGCGGGAACGCGAGTGAGCGCGAATCCCCCTACCAGATCTGGGAGATCTGTTCGAACCGAGGTCAAGACCTTTCATCATTCCGCTTTGGAGATACCAAAGGGTCCTATGCTAGTCCGCTACACCATGGGGCTATTGACCGTTTTAAGCGGCAAAGCCTTTATAAAATTTTGGGTGGCTTTCCGTATTTGTTTAGCTGGCGGCGTGGCCACAAAGTGCATCCGAAGAAACTTTGTTCCTCGCTTGGTGCGGAAATCTTCCAATCCCTAGCGAGATGCAGAGAAAACAGAAGCAGGATTTCCGCTCGGATGCACGGCCTGCCGGAAAAGCTAAACAAATACGACTTTCCAGAAAGTCTTTAAAGAACAAGTCAATTTCACAGATTATGGCTCATCCAACGGTCATCAAGCATCAAGAACGGTTAGAAGAATTGTACCATAGCCGGCCACTCCCCTATTTTACTCCTGAGGATCTGGAGACGATCGTCGGTTCGTATGATCCTGTCTTCGATGGCGCAGTAGAACGGAAAGCAGTGTATCCTTATCTTTCTGTTGCAGCTACTCTTTTAGCAAAGCTCACTTTGATGCGCAACAACATTGCTAAATTCCTGAAGCCGATGGAAAATACTCCCATTCTCCGCTATGATGTTCAATGCGATGCACACATTTTTCCGATTTATGTCAATCCTGGCGATCTTCGAGAAGCACTGCAAGTGATCATGCCCCTTCTTTCTCAGCTGCATGAGCATGTTGATGATCTATCTGGTCTTGAACAGGCCGCGGAACAAGATATAACCTATATTCTTCGTCCAAACAATATTGTCGGAACGCAGTATCTTGCTGAAGCACGCTTCCTTGTCCCTGTCTCTAAGCCAACAGAAGGCGTGTATGCTTTTACGCTCAAGTCGCGGGAGGATACGCCCGTTCTCGCCTTTCATGCACAGCAAACAACCAAAACACCTTATGCTACAATGGACCTTGCTCTCCGGAAAGAGACAGACCAAAATCGTCTGGAAACAGTCGTCATTGCTCGAAGCACAGAATCGTATGCTCTTTCCGAGACCGTAGTACCTATTCTCTTTCGTCGCTACTTGGGTGAGATGGGTTCCCAGCAGCTCAGTAGAAAAAGTCCTCCTGGCCATTGACCGTGGCGAAAACAAGTTGTGTTCGTGGTTGCAGAACTGGCCATTCAAACGATTTATTTTCGCACCTGTTCCAGTAGATCGCTTCTCACGGTCAATCTTCAGGCCAGGCGAACGACTTTTTCTACAGAGTCCTAACCAACGAAACTTATAAATACCGTCTTCCCTTCTTTCGAATAAAGAGGTGCTGGAATGAAAAAAAAATATTTGTGGTTGCTTTTTCTCCTTGTTTTTGCTCTGCCTTTGGCCTTTGCTCAGGAAAACAGCCGCCCGGATGAATTCGTTGATCAGCAGCTTCCGGCATCGGTAATCGAAGAGTTCACCCAGCCTCTGCAAAATGTCATTCAGCCACTGGTAAATGCCGCTAAATATATCCTCGGCGGCATCTTTGGATTGTATGTCTTCCTTGTTCTTATCCGTATCTATTACGAACGGAAAAAAGTAAAACTTCTCAAAGACATCCGCTTCGACTTAGACCACCTCAATAAACACTTCGATGTTTCCCATTCTGCCCATCGCAAAGGCTTCTTTGGCCATCTCTGGTCAAAGATCCGGGGGCGGATATGACATGAAAATGACCATTACTCCGGCTGTCTTTTCCCGCCTGCATCCAAAACTAAATCTGATCTTTCTCCACGTCACTCAGATGGACAATCAAAGCAAAGCCGAGGAAGCAGCTCATCTCCTGAAAGAGGTCGAGAAAGTCATTCGGCTGACTTTCCATCGCGAGACGATCAAAAACAAAATGCTTCTCGCTCCCTGGAGTGTCGCTCAGCGGGAATTTGGTGAAGGAGCACGGCACTACCAAACATCTGTAGAACATCTGATCAAAGACGTGCAGCATGGCAAGGAGCTGGCGACCAGGACTACGATCACCAACCTTGTCCGGTATGTTTCTTTGAAATATCTCGTGCCTCTTGCCGTTGACGACCGTTCTAAGATTGAGGGCGATCTTCAGTTTGACGTCGCTTCCGGAAAAAAACGCACGGGCCTCTTTCGCAGCCTGAAAAAGGGGGATGTCTACTACCATGATGCTGCCCGAGTCTTAGGGGCAAAGCTGAATTATTGGAAAAGCCCAAAGACGCTCCCTACGCCTGAAACTAAAGAAGTGTTGGTCCATCTTGATATTCTTCCGCCGGTCTCCAAAGAACTGCAGAAAAAGATCGTCAGCGAACTCACTTCATTGATCGAGAATTTCTGCAACGGCAGAGTCGTAATCGATCAGCTTAACCGGGCGAAGAAGAGCGTTGTTGTGAAATAACACTGGTGAAATAACAAAAGAGGGGCTAGTGGTGAATTTCATTTTTCAAATATTATTTCTTCTTTAGAACATTCTGGGGTTTGCTCGCAAAAAATGATTCTATGTTTTGAATGGCAATTTCACGCCCATTTGCGCTAGCTTGTTTTGTTGAAAAAGCAATATGAGGAGTAACAAGAATTTTAGGATTACTTATTGCTTTTTGATAGAATTTGTTTTTAGTATCACCAAAACTTTCTGGATCGCAGTCTATTGCGGCTCCAGCGACTATTCCAGCGTCAATAGAATCTATTAAACCATCAATATCATAAGTCCAGGGTCTAACAAAAGTTATGTAGTAGCAACCATTCTTAAGATTCATAAAAAATTGTTCATTCAGTAAATTTTTACTGGTAGAATTACAGTTTAGGGAATTGATAACAAGATCAGAATTTTTAGAACTGAGTAGTAAATTATCGCCTCTTTCAAAAAATGCCACTTCCATCCCAAATGCTTTACATAAGACACCAATTTGACTGCCAATGCTTCCATGACCAACAATAAGAACTTTTTTGCCCTGTAAACTTTCTTGAAGCTCAAAAGAGATATTTTCGGTTGCTCTGACTTTATCTCTAAATTTTCTAAACAAAGATAAAGTCATATACATAACCCATTCCATGATTGAGTCTCTATTTCCACCACTAGAATTAGCAACAAAAACCCCGTTTTTTTCCAACTCTTCAGAATTGAAAACTCCAAGTTCTACATAGGGATAAGTAACAAAAACATTTTTTAATTTTGGTAAGCTTTCCAAAAGATAATCTCCGTTGCTATAAATAACGTGTGCATTTTTTGTTTTACTCAAAAAATCTTCAACAGACGTGGGACTTTCTAACTCTTTTAATTCACCAAATGATGTTAGTCTTTTTTTGTGCTCATCAGTGAGCTTAATACCGAGAGTGATAATTTTTTTGGGGGTCATAAACATATCTGTCAAATATCTAACGTTTATAAATAAATCGTTTTCGTAGCGTAGCGGAGAAAACACATCGTGTTCCACTCTATAATAAAGAAAAAATCAAATTTATTCCTATTTTGAAAGCCAATC
>JACQNE010000023.1 GCA_016203205.1 Candidatus Woesearchaeota archaeon
GTATTCACTTTATTTCTAAAATCAAAAGTAGCGAAATCAATCGCAGCATTCATCCCCTGTTGTAAATAGTGGGGATTTCTGCTCTTTTGATTTAATGGTCTCGCTCATCCCTGAACTTAGCACTTCAGTTCAACTGATCTCTGCTTCTGGGCGAGACGAGGCGGACTGACCGCCCAAGCACAGACTTAATACGTACGACAGAAAAAAGAAAAATCAGAGGTCTTGACGTCGTATCACCGGAAGAGCATCATCAATAGCCTCAGTCAACCGCGGAGGTAAATGGATGTAGAGTAATTCACTAGTACAATGCCCTTTTACAATGTTATTCCGATCAATCATGGGTATGGATCTTCTTGGAGAAAATTGGCCGAAAACCGAGCCTTCGGGGTACTCGTAAATAATGGTGGTTATTGGTGGGAGAGAGATATCTCCAGATCTGTCCAACGTAGAACCATTCACTACAATTGCCTCAACAACAGGAACGTAGATTGACCGGAAACGGGCATACGAAAGACTTATCGAGCTCAAAACACGCTCTACTTCCTCCACCAGTGTTTCGCTTTCCGGAACTCTGAACCGATCTTGCAAGTATCTTGTTTCCATTATAGTTTTACCTCCACGAATTGAAAATGGGGCGGCCACTGGGAATTGAACCCAGATCCAGGGATCTCTGCTAAAGGTTAGCCACACTAGGGAAAAGCGTTATGCTTTTAGTCCCCAATTCTAACCATTAAACTATGGCCGCCATTATTCTTTCCCTCACAGTCGGCTTTATTTAAATATTTTGGGGTGAGAACTCATCCTAGTTAGGACATAACCCTTTATTTTCAAACTTTTTCGGGTAATTGCCATCTCTTTGAGAACATACTCCAAAAAGAAGCAAAAGTTCTTTGGACTGATATAAAATTCCAAAACATATCCTGATCCCATAATCTTTCTTCCATTCAGAAAAGAAATATTACTTTTAAAATGGATTGAGACCCCGACGTTCATAAACTGTTGTATTCCTAAAGCTAAAGCATTACAAGGGCTGCCTGAATTAATTCTTACGGCGCACTGTGGATAGATTGGTCTTCTGATCGATACGTCACCATCACCATCAATCACACCGGCCAAATAGGCTCCAAAAAACTCTTTTCTCCCCAATATCCAGAGTGGTGGCTTTGGTGGGTCAGAAAAATCAATGTCTAATGAAGAAAATAAACCCATCAGATTTTTAGCTCCAAATTGAAAAGTAATATCGTTTCTTTTAGTATTGTGCCAAGTATTTCCCTTAATCGAAAAAAGTAGTTGAGATAATGATCGAAATTTATCGAGCATTTCTATCGATGAATAACCAACGTTTAATCTAATTAAATAACGAGTTACGCCTTCCGACTTAACAAATTGTTTTTTGAAATATCCATCAGTTTGAATAACACCAACCCAATAAGCCAAATCTGGTGAATCCATCATTCAAAGAGATTATTTTCTGTTTAAGAATGTGACCCGGACTTGTCCAGTGACCAGTGGCAAACTCCTACACGATCAATACCCTCTGCTGCCTTACTATTCGCAGCCGCACCCAGGTGCTTTCACTCAAGAACTCTCCGCCAGCCTGGATCGGAAAAGGCACTGGGCTGGTGATCAGCATTTCTTTTCCTTTGAACGAGAGCAGCGGAGGAATATCAACATTAAACATGCTCACGATCAGCGACCAGATCCGCAGCGGCTTATTCAGCCAGGAGGAATGGCGGTTAACAACGGCGAGGCCATAGACTTTCCCGTCCGCCGGCTTGATCTTTCCCACTAACGAACGGATGCCGTAGCCAAAATAAGGGATCTTTCCCAAGATCATCGTCGAGCAGTTGCTATATTCTTTTTTGCGTCCGTCGATCTTGACGCTAAAATCATAGCCGCTCTGTGCTTTCTGGATTGCCTGTCCGCAGCCGCGCAGATAATCAAGCAGTCCGTGCTGTGTGCGGTCCTGGCTGTAGCGGATAACATCCGCATCCAGTCCGATGTTCACAAACACAGTCTGCCGCTTCCCGCCAGCCCATTCCAATTCGACCACATCAAGATTGATCTCTTTAAACGGAAACCGCGAGCGCAGATATTCATAACGCTTGCCTTTGTAGAAAAAAGAATAGAATGCATTTCCTGCCCCCAACGGAAAAAAACCAATGGTCTTGGTATAGATTGGGGGATAATTCAACGCACTCTCAAAAGAACCGTCCCCGCCGGCGATAATGATTCTCTGGTCTTGTCCAAATTCACGTTCGAGTCCATCGTACATATTTTGCCGATGAGGGAAAAAAATGATTCTTGCCCCACGGCGCAGAGAAAACAGATCCAACAGCCGGCGGCGGTAGAGGTTGTGGTATCCCCGCGCCCGCCGATTTGCGAGAATCAGCAAAGGCTGTTGTTTTTCCGTTGCCGAGAGGCGCTTCTTTTTGCGGATTTCACGCGCATAGAATAAGAATGAATGCAGCAGCGACCAGAACGCCAGGATGACCACAATACCAGCTACTGCTGAGACGAGCAGATGAAGTGCCGCCTGATGCTGCGCCAGGCGTGGAGATCCAGCGGCTACCATCTTTTCCATCAGCAGGCTGAAGACGAGAAAGAATTGTCCGCTGGTAAAAGCTACCGCATACACTTTTCGGGGAAGAAAGAGAATATCCTCACGGCTGGCTAAAAAACGGAAGACTAAAGACAAGAGATCCCGAACGAGCAGGATACTAAAGATCGTGAGCGAAAATTGTCCCTCCCAAGCAAAAAAAAGAAGCAGGCCAAAGATGAGTACCTTATCCGCCAGAGGGTCGATAAAAGAACCGATTACTTTTTTCTCTTTTGTCTTCTTGGCGACGATTCCGTCCAACACATCACTGAAGACGGCAAAGCCATAAAGAACAACGGCCCAGAATATTGCCTGCAAGGATGTTCGGTTCAGAAAGTAGATCATCACCGGCAGGCAGGCAACGCGAAATAAGCTGATGATATTTCCTGGATTCATGGACTAAACAAAAGAAACGAGCTTTAAAAGCTTTTAGGGAAGATTGGCTAATATGAAACCCTGTAGTTACTGCCCTTTGCGGAGCACTCTCGATAGAAATAGCAAAGCGACAAGGGGGTTGCCCCTGCACAACGAAACGACAATTTCGTTGGCATACCAGCGAGATCGTCGTCTCACTCAGTACTACGGGGAACGTCGCTGATCTTGTTCTACAGCAAGTGCGGAGCCTGGCAGTAAACGAGCAACGCGAGAGGGTTTCATATTAGCCGGGAAGATTCTCTACATTCCTTCTAATCCCGCCCCCGGCGATGGCAGCGGCTGTCTTTTCTGGCCGCCGCCCATGATCACATCGTCAATCCGTAAGATCATTTCAGCGACTTCTGTAGCGCTCTTCAAAGCCAACGTCTTTACTTTCAACGGCTCTAGTACTCCCTGTGACCACGCATCCATCACCTCGCCGGAGAACACATCAATGCCTGCCCATACCTGCTGCTGGTCATGCGCCGAGCGCAGTTTTGTCAAGACATCGATCGGATCGAGACCGGCATTTTCTGCTAAAGTACGGGGGATGACTTCCAGCGTCTCCGCAAACGCCTGCACGGCCAATTGTTCCCGTCCGGATAACGTGCGTGCGTATTGCCGCAGGCCACGCGCGATTTCCATTTCAACTGCGCCCGCACCAGCAACAACAAACCCATCCCTGATCGCTGTTGCCAGATCTCCTAACGCATCCGCGACGGCTCTCTTGATCTCATCGGCAACATGTTCCGTCCCTCCCCGGACAAGCAAAGTAACCGCTTTGGGATTGGTGCATTTTTCAATGAAGAGCATCTGTTCCTCACCAACTTTTTCTTCACGGACGATTCCCGCAAAACCAAGATCCGTTGAAGAGAGTTCTTTCCAGGAACTGATAATCTTTGCGCCCGTGGCTTTTGCTAATTTTTCCATATCACTTTTCCTGACGCGGCGTGCAGCGAGAATATTTTCTTTGGCCAAAAAATGTTGGGCAAGGTCATCAATTCCCCGCTGGCAGAAGACAACATTTGCCCCACTGGTCTTGATTTTAACGACCATCTCCCGCAGGGTACGCTCTTCCTGATCGAGAAAAGCAGTTAATTGTGAAGGATCGGTGATCTGGATTTTTGCATCGATTTCTGTATTCTTGATTTCTAGTGCAGCATCGAGTAGTGCCACTTTTGCATTTTCTATCTTTGATGGCATTGCCGAATGAACGCGCTCTTTATCCAAGACTATTCCCTCGATCAATTCACTTTTTTCCGTGCTCTCCCCAACAACCCGCTCCACTTTGATGTTATCAAGATCAACCATACCCCGATCTAACACGCGGGTAACTGCCACGACGAGCAAGTCAGCTAAATTTTCTTTATTGGCCTCTGCGCCTTTGCCCGTCATTGCAGTCATGGCAATCTGCCGCAGCATCTCTTTGTCCTGGATCGTGATCGGCCTGGCGATCGTTTTCAATAAATGTTGTGCTTCACGTTCGGCCAGGCGATAGCCTTTAGCCAATACAGTGGGATGGATATTTTGTTCCAAAAGCTCTTCTGCTTTCTTCAGCAATTCACCGGCGATGACCACTGCCGTCGTCGTTCCATCGCCCACCAAATCTTCCTGTGTTTTGGCGATCTCCACGACCATCTTCGCCGCCGGATGTTCGATCTGCATCTCTTTAAGAATAGTCACCCCATCATTTGTCACGACCACGTCTCCGACAGAATCGACGATCATCTTGTCCATCCCTTTCGGGCCAAGAGTTGTCCGCACGGCCTGGGCTACCGCTTTCGCGGCGGCAATGTTATTCTGCTGCGCTTCTCTTCCTGTCGTTCGTTTTGTATCTTCGGGTAAAATGAATATAGGCTGGACTGTATTATTGGACATAGCTACCTCACCAGACTGGCGAGGAGATAGCCCCATTATAAAGATTATGAAAAAAGAGGTTAGTATCTTTAGACTACAACAATCTTTATTAATCAACAATCATGCGAATGGAGCGTGGCCCAAATCATCTTTCTCGGCACGGCCGGCAGCGCTGCCGTCGCAAGTAAAAATCTGCGCTCTTCTGGAGGAATCATCCTGAAAATAGATGATGCTTTCCAATTCCACCTTGATCCCGGACCGGGAGCGCTGCTCAAAACACGGGAATATGGTGTCAATCCACATAATACGACTGCCGTTCTCGTCACGCACAACCACATCAACCACTGTAATGATCTTAATCTTGTTATTGAAGCGATGACCCATTCTGGACTGGAGCGCAGAGGTGTCGTTCTCGGCAGTAAATCCGTCCTGCAGTCGGGAGAGGATAGCCACCCATTTATCACCCGCTATCATCAGAATCTCGTTGAGCGGGTCATCCCTCTGGAAAAAAATCATAAAATCGCCTTTGAATCAGTTGAAATTCATACCATCCCCGTCGAACATGCCGATCAGACGGCAGTCGGCTTTAAATTATTCTGCCCAGGCTTTGTGGTAAGTTATCCGGGAGACACGCTCTTCACTCCACAGCTTTTGGAAAGCCTGAGCGGAACAGATGTCCTCATTCTTAATGTGCCTTATCCTGGAAAACGGGCGCAGGGCTTGAATCTGGACAGCGACGCAGCGATGAAAATCATCGATCATGTTAAGCCGCGTCTGGCTGTCATCACTCATTTTGGCTTGGAGATGCTCAAAGCGGACCCGATGCATGAAGCACGCTTGATCCAGCAGGCAACCGGAATCCAGACGATAGCCGCCAGCGACGGACTGACCATCTCTCCTACCGGCTATGGAAACTATCATTCGCCGGTGAAAGGGTTCTAAGAAAGATGTCAGAGAGTTTGTCGAAAATTAACCCAAACGAGATTACTATTGAAAGAATTACTGAAAAGCATAACATCAAAGATTTTCAGTCCTATGAAAAAGAATTAACGAAATTTCTAGTTGAGGATGCGTTAGAAAATCAGAAAAAACGCATCTCTGTCACTTATTTATGGTTTCTGAGGAATGATGAGTTGGTAGGATATATCACTGTACTGAATGACAGAATAAATCTCGAGGGTGATTTGAAAACTGGCTTCCGTGAGAAAGGAATACAATATCATTCTTTGCCTGCCATCAAAATAGGAAGATTGTGTGTTGATAATCGATTCCTTCGGAGAGGAGTAGGGACTTTAATGATAGATTTTGTCATTAGAATTGCTTTTCAAGTTTATGAAAGATACTCCGGTTGCCGATTTTTAGTTTTAGATGCAAAGAGAAACAAAGAAAACGAGGTAATTCATTTTTATAAAAAACAAAGATTTATTGCATTAAAAGAAAGAGAGAAGGGAATAACGCCCATGTTCTTTGATTTAGTTAATAACATTAAATTTCGTCTTTAACGCTCTCCGAATTGTCGCAATCCTTTTTGGATTTGGATTCCGTTCCTCTTTAATCATCTGCTTTACGAAACGGATAGCATCCTGACCACGAAGAGTGGGGGTTGCTCTGATCGGCTTTGCCATAAAGTAAGAATAACCACGTTTCTATATAAAATTTTTGTCTTTGTCTAGCTGGGATGCACAGCTTGCCGGAAAAGCCAAACAGATACGAAAAAACATATTTTACAACAACCCAATCAGCCATACCACCAATAAGCCCACAAAACAGCCAATGCCGATGAACGGCATCGCTGGATAGAATTTCTTTTCTTTGGCTTTCCAAAATAATAATCCTAAGCCGAGAGCGGCAAATAAAGGAATGATCAGGCTCTGCCACAACCCCAGCTCTTTAAACACGACCCCGGCGAACAATAAAGGAAACGCCACATCGCCGCCGCCTAAGACCGCCGTCCTCATCGAATATCCATTTTTTTTCTCTTCTTTTCCCAACTTTTGAGGATGATGAAAGACAAGCTCTTGTTTGCTCACGGCATACGGTACTAACAGGCCGGCAAAGATTTTCACCTGCGCCTGAGATTTGGCCAAAGTGATCATGTGTTTTGATTTCCAGACGGCATAGGCGTCATAAAATGCGATCAGGATGAGCAGGATACTGATTGATGTCAGCGAAAACAATGGCACAAAGATTGCCGCCAAGCCGGGATAGACAAATAATTCTGTTCCTGTCTGTATAAAGAAGTTAGGTCTCCAAACCCGCCATGTTGTCAAGACAAAAGAAAGGATAAATGCCCACCACGCCGGGATGAACGCACTGAAAGAGACCAGAAGAGTAGTGAGCACGGCGATGAAGAACCATGCTTTCCACAGCCAGACCAAATGATAGTGCATAAGCAGGAAAGCCAGGCCTGTTCCTAAGAGAACAGCGAAGATCACAGTGATGTAGGAATTATTCTCTTCCAACGGCGGCCGCTCGCCGATCGGCAGTTCCGCAAAGATAATCTCTTCAGCCGTGCTTTGTGAAAGATCAACATATCGCTGGAGCACGGCAATGCCTATAAATTGAATTAAGAGAAATAAGAGGAGTAAGACAACGGTTACTTTCACTGAGTGTTTCATAGGAAGAGAAAGCGACTGGAGTTTAAATACGTGTTGAAAAGCACTGCTTCAGACTAGCTCCAGAGTTGATGTTATCTTTCTCTCTCCATTAACTCTTTAGCGAGAAAAAAATCAACAGTGATAAATTGAAGGCGATAGAAATCATTTCTCTCAGCTAGCTTATACAAGCTAAAGTACTTGGGATAATCACAATGAGGGCACACGTCGCGTAGATGAGCATCCCCATTCTCTTTGTAGAAATCGACATTCATCCACGTGACATGGACGCAACGTTGACATTCAATCGGAAAAATAGTATCCATGATCCTTAAAAAAGGACAGTTATTTAAAAATATCTCTGAGAAGTACATATTTAGTTAAGTCTGTGCTGGCTGGGTCAAGATGGCCTGCTGAGCGCTGGCTTTGAGCCAGAAATTCAAAGTCTCGCTCATGTTTAGGAATAGCACTTCAGTTCAACTGCTTTCCGCTTTCGAGCGAGACGAAGCAGGCCGACCTGCCAAGCACAGACTTAATATGTACTCTGAGAATGAAATTCACTCACCAAATTCATTCACCCATCCCGATAAAATTAATCTCAACATTCACCGCTTTTTTATTCTGCTTGACATACTCACTAAACAAGGGAATTTTCACCGGCACGGCAAACCGCGTAAACGTAGAAGTCACGATCGCTTCCCCTTTGTCCAGCGAGGCGATATTGCGGTTGTCTTGACTTAAATCCTGCGGCGATGATTCTATGACCGCCAATCGCTCTGAACCCATTTCCATCCCCAGAATGATCTTTGTGTTCATGTTTGCCAGAATATTCTTGGGGATCTCCGAGGGTAGCTGAGTGATGGCAATGAGACCAATCTTAAATTTCCGCCCTTCCCTCGCAATTGAATCAAACACATTGCTTCCTTGCTCAAGCACTTTCTTTCCCAACACCCGGGGAGCTTCTTCCAGGACAACGGAAATGACCGGCTTGTCTTCAAGCTGGCCGATGCGTTTGTAATATTTGTACTTATCAAAAATCTCTGAGGCGATGATGCTTCCGACCATGATCTCCAACGAGCCAGAGAAATAGCTGGTATCGATAATCACGGTTTTTCCCCGTTCCAGCTCCAGGCAAATCTCGGTGATCGTATTCATCCCGGCAACATCGTCAAAGATGCCGCTGCACTGAAATTGTCCGGCTTCGAAATCCAGATCGAGCAAAGCCAATAATTTCCGTTTCACGACGGAAATCGTATCTTCATGAAATTGCACGTTTTCGATCCGCCGTTCTTCCAAAATGGCCCTGATCCAATCCGTTTTGAATCTCTTGAAATAGACAAATAAGCATTGCCGCTGAGGATCAGACAATGCAATCGCCCCTTGAAAATGCTCCGGTTTCAATTTTGTCAGGTGAATCTTTAAAGTCCTTGCTCCCGGCGGCGGCCTGGCCGGAGTATAATAACTAACTTGATCATGCCGCGGATGGTCTTTCAATCCCAGGCCGACACGGCCGTAATATTCGTCGTGAGGATCAAGGACCAATACACCGGCAAAATCACCGCTGGTCAAGCCCCAGAGCATGCATGACATCAGATTTGATTTCCCTTTCCCTGTACTCGCCGGAATCAGGATATGATGGCTCAAGGCATCTCTTCCCGGCAGAAATAAATCAAAATCAAGCGCGGCACTGCCGCTGCGCAAACTCCCCAAGAACAGTGGATGGAGCGGCTTCGTCATAAACAACAGGTCATCTTTGGTTATTGCCCGCACTTTTGTAAAAAATGGGGGGAGTTTCTTGCACATCCGGCTCTGCCCGCTCGTCGTCAATACTGGTTTCAATAACGCCAACTGATAATTACGCAGCTGCTCATCGAGCATCTGGAAACCGCTTTCTTCCAGGCTCATCCCGGCAACCATTTCCAGATTCTGGAGGGAGATCTGGCTGCCATAGAGCAGATCATAGACTTGCAGGATGAATTTCTCACCCCGTTCTTCGATCACGACGAGTTCTCCTAATTCAACAGGAGCATCTGCTTTCACCCGCATCACAATTTTTCCAAAATCACCGGAGACAACTTGGCCTTTGAGCATGTCTGAGAGAGTCTTCATCTGGTTTATATTGATTTGGCTGGAGAAGAACAAAGATTAAAATATTACTTATCGGGAGTAACATTTTTAAATAATCACCGTTTCAACACAAAAATGACATTAGAACAAGCAGTCAAAGCAGAAATCGACAGCTGGGACATTACTCTCCGATCGGAGGGAAGAGAAATGAGCTATGAACAGTTTGTTCGCCCGGTTCTCTATGGCATTGCGATAGCAATCGCGGAGGATATGAGAGAGAACTTTGTCGGGGGAAATGAGAAATATTTGAATTTAGAATATCACGATGCCGTCAAACAGTTTAGAGAAGAATATCTCTTCTCCCAGTTAGAGTCGCATCAGTTTAAAGTAAAAGAGACTGCGTTGCACATCTTGGCTTCGCCCAATCCCGAAAATGCGCGTACTGCCTTACATAGTCGTGTAAAAGAAATCTTTGGAGTTACAGTAAAAGAACTACGGGAAAGAAAATGTGGAGATTATTCATCTCTTCCCGAATTACTAACCACAGAAGGAAGTATAGAACGTGCAGAAGTAAAAATAAAAGAATATGCTGATTTATTGAGAGCATCACTTCTTCGCACCCTAATGGAATCAAAAAGCAAAGAAATAGCGCAAAGAATATATGAACTTGCCAGAGATGAAGTTGCAGAAGAAGGCTTTTTAGAATTGAATGAGATTTTTGAAGACAAATATGTCGAGGCTGTTTCACGTTTCAGAGAATGGTACATCAATCAACAGATAAAACGAAGTAAAGACGGAGCAGAAGCAGCCAAGAAATGCGGGCTAACGGATGGCGCATTCCGACAGTGGGTCTTCCGCCATAGTAGAACAATGGCCGACTTCCAGCAATAATTTTATAAATAAAACCCCTTTTTAGCTTAAACATGGAAGCAACCGTCATGCATTTCCGGCAAAGCCGGTACAGAGTAAATTCGCACCAGATGGTGCTGAAAGCCGCGGACAGCGCCGAAGAAGCGCAGAAAGTAATCGGCAAGAAAGTAGTGTGGACTTCTCCAGCCGGAACACAGATTCAGGGCACAATTTCTGCGCTGCATGGGCGCAAAGGCAATGTTCGGGTTATCTTCCCTGAGAAAGGGCTTCCCGGGCAGGCATTGGGACAGAAAGTGAAAGTAGAATAGAAAAATGAGAACTGCGAATGATAGCGAAACGCTAGCCGCAGAAGCAGACAAGTATATTGATTGCTATGTTTCCACTGATGCACTGGAAGTAGAAGAATACTTTTTGGAAGCGTTGGGACTGGAAGATATCTCCTGTTTTGTAGAGAGAGAACACCTTCATGATGAGTATAGACTAAGCCCCAGACCGGAAGATCATTGGCTTTATACTCAACACCTTGTATTAGATTTATATCATGGTTCTGTGAAAGACCCGCAAAGCGGTTTAGAAATTGATTACACCGACATCCCTCTTCGTGAAGCGTTAGACCAAAGAAATGCTTTGGGATTCACGTCCATGTCTAAATTCAGGATGTATATCAACGCAGCCAATCAAGTGCCATTATTTGGCACAGGTTCTGCTCCACTTCTCTCTCGGATTGAAACTGTTTTAGAACAAGAAAGACAGAACACGGCATTTATCAATGATCGTGGTTCGATCTACGTACATCTATCTGAATTTTATTGCTAAATTCTGTTCTATGAATAATGACACTATCAAAAAATCCGAGCTTGACACAAAGACCACCTACCTGTTGTGCCCCGATCGATCCTGCAGACTATTTTTTGATCCAGATCGAGAATGGTGCGAATCAGCATGCCCGCAAGAAAATAATTTAGTGAAAATAATCCAGTGTGTTAATTGCCTGGAGCCGATTGAATTATCCGGGGACCATAATCGTTATTGTTCGGTAACCCATCAATGCGCTGACGGCCGTCATCCGTTAATGTGTCAAAATAGGCGGGGGGGGGGACTACCGGTCACCGACTGGTAGCCTGTTCGCTTCACTCACCCCCGCCTAATTTTGAACACGCAAGAATTCCACTCATCAATAAATGGTTTGCAAAGCAAACCACCACTCAAAAGAGTGGTGGAATACTCCGCGTTTCAAAGAATGAGTGGCAAATACTGTTTAATTTATGAAAGACCAAAGTGATTTTGATTATCCTGTAAAGTTCTTAATAGGATTACGGCGTAGCCGGAAACTTGGCATGGAAATCTTCCAATTTATTCCAGACCGTTCCCAAAGAACCGCGCAAACTTACTACCGCATCAATCGGATCTTTAACACTATTTACATATTTAGCATGATCCGAATCAACTTTGGGGGGTATTTTATGCTCAACATCAGCAACAAAAGCCTGTTCAATCGCATGAACCTCATCGATCGCTTTCTGCAGCGTTTGGCGGTCTGCATCTTCATGTTTTCTCCGCAGCAAGCGCAGATTGCTCACCGTACGATGCAAATCCCGTTTGACGCGATTAATTGTCGTCTTTGTTTTCACAAGATTTCCCCGGTTCAACAACGAATGAATATCTTCCATCCCTTCCAGCGCATCTTTGATATTATCCTTGACAACACTGACATCACCTTTACGCTGTTCTTTTTGGGCTTTATGTTTTCGCTCTTTAAACTTTGTGCCCACCCATTCTCCCCATTTAGCACGCTGCTCTTCCAAATCTTTTCTCTTGGCTGCCCGATCTTCTTTGGAAGGGGGCGGGACGATGAACAGGCGGACGATATAATACCCGATCATCAGCATCACGAAAAATAAAGCGCCATCGATAAATTCAGCAATTGTCCCGGTCACGATTGAAGCATCTGCCATGTTAAAATTGGGTGACATACCCCCTCATCGCTGATAAAATCCAATATAAAAAAAAGCACAGGATCAACTTGACAAATACTGTCGTTTTTGTATCCTGTCCTCTTCCGGGGATAGTATACAGAAGATAGGCTAGACCGACGATCGGCCCGCCGATGAGCAATAAGGCTACTGCCGTCGCCCAGCCTGTGCCTGTGGCTAATAAAACATCTGGCGGCAGGAAAATCGCGGCAATCGTCGCGATCACCGCAGCAACAACACCTGCTTGTGTCCGGCTGAACAGGCCAAATATCGATCCCGTTCTCCCGGTCACCCCTTTCAGGCCGGTCATCACGGCAAAAAAGATTGTGAACATCAGGATCCAGATCAAGATGCGCGTCAGAGCAGTGACACCCACGCCGGCGGACACGCCGAGAAAATTGAGACTACCGATTCCTAAAATGCGGTCCCAGACATTGCCTAATGTGCCAACAATGTCTAATGCGGCAACAAGGGGGAGAGAAAGGAGTGCTGACATCAACCAGGTCTTTTTCATAGACAAAAGAATAATTTAAGGGTATATAAGGTTTTTGATGATGGTATGTATTCAGTTAAGTCTGTGCAGGCAGGGTCAAGATGGTCTGCCGAGCGTTGCGATCAGACAGAAAGATTATGGTCTCGCTCATCTTTGAGAATGATTCTTCAGTTCAACTGACTTTGCTTCCGAGCGAGACGAGGCAGACCGACCTGCCAAAGCACAGATTTAATACATACGTCGGACGAGGTCAGAAAATTAATTGAAAAAAGATCGTATTTGTTTAGCTTTTTCGGCAGGCCGTGCATCCGAACGGAAATCAGCAAAGAGAGTCTCTGCTTCTCGCCGTGAACCGGAATATTTCCGTACCAAGTTAGGTTTAAAGTTTCTTCGGATGCACTTCTTGGCCTTGCCGCCAGCTAAACAAATATAAAAGATCAAAAAAAGAAACAGAAAAAATCATCCATAGATGACTTTCTTCAGTTTTGCCAGTTCAGCGACAAAACCACGGTCGGCAGTGATTGCCTTATCCACTTCTGTGTTCAGCAACGTTTTTTTCGCGGCAAACGCGGCGGTGCTCCCCAACGCGGTATCAAACTGTCGCAACGCATTAACAATCTCTTTGGTGAAGACGGTCATCCGATTCAATACAGTTCTAGCTGCTGCTTTCCGCTTTGGTTCAAGTTCAAAATCATCAATTGTCTTCTGCAGCTGATTTAAGCGACGATAGGCTTTCGCCTCATGGCGCTTGGCTTTCTTCTCTTTTGATCCGACTGCTTTCTTTAAAGAGGCATCATCGGTCACTTTAGAATTATTCAGCGCTTTCTTTAAGGCTTCCAGATCAGCATACTCAGCAAGAACCAGCTTTTCTTCCAAACCCATCTTACGCTTCAATTTTCCTCTGGTTTTCTGAGTCCACTTCCATAACCCTTTACCCGCAGCAGGGCCTGCTCCCCATGCTTTATCCGCAGACTTGCCATCTTTGTCTCCACCTTTGATCAAAAGCCACGTATAATAAGCGGCTAAGACGAAAAAGATCACATGAGCGTATGATTCAATTATATTTATCCATCCGGCGAAATCAGTTAAGTCTGCCATTTTATATGACCCCCGCGGCCAGTGGTGCAACATAGCTTCCCAACTCATGTCCCCACGTCGAAATATGCGCTACCAGCCACCACAATATCAAGACAGAAGCCAGTTTTACGAGCGCAGCAACCCGACCCGGCGTTGGTGTAGAGATTAACAGAACAGCCAACCCGATAACCGGCCCAAAGATGATCACAAACGCAAACAAGGTTGCATAGGAAGTTCCCCAAGCAATCAAAACATCTTTGGGAAGGAATACGCTGACCAGGACGGCTAACAAGATTCCGATGGCAATACCCACGCCCCGCGTCAAGCCAGGAATCATCGACAACAGAAAATAGAGAATAGTGAACAATAAAATAGCCATCAGTATTCTGATAAAGCCGACAAATTGATTGTCTGAACTGCCCAGAAAGGTAAGCTGGCCGACACCGATAATCTTGGAAACAAATTTACCAAAATCAAACGCTGAGTCGCCTGACGACGTCGAAGACCCGTGATTTGAAGCCAGGGAGAAACTCGGAAGCAATAACAGTAAGATTAAAACCAGCGTATATGTTTTCTTGATCATCTCAAATCACCCATTTATTATTTACTTCAATGGATGGTGAAACTAAGTAAAATCTTAGCCTATTTAAACTTTTCTCTAACGCAGCAGAGTCAACCACCTAATTGTTTTGCCCAATAACTGATTGAATAGACCAGCCACATCAAAGCAAGCACACTCACCAACTTTAAAAAGGCTGTCCTGCGATTTGGCGTCGGTGTAAATAATAACAACGCCAATCCCGCCAGCACCGGACCGAAAATAACCACAAACGCAAAGATGGTCGCATACGATGTCCCCCATGCCAATAACACGACGCAAGGCGTAAAGATGGCGACGAGTATCGCCAAAATGATGCTGATCGTAATCGCTACTCCGCGCGTTAAGCCCGGAATCATCGATGCAAGAAAATATAAGATCGTAAACACGAGAAGCGCCAGGAGAATTCTTAAGAATCCGCAAAGCTGGTTTTCCGCCTGCCCGCCAAAGAGAAAAGATAAACTACCTAGCCCAAAGATAAATCGGATAAACCGATTCTCGCCGTCAGATGGTGTCTTCCCTGACGAAGATGTAAATACAGGTTTTTCCAGCGGTGCTGCACCGCCGCCGCCCTTGTCCGTGATCGTAACACCTTTAATCGTACTAGGGTCTTCCAGAAATTTCTTAAAACCATCATCTGCCTCTCCCGCTGAACTTGCTTTTCCCGTTGCCGGGGAGATAGATTCATTTTGTGCCGCGACGAGAGAAAGCGTTACGATAATCAGAAGCAGGATAGTTACATTCTTTCTTGACAAAATAATCACCTGCGTTAGAGAAAACAAAGAGGATATTTAAAATGTTCTTAATTGAATACGTATTCAGTTAAGTCTGTGCGGGCGAGGTCAAGATAGTCTGCCGAGCGTTGCTATCAAAAGAAAGTCATGGATTTGGTAGCTGGCCTGTTAAGGATATAATCACAAAACCAATCCGCATCACGAAACCTTTATAAATCACCACCAATCCTGATGAGCCAATGTCACATATCCTTACTGTAAATCCAGAAAAACTTGTCCGACGGACAGCAGAAGAGCTCAAAGCAAACAAATTAGTCCAGCCAGAACCGTGGTCTGCTTTTGTCAAGACCGGCCACCACAAAGAACGGACTCCTGACCAGGAAGATTGGTGGTATTTCCGTTCGGCATCCATTCTTCGCGTCGTTGCTAAATTAGGCCCTGTCGGCACGCAAAAACTCCGCACTAAATACGGCGGACGCAAGAATCGCGGCCATAAGCCGGAACGATTCTATCCTGCTTCCGGATCGATCATCCGTTCCATTCTTCAGCAGTTGGAAAAATCCGGTTTGCTGCGGCAAACAGAAAAAGGGGTTCATAAAGGACGAATCCTCACCCCAAAAGGGATATCGTTCATGGATAAGATTGCCATGCAGCTCTTCAAAGAAAGCAAATAGGAAAGCCAAATAAAAAAAAGTGATCTCACAACAATGGCCACAAACAAACATCCCGCTCGCAAAAGACGCCTGATCAAGCTGAGCAAGCAGACAAAATGGGCCCCTTTTTGGACTGTTTTCAAAGTCTACGGCAAAGGGCGGCGCGTCCATCCCTCCCGCCATACAGAAGTGAAGCGCAGCTGGCGCAGAACCAAAACCAAAGCCTGATTAATAGAATAATAACATAGAATAATAACATAGAATAATACTAATAATATAATATTCACTACATCAACCAACAACCATGGCCGCAAAAAAAGAATCAGAAAAAGCAGTGGAAAGAACATATAATGTTCCCTTGCGTAAAGAATACCAAAAAGTTCCTAATTGGAAACGCACAAACAAAGCAGTCGTCGCTCTTAGACAATTTCTCGCCCGCCACATGAAAACGGAAGATGTGCGGTTGGCCAAGGATGTCAACGAAAAATTATGGCAGCACGGCATCAAGAACCCGCCTCATCATGTGAAAGTGACGGTCACGAAAGACGAGAAAGGAATCGCCCGTGCGGAATTGTTTGGCGTGGAAAAGAAAGAGAAAGCGCCGCAGAAAAAAGCGGGAGCAAAAACAGCAAAAAAAGAAACCGAAGCTCCTGAACAGAAAGCAGAAGCAGCTTCAGTAACAGATTAAAGTCATTTCACCGGTTAGTGATTTTTCGTAGTATTTGTTTAGCTGGTGGCAAGGCCATAAAGTGCATCCGAAGAAACTTTATTCCTCGCGTGGCGCGGAAATCCTCCTGTTCACTGCGAGATGCAGAAAATTTCTTTGCTCATTTCCGCTCGGATGCACGGCCTGCCAGAAAAGCTAAACAAATACTTTTCGTACGAACATTTTTAAAACAACTTCTCCCAACAGACTAAATGGACAATCAAATTTTTACCAAGAAAGAAGCCATAGGAACATTCGGCAAGCTTCCGGAAGAGAGAACGACGGAAGAAATGATCCATTACGGCATCGTCAACATCGACAAGCCAAAAGGCCCGACATCACATCAGACATCCGATTATGTTAAGAAAATTCTCCATATCGACAAAGCCGGCCATTCCGGAACACTTGATCCGCAGGTCTCCGGTGTCCAGCCGGTCGCTTTGGGCAAAGCCACGCGGATTGTCCAGTTTCTGCTCACTGCTCCAAAAGAATATGTCTGTGTCATGCACCTGCATAAAGACGTTGAAGAAGCGAAAGTTCACGAAATTGTCAAGCAATTCATCGGCAAGATCAAGCAGCTTCCTCCGGTCAAGAGCGCGATCAAGCGCCAGCTGAGAGAAAGAGAGATCTACGAGTTTGAGATTCTGGAAATCGAAGGCAGAGAAGTCCTTTTTCGAGTCAGGTGCCAGGCAGGGACGTATATCAGAAAACTTTGTCATGATCTCGGACAAGCTTTGGGCGCGGGCGCGCATATGGTTGAGTTACGAAGAACACAGGCTGGCCCATTTACAGAAAAAGACAATCTCATCACCCTCAACGATCTTGATGATGCTATCCATTTCTACCGCGACGAAAACAATGACACATTTCTTCGCCACTGTATCCAGCCGATGGAAAAAGCGTTGAAACACATTTCCAAATGCTGGATTTTTGATACGACGATCCAAAGCGTTACCCACGGCCGGGCGTTAGCCATCCCCGGCATCAGTAAGTTAGAGAATTTCCGTAAAGGGGAAACCGTCGCCATCATGACCCTCAAAGACGAGCTCGTCGCCATCGGCGAAGCAATGATGTCCGGTGTAGAAATCAATACGAAAGACAGGGGTATTGCCCTCAAGATCAGCAAAGTTTTTATGGATGCGATTGAGAAGAAGAAAGAGGAATAATTATTGTTGTTGGGTGCCTAACTCTTTTCGAACAACATCAGCAACAATGCTTTGTATCGCTCTTTGAGAAATATCCTGTAATGTTGCTAATAAGATGAGATCGCTCCGCATTATCCTCTGAAGAGTTGCTTCATCATATGTAGGCCACACTTTTTCTTTTTCCAGCGCGGCAACGATTTGTTCCTGCATTCTCACAAATGCAGTCCGCGCTGCCGCAATTCTTCCCATCACGCTGCGGTCATTTTGAATCAACGCGATAAAAGGCGCAATTTTTAAGACGACATCTTCCACTTCATTACGGATATCTTGAATCAAAATCTCCAGATCTTTCTTTAATTGCCGATACAAATCATCCGTCTTGGCTACCTCGGTCACAAATTGCAGCATCAGCAGAAGAAAATCCTGCTGCACGCCTTCCTGCAGCTCCGATTCCAGATGCTTCAGCACTTCTTGGGTATGGTCGATCTGCCCGCGTAATTTTCCTGCAGCACGCATCCCTTTGCGCTCAGCCGACCGTGCATTGACAAATCGAGAAAGAAAACCAGCCGCGACCCGCTTTCCTCGCGTTAAACCTGAAAGAGTATCATATTCTACTTTTAATTGTGCAGCAAGATCACGCATCGCGCTGCGAAATGCCCGAGCAAACTTTTTTCTTCCCTCCTCAGGAAAATAGAACTCACCCCCTTTCTCTTTTGCCCGCGCTTCAATCTTCTCAATAATATTTTCGATAGATAGTAATTCATTGTATTGACTCTTTTCGGCCACATTCAGCGTCGCAATTATTGCCTGAAGCAGTGAGCCATAAGCGCCCCGAAAGAAGTTATAATCTTTGACAAAATCATCGACAAGACGAGCAAATTCTGCCCGAAATGATTCCGGCTTTTTGAGATACTTCTTTTGGAGATTGGCAACCTTTTTCACGGGATAGTTTTTCTTCAGCCGTCGTTTCACTTCTTTAAATTGCGCATCTTTTTTCTTGATTTCCGCAAGATCAGACAAAATCAGGCCGGGAAGAGAAGTAAATGGAGTAGTTAAAGCCATGACCATAGTGAAGAACACGAACTATATAAAAATAACTGAACAATGGCATATCCCGAAAAGTGAGTGATGGTGACGCCAAATGGTCGCTGAAGGATAGATATAATATTGGAACAGGTCCGATTTTCTTCTGTATCTCTGAAATTTCTTAAAATCGGCTTCAGCAACGGCTCACCATCACTCACAAAAGGGATTGTGCCCGAACAAAGTTAAACAAATACTGAACAAACGATTTCTCAATTCAATTCAATAACCATCCCATCCCAGCCGGGATTGATCAGCTTTGTCTCCCCCAGCGTGTCCATCTCCCCGACGGTCTCGTGAAGATGCCCGGAAATCGCCAGCTTCGGCTTGATCCGCAGGATGAAATCATGAGAATCAACATTTCCGACATGGCGATCGCCAAGCCAATCTAACTTTGTGCCAAACGGCGGCTGATGCGTCAACAATACAATTTTCTTCCCCTTAAATTTCCCATACCATTGACGAGCAATCTTTCTGAAATTTGCGTCTTTCATCGCAAAGCCCCCGCCGCCGTAGCCCAGAAAAACGTACTCTTTGATCGATGCTGCTTTAAGATGGAGATTGATGCAATGCGGGAACGCCTTGACGATTCCTTCAAAATCACGCCCTTCTTCATGGTTCCCCGGAACAACATAAAATGTCTTCCCGAGATCGCTGAACGCTTTGAGAACGGTACGCAGCCCATTTCCGAACGAAGAGATATCTCCTGTACAAACCACAAAATCGATATCCGGTTCAGAAGCTCTCTTGACTAATGCTCTTAGCGCATCTCTATTTTCGTGCATATCCGTACAAGCAAGGAATTTCATCGGGCAAAAAGAAGAGAGAGATTATGCTGTTCCTTCTTCATCGTTGGACTGTTCATCATCAGCAAGAGCCTCTCCTTCGGCAGCCTCTTCCTGTTCCCCGACAGAGCCGTCTTCAGCCTGATCTTCAATGTTTTCATCAGCAGCCGGCATTTCCTCGATAGTTGGCGCTTCGCTGATTTCTGAGGTTGGGCGTTGTCCGCTTTTTTTTACTTGAAGCAGGGCAACCCGGACAGCCGCTTCACGGAGAGGACTAATTTTGTTCAATGCAAATAATGTTTTACGCAGGCGTCCGCTGACCAACAAAGAAAGGAAGCCATTGAAATCAATCTTTTGTGATTCATCCTGGAGAAGAGAACGCAATGTTGAACTCAGCGCGGTCTTCACTGAACGCTGGACTTTCGATCTGGTAACCATAATTGTCTTGATGATTATGCGTTCTCCGGCTTTTGTCGAAAAAACAAAATGATCATCCAAACGCGACGTGTTCTTTCGAACAAGGCGTTTAACATGGGACGGCGTGAGATAAAACCCCATAGGTTCGGTCTGAACCTGTGCTCCTTCTACGCCGGTCATCCGAAAGGAAACATAGGCGCTCTGGTCTTTGATATTATTTGTCAATTCTTTGAGATTGACGTCTATCTTTCGCCCTAGAATAGTTTCGGGATCTTCAACATACGTTTCCCCGATCTGCTGCTGCCCGAAGAGGGGAGGAGCGATAACTCTAAGCCATGATTTTTTCTTAATCTTAACTCTGCTAACTTGTTTTTTGTCGGTTGCTTTTGTCATGTTCTTTGGGATAAGCCCGGATTTAGTTGTTTTATAGATACCCGTTTCCGCTAAAGCGGCGATTCCTTTAAAAATATGTCGCTTTTTTGTATGTATTTAAGTCTGTGCTGGGCGGTCGGTCTGCCTCGTCTCGCTCAGAAGCAAAGATTAGTTGAACTGAAGAACTATGCTCAAAGATGAGCGAGACCATTCTCTTTCTGTTCGATAGCAACGCTCGGCAGACCATCTTGACCCTGCCCACACAGACTTAACTAAATACATACACTTTTTTGGAGGTATTAAAGTACAATCAGCTCACGTTAAATCCTTTAGCCTGCAGAATGCGGCGCACGGAAGCATCTATCCTCTCTTCAGGTATCTCTCCACGTTCTACTGCTTTTTTAATCACTGTAATCATCCGTTGAATCTCATGCGGATCTTCATTGAAATTGAGGATCACATCGTTTCCCGCTTTGAACACGGCAAGATACATTTCATCTAATGTTGGATAAAATTTCTTCAACCCCAGCATATTAACCTCGTCAGTAATGATCAGGCCATCAAATCCTTCCCGAAGAATCAGCACTGCCTCCGAAGATGCCGCCGCTGGGATGCCTTGTGAATCGACAGAACCGGAAGAGATCACATGGCTGATCATTATCGCTTTGACCGAAGAAGATAAGCGCCGATAAGGCAGAAGATCAGCAGTAGAGATATTGGCCGCCACCAGGTATTTGTGCGGATCCTGTACCACCAATGTCTTTCCAGGAAAATGCTTTGCCGTCGCCAAGATATTCTCTTTTTGCAAGCCGGAAACATACGCTTCTGCCAGCGTAGCAATCATTTCCGGTTCCCCGGGGAAGCTGCGGCATTTCCAGATCGTGTCCTCAAGATCGACCACTGGCGCGAAATTCACGGTGATCCCCAATGTGGAAAGATAGGCACCTTCCTCCCCTCCTTTTTTCAATGCCGCATCAGGTGTCGTAATTTCGGAAGCGGCCGTAAAATTCTTGAACGCGGCAAAGGGATTTTGACATCCCTCTAAATCAAGAGTAACAAAAAAAGGGATAACCATCTTTTCTTGAAATTGGCTGACTGTTTCCTGAAAAATATTTTCATTTGCTTTAGCATAAAGATGAATCCCGCCAAGTTGCATACGTGTCCATGCCTGTAAGTTCCATTTCTGCCCGGCGACGATGATCATCTGGGCAATTTTCTGATCTAATGACAACGAAGCGAGATCGATCGTATTCTCAATGATGAGCGGAGTTGGCTGGGCCGGAATCAACAGGCCCATCGCTTTCAACAAGGAAAAGACGGCCAGAATAAGGACGATGGCTAAAAGCACCCAGAAGATACGCTGATGAAACTGCCGATTACCCCTTTGGAGGACATTCCTCCCAAATCTTTTCTTCATGCTTTCTGATCTCTTCTTTTTTTTGGATAGCCATAAAGCCATCGGCTTTATCTCCTCGTAAGACGATTCTCCCCCTATTCAGGACTACCAAATAACCTGATTTTGACAATAGGAATACGCTTTTTGATTGAGATGAAATTTCACGCTCGTTTTTCCGGTCGTGCAGACTTTGCTCAGCTTTTGCCAGTCAACAGTCTGGTCTTCATCTTCACAGGACAGCTGCTTCCGCGCCTGCAGGCAGCACTGGTCAAGATCACTCCACTGCGTAAACGCACCTTTCCATTCGACCAGACATAACGGAAGAGAACGATCCAGAGCGGAGAGAACCTTGCCCACAGTTGGGGGGGATATTCCCGCAAGATACAGCCCAAGAATGATCGCAATAATCCCTAAAGTAACATTGAGGACCACCCATCTCCGAATCAGGAACATAGCTCCTCCAAACGAAAAAGTATATATAAACCTATTGACATCAAGCCTAAAATGGAAGTTGCAATCTATACGACACCGACCTGTCCGTGGTCTATCCAAGCCAAGCAATGGCTGCGCCGGCATCGCGTATCATTCATTGAAAAAGATTTAGAAGACAGCGATGAGGCTCGTGATGAAATTCTGCAGAAGACAAGCCAGTTCTGCACGCCGACGATTGATGTTGATGGTCAGATATTAGTTGGTTTTGATGAAGAGAAATTGGCTGAATTGACAAAAAGAAAAAAAGTATTTGTTTAGCTGGTGGCAGGGCCACAAAGTGCATCCGAAGAGACTTTATTCCTCGCGTGGTGCGGAAATCCTCCTGTTCACTGCGAGAAGCAGACAATATCTTTGCTTATTTCCGCTCGGATGCACGGCCTGCCAGAAAAGCTAAACAAATACGAAAAAAAATAAAAAAAATCTATTTTTATCCGGAGCTGTTTCCTCCAGAACTATTTCCGCCTGACGATGAGTTCGCAGGCGAGGGAGTTGGTGGTGGAGCAGTTGTATTTGTGGTTGGGATAACTGGCGATGTCACGCATGCTCCAATCCCACATTTACTACCCTCGCCGACCCCAACAGCACATTTGACTTGCTTCGAAGGTGCTGCTGTACCGTCAGGATTACAGTATCGTTCATATACGGTATCACCAAGACAGTCATCTAAAGCTGTATCTTTCTTTACTCCATCTATATACGTGGTAGTCGACCCTTTTACTTGAAACGCAGCAGCATCAGTTCCATTACTGCCACCGACCGCATCAGAATCAACACAGGTCTTCTTTACGGCAGGTTTCTCACATCTTCCTTCATCACACACATATCCCACGCCGACCTCAACAGCACAATCTATCGTTTCTGGCTCCCAATAGCCACCAGAGCATAACTGCTCAGTCAAAGTTCCATCAGCATTGCATGTGTCCCATATGAAGTTACCTTTCTCGTCTTTAACTTTCGATGTAATTAAATATGCAGCTTTATCATGCCCGTCACTGCCTTTAGTCGTATCAGAATCAACACAAGTCGCTGCAACCGGCTTCTTCAGCGTTGCGGCCAAAGCCGAATCGTAACAAGGACTTGCGCAAGAAGATTGAGCTACGTTACAAACACTCATACATTTTCTATAATCTGGCGCACTGCTGCTGCATTGAGATTTACAGGCATTGGCAGTCTCAGTGCACTTTTCTGCCAAGATACAGCTTTTTGCCAATTGGTTGCATTCAGCATTTTTCCCACACTTTAACACATCACTTTTAATTGCCTGCCCAGCTAAAGCTTCGGCATCATCCGCCGGCTGACAGCCAGCGACCACAAATAAAACACTAATCAAGACTAACGAAAACAACATTAATTTTTTCATCATTCACACCTCATTTTACTATTTTCAGAAGAAGAAGAAGAAGTATATAAATTTACCTTTTGATCGTCATCTGCCGGGCGACACTCAATTCGTAGCTGTAAAAGAATTCGATGAAGAGCGCAGTTTGATACGAACTTTTCTCAGTTAATGTTGCCGTACATAAGACTTCCCCATCCTTGCGGTTGCTCTTGAACGAAACACTTTTGTCGGCATTCTCCAGCACATTTTTGAATTGACAGGCCAAAGGGGTGTTGCCCAAGCGCGCCTGCCCTAAACGGATGTTCTTCAGGTCGCCATTCCCTTTGTTCTCCAACCGCAAGCGCAATTCCAATTCCGCTACGTCACCGCTCAGCACGATCTCTTCCATGGAAGTGACTGCAAGAGGCGCGCCCTGTCCCGAAAATGAAACTTTGCTTTTGGGCATCTGACAGCCAGCATCAAATACATCATAACGAGCGGCGTTCACGCAGATCGTGGGGGCAAATTCCATCTTGGAATCATAGGAGGCATAAAGCCGATACGGTTCCCGCCGTTCTTCCGCACCGCGCAGATCACGCACATCACCGGCAAACACAAGATCAACTCTCCCGCCGTTATCATCATTGAACGCATTATTCTCTTCGATCAGCGGAAAAAACTGCTGCGGATTGGCGATGGACAAGAACGTCTGATCATAATTGGCTATTGCCACTTTTACATTCTGCAAAGGATATCCTGCCCGATTGAACAGCGTGAGAGTCAGCGAAAATGGCCGATTCTGGTAAAAGACAGAAGGAGAACGCTGCTCGTCAATGACCAGCGTAGGCAGGGCATAGCCTTGCTTATAATTCTTCTGTAATGTCTGCTGATCGCTGCCACCGCATCCGATGACGAATAATACCATCAGCAATACACTGCTGACCAAAATGGTTCTGACAATTATTTTTCCGTTTTTCATCCGAGACCAATCACCTGCACTTGGACTGTTGCTTCCCTTGTAATGCTGTAATCATAGATTAACGTCGCAAAGAATGTCTCTACTTTTGCTTTCCCCTGAAAATTACTGAGATCTCCCGGCAGGTTAAGAAAACAAGTACTCAATCCAAACGAAAGTGGAACATCATCAGGCAAGATCAGTTCTTTGCTGGATAAACAATCCTGCTGGCCGCTGCGTACGCTGAAGCCGCGTTCAGCCAGCGAATAGGAAAACGATCTGATTGCCAAGATTTTTCCTCCAGCAACATTCTCCACAGAAGCGACAAAACGGGGGATATCCGTCGAGGTAATGATCGGATTTTGCTCCGGCATGCCGATACCAAAATTGATCCGTGCAAATTCAGCCGGCGCTTTGGAATATATTTTTTGTTGGGAAGAAAAGCGGTCGCGGATCAGCTCCTGCGCCACTTTTCGTTTTTCCTCTTCACTGCTCACCTGCCCCAGAAAGCCCCGTTCCACAGATGATTCCGTTTTCATATTCTGGATTGTCGCCTGGATGGTCATGATATACGAGGTCTTTTCTTTTTCAGAAAAATCCTGAGCCGGAGAACAGGTTAAAGGTATCTGAGCTGCTTCCGTCTTCACGGAAAGAGGCACTTCCCGTGCTGTATTCCCCTGAGTGGACACTTCTCCCACGATGACATCACTGCCTTTTCGGAAGGTGCAATTGAGCAGAAAATTCAGATCTGTTTCTCGGGGATTTTCCACGAACAGCGTTGCTGAATACGCCGGACGAGCTGCATATTGCAATGGCGCCGGTGGAATATCCAGACGTGCCAGTGTTGGTTTGATTGTTTTGTCTACTGCTCCGGCAGCCTGCGCGCTTTCCGTAATCTTTTTCTGCTCTTCAACAAGGCAATCATCTAACCCGACAACTTTTTGCTTTACCTCTTCTTTCTGTTGGCATACTGCGGTCAGCTGCGAACGTCGTTGCCGTTCCAGGACACAGCCATTAATATTGGTAAAATCGCCGCCGAGCAGACACATCATATTAGCGATGAAAGGATGCTCCCCCGCAGGAAGTTTTCCCAGTACGTCTGCCTGCGCCTGCTGAAGTTCCTGAAATGTTGGCAGTTCTGATTCTACCGTTTCGTAACCAACATTGGGAATCCCCGGAAGGACAAGTGCTAATACTAATACCACCAAAGAAACAATCTTCAATAACCCGAGAACACTATTCAGCCCTTTGCTTTCCGTTGGCTGCGCTGGCAGCAATAACAGGCCGGCCATGAACCACCAAGGGATAAATAATAATACTTCCATTGTTGGACCAATCGTCAATTCTAATTTTTGGATCATGAATGGTAATAAGCCGATGTCTAAAAACAGAATGATGACTGGAAGAAAGCCGATCGCCTCGGCCGGAAGAGCTGCCCCTTTGGTCAGCAGGCCGACAAGAGCAAAAGCTGCCGCGGCAATGACCAGGAACCAGATCAATTGTGTCGGCTCCAGTGTTGCATCCAGAGCCCAATACCAAACCAGAAAGAAAATCATCGGCAGCAACACTGCCAGCCGCTCGCGTTCCAACTTAGCTGCTACGGCATACCCGGAAATAAAAAACAAGGCGATGGAAAAAGCTAAGAGAACCGCTGGATTGAACTGAAGCAGACGAAGAAAATATGCGATGGCTCCCAAAACGACGAGCATTACCGCAGAACTCTTCGCACCAGCCAACATCGTCCCGCCAACGGCAGCAGCACTTCCCTCCACTGCTCCACCAACCGCACCGGCTGCTCTGCCCACACCGCTTCCGACTGCGCCAACTGCTTTTCCCGCGCCACGGCCGACGCTCTGTGCGCCAGATTTTATTGATCGCGCTTGGGAACGTTCACGTTCTGTGTCGTACGTCGTCGCCCAGCGCCTAAACGAAGAGCCCAATCTTCTTACTGCTGAAGCTTCTTCTTTTGTCGCAGAAGCCTCTTTTTCAGTTCCGGAAACATTATTTTCAGCGGCCATATCAACCTCTTTTTAATCAGGATGTAAGTTCGGAGCCTATAAAAATCTTGCGACTAATGGACACAATCCATTTTGTGAGTGATGGTGAGCCGTCGCTGAAGCCGATTTTCTGCTTCGGTTAGATTTCAGATGAAAATCGGACCAGTTCCAGTATTCCGGCTATTCTTCAGCGACCTTTTGGCGTCACCATCACTCACTTTTCGGATTGTGCCGACGAGTGATGTTACGAAACAGAGAAAAACAAAAGTTCATTTCACCAGATCTAATCTCAACTCACGCACTTCCAGCGTCTTGCGCGGGCTGATCTTCAGCGCATTGCTTCCCTGCACCACAAAATCATTGACATCGACCGTGAAAACAACATCTTTTGTATCAAAAGGGAGACGATGGCCGTTAAAATAAAGATCCGCTTCTTTAACTGCTACGACGTCCACAAAACTCAACGCCAGGCGCGCTTTCAGGTTATTCTTGATTACTTTTTGGTAATCCTCTTCGGATAACTCAAAATAATAGGTTGGAAATTCCAGAGAGCGGAGCGTGGAAATCAGATTGATATGACTCAAGAGATAGGAACCTTTTTCAGTGGAAAAAATGATCTCGTTTTCACCTTGATAGACATTTTCGGAGGATAATTCCAATGACAGCAGGCCCAGGTCACAGTCGGGAAGACCGGCATAGATCTCTTTACCATTCATCATGATCGACAATTTCCCCACTAAAGCCAATACACACTGCGGCCGGACTTTCAAGACAAATTTCTCCAGATTCTTCTTTTCCACTTCAGAGATGATAAATACATTCTTGGACGACTGCCCTTCCAGACTGGTTACATCAGCGACCACTTGCAGGTTTTCCAGCTGGACGGCGTGTGCCCGCCAGAAGGCTGCTCCTGGTGACGAAACAGTGATGATTATGGTGTTATCTTCTTTGAGCAGGTTCTTGGGGACGACGATTGGCTTTATTTTTTCACCTTCACCAGCCCGCAGGATTTCCTCCCCATTTAATGCTATTTTTAATGTTCCGCTTAACGTCTTGAGCTGGAAACCGATAACCACGCTGCCCGTATTCGTGATATCAGGAATGGAGAAAGAGAGTGAATCTTCTAGATCAGAAAAGAGGGCGTTTTTCGCATACGCTACATTTTTCTCCGCGAGGACTTTTGTTTCCGTCCTGGTCTGGATCGTCACAACCGGTAGTGGGTGGTTTATTTCCGACTGCGCAAAATAATCAATCCTTCCTGGAGTCGCTTTCAATAAAGATTTAACCAACGATCCAGAAGAAGGGATGCCGCTGACCGAAGAAGGGGCTGTCGGTTCGCCCAGAAGTTCAGCCCGTTCTTGCGGGTTGACGAGAATAATAAACACAATCAGCAAAGCGGCGATGATCGCGACAAACACGGCAGCGCCACCCGCCGCCTGAGCTTTTTTACTATCCATCAATTTACCATCCCTCAACTCACCGCCCATCAACCCATCACCACTCAAACCTGCCACCTCTCTTCTCATCATCAATCCACACAAAACACTAGAAATATATAAAGTTATTTATAGAACATCTACTTCGGGCATTTCATGCAGCTGGTTCACGGTGATTTTAAAAAAGGAATAGTGCGGTTCAGGATCAACGACCCCGATGATCTTTGGTATCTCAGTCAGATCATTGAGGCAGGAGATCTGATCACAGGGATCACCACCCGAAAAGTCAAGATCGGTGATAGTGAAAACGCGAAAGTTGCGAAAAAAACATTTAAGGTCACGATTGAAGCAGAAACCGTTGATTTCAGTTCCACCGGCCATGCCCTGCGCATCAATGGAACGATCAAAGAAGGGCCGGAAGACATCCCTCACGGCAGTTATCAATCCATTTCGTTGGAACTGGACAGCGAAGGCATGATCACCAAAGAACAATGGCTGACCCACCACAAACAAAAATTAGAAGAAGCCGGAAAGATAAAATACGCTTATTTGCTCTGCATCTTTGACCGCGAAGAAGCATTATTCGCTTTGACTAAAAAATTTGGCTACGAGATTCTGGGCAGGATCCAAGGAGAAGTGCCTAAAAAAGCAAAACTTCAGGAGATCAAGAAAGATTTTTATGAAGAGATCATCAAGACTCTGGAAATCTACAACGAACGCCATAATCCCGAACGGATCATTCTTGCTTCCCCCGCATTTTATAAAGAAGATGTTCATCGTAAGATTGTCGTCAAAGAATTGAAAGCCAAGATCGTCCTTGCCACCTGTTCGGATGTCAGCGAAAGTGCGTTGGATGAAGTGATCAAGAGACCGGAGCTCAAAGATGTACTTAAACAAAGCAGAGTGAGAGAAGAACAGTTATTAGTCGAACAAGTGCTTCAGGAAATTAATAAAGAGAATTTGGCAGTGTATGGCTGGGAAGAGGTTCAGAAAGCAGCTTTTGCGGGAGCGGTCAGCGACCTGATCGTCACCGACCAGACGATTAAGCATTATCGTGAACAGAAAATATATCTAAAGCTGGATGAGCTCATGAAGAAAGTAGATGCTTTGCAGGGAAAAATCCATCTGATCACTTCCGAACAGGACAGCGGGAAAAGGATTGACGGCTTGGGCGGAATTGCCGCATTGTTGAGATATAAAATGCGGTGAAGATAGATTTTTATATTCCATCAATTTACAAAAAGAAAAATGTTTTCCAAAAAAGGTGTTTCATTTAGTTCTGTTGTTGCAATTATGGGTTCAATTCTCATTGCCGTCGGCATCGCTTGGTTATTAGCTGATAACTGGCACATTATTCCTAAATTTCTTAAGATAATCATTCTTCTCTTGCTGACAGCGGGAGCATATTTCGGAGGAACATTTGCCACAGAAAAAGAGTACCAAAAAATAGGGCAAGCGTTCTTTGTTCTTGGCGCATTGCTCTATACACTGAGTATCTTTCTCATTGCCCAACTGTTCTTCACACAAGGAAGTTGGCAAGGACAGGCGTGGCTCTGGCTTTTAGCCTGGGTTGGAGTAATGGCGGCATCGTATATCTTCTCTTCAGCTGCAAGTCTTATTGTAGGATTAACTGAACTTGTCGTCTGGGTGAGTATTCAGTTTATGGCATTTCAGGAAAATACAAATCTCTCGGTAGGCATACTCCTGTTTTACTTTCTCTCTCTCGGAGTTCTTCTCTATGGTCTTGGTCTCTATCATAAACTTCAAGAACACGACTTTACGCGCGTCTATCGCTGGTGGACAGCATTTTATGTCCTAGCTTTTGTTTATGCACTCAGTTTTCAACTTCTTCTACCAAATATCTGGCCAGGAGAAGCGGTATCTTCAACAGGAGCGCTTGTATTCCTCTTTGTGTTAGTTGGTGCGGCGTTGGTTGCTCTTCTCGTAGGAGTAATTCCTTTGTTACGCGATCGAGATAGTGATGTTAAAGAAACACTCTGGTTTATTGGTATTGTCATTGCACTTATTGCTTTGATTGGGTCTACTGGATTTGTGGGTGATGTATTAGGACAATGCCAAGAAAAAAGCTGTTATAATAGTAATCAGGAGAACTGTAAGGCAATGGAAGGAATATGTTACTGGGATGATACAATTTCCAGTTGTGGTAGCAATAAAGAATATTGTAGCACTTCAACGATGGACGTAGGTTCACTTGGTTGCGAAGATAAATTCTGCAAATCGCTTTCAGCTGAATATAAGATTAAATGTGAACAAAATCCTTCTTGTATCTGGGGAGAACATGAAACAGGAAGATATAGTTGTGTTCAAAATAAAGGATGCGACCAGTTTGCAAATCCAACAGCGTGTGAAAATTCATTAGGTGTACCTTCGTGCAAGTGGATAGCTTCTGGGTTCAATCGCTGCACAGAAAAAGACCTTTGTGAAGATTATTCCTCAAAAGATAGCTGCTCGGAGAAAACAATCTGCCAATGGCACCCAACAAATAACCCCTTAAGAGACCAACAATATCCGCCTTCACTCTGGCTTCTTTGGATCATAATCAACATCTTCTTCCTCGCTTTAATCATAGGAATCATCTTCTATGGAACTTGGCAAAAACAAACCTCACTCATTAATCTCGGAATTGTCTTCTTTGCCTTAGACATTATCACTCGTTATATTGGCTTTATCATCGACCTGCATGGCTACCTCGGTCTTTCTTTTATTTTTATCACCGGAGGACTACTTCTTTTAGGAGGCGGTTGGGGTATCGAACACTGGAGAAAGAAGTTAATTGCTGAGGTAAAATGAAATTAAGAACACGATTATTAGTGGGACTATTAGTTCTCTTCATCATCGCCGGTACGTTCTTACTATATCTTTATTGGCCATTACTCACTGGAGAAAAAATAATATTAGCAACAAGACCGGTTGATCCTTTTGATATCCTACGGGGACAATATATCCAAATTAATTATGAGATTACTACGTTGCCCAAAATTGAAAATGTTAATGAAAGAGATTCGGTTTTTATCATCTTGCAACCAGATGAAAAGGGAATTGATAGGGATATATTAGTGCAACAGCAAATGCCAACAGGCGGTCGTTTTATCAAAGGAATAGTTAGTTCTGTCTATGGTGACAAAATGCGAGTAGAATATGGAATTGAACAATACTTCTTTGAACGAAATGCCCAATTAGATCTGAAGAATGTTACTGTTGAGGTAAAAGTAAGCTCCTCTGGAAGAGCAGCAATTTCTCAGGTGTTGTCAAATGGAGAACCGATTACAATTAAATATCAGAAGATAGGAATCACTTCTTAACATCACCATGTCCCCACCATTATTTTCCAAAACCACAACCTTTTAATAGTAGTTGATATTAGTAATAGACAAGTAACGAAAACTTCGTCGACGGAAGAACGATCAGTTTTTGCGACGAGTAACGGAGGGAATTGTTGAGACAATTACCACCTGTGATCTGCACAAAAGGCTTAAATTTTTTCCAAGAATTGAGTCTTTTGACATAACAAATGTGTGAAGTATTCAAATATTTGAATTTCACATCTGTGAAAAAGGAGGGGTTTATATGATTGTAAAAGAAGAGATGTTAAGTAAACTACGACGCCATTTTGATTTGAATTTATATGAAGTGAAGCTATGGGCTGCTTTGTTGTCGCGGGGAGTTTCTACCGCCGGAGAACTATCCGACATTGCTGACGTGCCCCGTTCTCGGAGCTACGATGTCTTGGAGTCCCTGGAGAAAAAAGGATTTGTTGTAATGAAATTAGGAAAGCCGATCAAGTACATTGCCATCCCACCCAGCGAAGTCGTCGATCGTGTTAAAAAGAATATGAATGTGGAAGCGCAGGAGAAAGTCAAGCGCTTGGATACTGTCAAGAATTCGCCGCTTCTGGAAGAATTAGAAACATTACATACCCAGGGAATCAACCTTGTTGACCCTTCTGAGATGAGCGGCAGCCTGCGCGGGCGGAATAATGTCTACAATCATCTTGATCTTCTGATCAAGAACGCCAAAGAGAATGTCAATATCATGACTACAGACAGCGGCTTCATGCGCAAAGTAGAAGGCCTGAAGAGTTCTTTTGAAAAGGCGAAACGCCGCGGTGTCAAGATTCGCATCGCCGCTCCGCTGACTAAAGAAAACAAAGAAGCTTATGAAGCGGTCAAGAACTTTGCAGAGGTAAAACATAACAGCAAGGTGACTTCACGGTTCATCACCGTTGATGGGAAAGATATCGTTTTCATGACCATTGACGACAAAGAAGTGCATCCTTCCTATGATTTAGGGATCTGGGTCAAGACCCCCTATTTCACCAGTTCAATTGACCAGATCTTCAATCATTTCTGGACGGCGAAGTAGGATTCTTCTTTTCTTTTTTATTTTATCTGTCGAAGAAAAAAATCCTCTTTTTTATTTTCTTTAAATCTTGCCCTGAACTGCCGGCACAATCTTTTTTGGGAGTGATGGTGAGCCGTCGCTGAAGCCAATTTTAAGAAATTTTAGAGATACAGAAGAAAATCGGACCAGTTCCCGGATTATAGCTATCCTTCAGCGACTATTTGGCGTCACCATCACTCACTTTTCGGATTGTGCCGAACTGCCTATACTTTTATAAACCACATTTAATTATTCCTAAAAATGGACGATATCCAGAATCTTGTAGCCAAACTGCACCCTTTGGAAAGGCAAGTTCTTCCCGTTCTCCAACAGCACGTAGAATTAAGCGGCATCGCCAAACAGGCAAAATTAGCCGAAGTCGAAGTCATGCGCGCGTTGCAATGGCTTGAAAACAAGGAGCTTATCAAAATTCAAAGTGAGAACAGAAAGAGTATCCATCTGGAGAAGAACGGGCAAACCTACAAGAAAGAAGGGCTGCCTGAAAAACGCTTCCTTAAAGCATTAGATGAATCGTTTAAAGGCCTCAATGTCATTACCAAAAAAGCCAAGCTTAGCCGTGAAGAAGCAACGGCTTGTGTTGGACTTCTTAAAAGAAAAAACGCCGTAGAAATTTCTCAACAAGAAGGGCTTTCGGTCAAAATCACGGAAGAAGGAAAAAAGATTCGTAATCTGGAATGGCCTGAAGAATATTTCCTCCTCCACGCTTTTCCCAAAGAATACGAAGAAGCAAAAGATCAGAAGATTGTCGAGGAACTGAGGAAGAGAAAAGATCTGATCTCCATCCACGATGAGAAGAAGATAACCGTCATACTTAATCCGCGCGGCCGCGAGCTGCTCAAAGAAGACCTTAGCGCGGAGGTAGTCAATCGTCTCACTCCAGGCATGCTCCGGACGGGCAGCTGGAAAGAGAAGACTTTCCGCGCCTATGATGTTGAAATTAACGTCCCTAAAATTTTCCAGGGAAAAAAACATTTTGACAACGAAGCATTGGAATATATCAAACAGATCTGGCTTGACCTCGGCTTCAAAGAGATGACCGGCAATTATGTCCAATCTGCGTTCTGGGACTTAGATGCGCTCTTCGTACCCCAAGACCATCCTGCCCGCGAGATGCAGGATACATTTTATGTGGAAGGAAAAGCAAAACTTCCGCCATTTTGGAAAAAAGTCAAAGAAGTCCATGAGAAAGGAGGAGATACCGGAAGCGCTGGTTGGGGATATGCTTTCTCGGAAGAAGAAACAAAACAGCTTCTCCTCCGCACCCACACCACTGTCCTCTCCGCCCAAACTCTTTCACGGCTCAAGAAAGAAGATCTCCCTGCAAAATTTTTTGCCGTCGGGCGCGTCTTCCGCAACGAAGCGTTAGATTGGAAGCATCTCTTTGAATTTTACCAAGTAGAAGGAATTGTCGTTGATCCTCATGCTAATCTGAAACATCTCAAAGGCTACCTCACTCAATTCTACAAAAAGATGGGCTACTCTGCCGTCCGGATGCGGCCGGCCCATTTTCCCTATACCGAACCAAGCCTGGAAGTGGATGTATTTCATCCGGTCAAGAAACAATGGATTGAGTTAGGGGGGGCGGGAATCTTCCGACCGGAAGTGGTCAGGCCGCTCCTTGGTTTTGACTGTCCCGTCCTGGCCTGGGGACAGGGGATGGGAAGGATCATCGGAGAATATTGGAAAATCACGGACATCCGCGACCTCTATAAGAATGATATTAAACAATTACGCGAGATGAAACTCTGGCTGCGTTAACATACTACCATACTAACCTAAAAATCAATACACAAGCACATGCCCACCATAACCATCAATAAACAAGTCTTTGAACAGCTCGTCGGGAAAGTCCTTCCTCTGGAAGAGCTCAAAGACCGGATCAGCATGCTCGGCACAGACCTGGAAGGGATCGAAAATAATGAGATCACGGTGGAAATATTTCCCAATCGGCCGGATATGCTCTCGGAGCAAGGATTCGCCCGGGCATTCAGTTCTTTTATTGGGATCAAGACCGGCCTCAAAGAATATCAGATCAAAGAAAGCGGCTGCAAAGTCATTGTCGATTCCTCTGTAACAATGCGCCCATATACTGCCTGTGCTATCGTCAAGAATCTTACTTTTGATGACGAACGCATTAGACAGATCATGCAGATCCAGGAAAAATTGGCTACGACGCACGGAAGAAACAGAAAGAAATCGGCATACGGGATTTACCCGCTGGAAAATATTTCTTTCCCCATCAATTATATCGCTCACGATCCCAAAAACATAAAATTCAAGCCTCTCGGCTTTGAAACAGAAATCTCTGCTGCTGCCGTCCCAGAATTGCATCCCAAAGGAAAATCTTACAAACATCTTACAGAAGGTTGGAAAAAATATCCTTTCTTTATCGATGCTCAAAATAAAGTAATGTGTATGCTCCCATTTACTAATTCCAATGACACCGGGAAAGTCGATGAAAAAACAAAAAATGTCTTTGTGGAATGTACGGGGACGGACTTGCGCAATGTCGAAGTCGCCCTTAACATGATTACAACGGCACTAGCCGATATGGGAGGAAAAATCTATAGTGTAGAAGTGGTCTATACTGATAAAATGGTCATTACTCCAAAACTTCAGCCGAAGAAAATGCCCGTTGACCTTCCCTATATTAACAGATTATTGGGATTGTCGTTAAAAGATACAGAAATAGCCGCCCTCTTTGAACGCATGGGATATGGCTGGGAAAATGGTTCTGTTCTTATTCCTGCTTATCGCGCCGATATCCTCCACCAAGTCGATCTCGCCGAAGATATTGCTATCGCCTACGGCTATGAGAATTTCAAAGAGACAATTCCCAATGTTGCAACGATCGGCGAAGAGGATCCTTTAGAAATCTTCACAAGAAAACTCCGTGAAGTCTTAGTGGGGCTACAAATGCTGGAAGCTAAGAATTACCATCTTTCCACCAAAGAAGACCTTGTTGAAAAGATGCAGATAAGAGAAAACACGGCTCTCCGGCTGAAGAACGCGCTGGGGGAACATAATCTTCTTCGAAACTGGATTATCCCCAACCTCCTTCACGTCCTTACCGATAATCAGCATCACGAATACCCCCAAAATCTCTTTGAGATCGGCCGAACATTTGTCGCAAACCAGAAAACAGAAACTGGTATTGAAGAAAAGGAGCATCTGGCGGTTATGCTCTGTCATGAAAAAGTGGATTTTACCGAGATCAGGCAGATCTTGGATACTTTATTTTCTGCGCTCGGATTGGATTATGCAGTTAATGAAACGGAGCATCCCAGTTTTATCTGCGGACGGATCGGGATCATTTTCTGCCAGAACCATGAATTGGGCTTAATTGGTGAACTGGCCCCGTCTGTTCTTGCATCGTGGGGGTTATTGATGCCTGCTGTCGGGTTTGAATTGGATATCGAAAAGTTGTTTGAGATTGTCAAAGGAAAAGAGAAGTAAAATATGATTTTTCCACCAGTGTATTGTTCCACGGGTGGCGTAGCAAAATCAATCAAAGCATTCATCCCCACCGACGATAAATAGTGGGGATTTCTGCTCTTTTGATTGCTCAAATGGGGTACAAACCCCACAGCTTTGCTGTGGCAATAACCCGAGTTCCAAATTTGAGGCTTAAAAAACCCCGCAGTTTGCTGCGGTTGGGTTTTTTATTTAGAGAACTTTGCATAATTGAATTTTTCTTGTGCAAAGTTCTCAAGAGGAGGTGAAATAGTCATAATTTTGGCATCAACCAAATAAATTATTTTTCAAAATTACTCTTTTTCAAACTCCTCTTTAAGAGATTTTTTTAATCGTCGCTGTTTTCCATCCGTCTAGTATATAATCACCACTAGAGGTGATTTCTACTTCTGTTCCAGAGACTTCATCAGATCTGAATGATAATACTTTAGAAGCAGTTCTTGAATCACTCGCATGATGACCATAAACCAGAAGATAATAAAATCCCGATTTATGGATCAATTTTATGCGACTAGTATGCTCGGCCAACGCGGTATAATTCCCAAGTTGAGTATAGAACTTAGCCTCAAACTTTCCCATTCCCAGCTGCTTCCCTTTAGCGACTTCAACAAAACCGGCGCCACAAGCATAAGCTGTCTGCTCAAGCAAATAGGTTGTAACATCATTTTCACAGGGGGATCCAATAACAATTAGATTTTCAGGAATAAACCTTTTCAGCGGAGGCTCATACATTTCAAGAGATATTTCATCATCTAATTTAGATGTTGAAACCCCATATTTTAAACCAGAGTAAATAGCCATATCCGTAGCAACTAAGTTAGAAATTGCTGATCCCGACGCGCCGAGAACAATAGAGCCATTAAACTTTCCGTCAGCCGCAAACATCTTTGGATAAAAAGAAAGGTCATACAAAGAAGGATCAACAGCCCCGTTGATATTATCTGCTTGAACACACGCACCGTTTTCACACCCATTTTCGCATTTCACGCCAACCCGCGAAACTCCTTTGCCTTCATTGCAATAATATTCAATCAAGCCGTCTTTGTAACATTTATCTTCATACGAATACGACTTTCCTTTTTTTGTGAATTCCAATGTCCCTTTGACAAATTCACTGGAATCTGCATCTCCTTCTTTAGAACAAGAAAACTTCAACTCCGTTGCCTGCCCAACTAAAGCAGAAGCATCATCAAAGCCTTCTTCCGCAGGAAGTTCAGCGCCAGGAGCGCAGGCCACCACAAACAAAACAATCAGGACAAGTAATGTTAGCAATACTTTTTTCATATATAACACCTTGAGGGATAATAGTAAGAAACAACTATTTAAATAAATTTAGAACCCCCCCCCCCGTGACAAAAAAATCAACAAAAA
>JACQNE010000025.1 GCA_016203205.1 Candidatus Woesearchaeota archaeon
AAGTTTATATAGCGCACTTAGTTCTATCAATTTTTCACATTGTTATGTGTTGTAAAAAAGGTGGTGGTGTACATGACAAAAGATATCGATCGGGAGTTTGAGGAGTTTGTGCAGAAGAATTATCACAAGCTTACCGAGAATCAGAAGCAGATTTGCAAGAAACTGGGAATCAATGATTCTCAGTAATTTTTCTTTTTAACTTTTAGATTCTATTTTAGTTTAACATCGGGGCCCTGTTATGCTCGTCCGTTAGGACTAGAGGCGAGAACCCCCTACTATGTCCGTGTAAACTTTAAAGTAGTTAAAGGCCGAAAAGTTTAAAAAGAATTTATCTATTCCCATTCATATGTTGACACAAGCAGGATCTGGAGTTATGATTAATCTTGGACAATCAAGAGATGGAACTGTTTTAGATACTCCTATAATTGAATCCAATGGAAAAAGATTTTCTCTTTTAGAAGCTTCAGTTATGGACGAAAAAGGTGAAGTTTCTTTTGATGGTTTAAATCAAGCTTTGGGACAAGTTGCTTCTATGGGCGGACTTCATGGAGAGCCAAGAACATTAGTCGCAATAACTGAAAATGCAAGTCCTGTTTATGCAGAAGTTAATTATTGGAATCAAAATGGAGAAGCAAGTCCAAGAATCGCCAAAATAAGTAGCTTCAGTGGTGGAAGCAATTGGCCTGATTTGGATGTTTTCTTGACAAACTTAACAAGATCTCGTGATCCTGGAACAGTTGCTCCAGTTTTAGTTGTTGATCCATCTGTTCAATTAAAACCATACGGACAAAATAAAGTTGATGATTCTGTTGAAAGAATTGATAATAATCCCTACAAAGGTTTAGAACAATTTGTTGGAAAAGAATATGATGGTTTATTAGATATTCCTGAATTAGAAAGATTTAAAGGATTTAAATTTGGAAATGGTGAATGGTCTTATGTTTATGGAGTGACTCATAGGGGAAGAAATTTAGGAGTCATTGGCTTTCTTGCTAAATTGCCAAAAATCGGAGACAAATACGAAGTTTATGATAGTGATTGGGAAATTCAAGCTATTAATCATGACAGATTTGACGATGATTTTACTGGAAAAGATCCAAAATATGCAAGAAAACAATTTGACCAGCATTTAACTTTAGCATTAAAACATTTAGATTATCATCCGCCTATGACTCCAAGTGAGCAAAGACTTAAAGTTGTGGAAAATGATAGATTATTCTGGACAAGAGTTGCTTCTTTAAATGGTTTTGACTTAAAAGAAATTGATCCACAATATACAGATAAAGACCCATTGACTCCATGGTATGAAGCAACACATAGAGAAACAGGAAATAGTGTTGTTTTAGGAACAAGATGGAGAGTTTATTCTGTTGCTGGAAACCACATTTCATGTGGAGAGCCAGAAGAAGTTAATAAATATCTTTCTGAAATTGCAAAGAAGTAGTTCTTTTGTGCGAAGCACAAGGTGGGGGTTCTCGCCTCTTTTGAAAGGAAATGGAAATTTTATTGAGTTTAACCATTTCTTTCCGTATGTATTAAGTTTGGTCGGGCTTTGGCGGGTCGCGGCTCGAGGCGAAAACAAGAAAGATCTCCAGAAGTATCTCGGTTAAGGTCAACTGCTGGTTTTCGCACAATAACCCCATCTTACGAATCGTTGTTGTCGAAATGATCGCAAAGACCGCGCTGAACATTTCGACCCACGAATGGAATCAGCAACGCTGATGGAATGACTCAGCTCGAGCCGCCTCTTGACCGCGCCAGCCCTAAACTGAATACATACTTCTTTCCGAAAAGTATAAGAAGTATTCTTCTCCAAATAACCCCCATGCCCAACTTTCCTTTAATTGAACTATCCGGAACTCCGCCGGAAATCGGATTCGCCCATGGAAAATTACTCCAAGAACGGATAAAAAAGACTATTGCGTTCTACAAGACGATCTTCAAGAAAGAAGATAAACTCATTCTTCAACAAGCTGCACACTTTCAAAAAATCATCACTCAAACCTTTCCGCAGTATGCCGAAGAGATCGAAGCGATCGCCGCCGGCGCGGAACTTGATCCCTTGTGGATCTACGCGTTGAACGCCAGAACGGAAATTCTCTCTTTCGGTACCCAAGAATGTACGGTTGCCTATTTCAAAGAGAGTGCAATTCTCGGAGAGAATTGGGATTGGGCCGAAACAGTAGAATCACTTGCGGTCATTCTCAAGATCACCCGTCCTGATGGCCACGCTATTTTGATGATGACTGAGCCAGGCATTATCGGGAAAATCGGTTTAAACTCTGCAGGTATTGGTGTTACGCTCAATCTTCTCGAATGTCCGGCGAAATTAGATGGCACCCCCATTCATGTCCTGCTCCGTGCTATCTTGGATTGTCCTTCTCTCTCAGAAGCCCAATCAGTGATCCTCCGTGCTCCAGATGGGAAAGCAAGTAATGTTCTGATCGCCGCCGCCGATGGAAATAGTCTTGATGTTGAATTCGCCGGCAAGGATCTGTTTATGCTTAATCCACAAGAATCTCTTTTTGTCCACACCAATCATTATCTCAGCACATCTTTTCCGAAGAAAGAGAATCTGGCCAGTTCCCACGCCCGCTATGATCGTGCAGCTGAACTGAGCAAAGAATTGGCTGGAAGAACAACCGCAGAAATGAAACAGCTTCTGTTAGATCAGGAAAACAGTGAACTACCTATCTGTCGTCCGTATCTTCCCTCTCAATATACCAGTTCAATTGGTACGATTTGCTCAATTGTCATGGATCTCCGGAAGAGGGAGATGCAGATCACGAAGGGGAGTCCGTTAAAGCATCAGTTTGAGAAGATCAGTTTGTGAAGATTGGTGAATGATACTAGAACATCCATTTCTTTCTCATCCTTCCAAATCTTATCCCCACAATAATCACGGCATCCCCTTTCTCTACATTCAACTGAGACCAGATTTTCTTCTCTAATTCTCCTTTTGCTGGCGGTGTGTCGGCCATTAACGATCGCTCCCAGTAGACACCACGTACAATCAGCGAATCTTCTACCGCCGGAGAATATGTCCGTGCAATAGTCAAAGCTTCGGGGGAGATTTGTTCTCCTGCCGGTTCGCAGGCGTATCCCCTTTCTAGACACAGTTTTCTAAATTGAGCATAGACAACGGGATTTTGTGTTCGTGTCATCATAACCTTCGTGGGAAGCAATGCCGCTCTGGCGCGATTTAATTCAGCATATAACCCGCGGCCTTGATATTCTCTCCGTAAAAAACCGCTGGCAAAATAATTTACATCATGTCCTGCTAAAGATAGCAGATCATTTACCGCATAACCGACAATTCTTTCTGCTTGAGAAAGCAATACGACCAGCGATGCTTTCGTTGTTCTTTCCTCAATTGCTTCTTTTGGCAGCCACTTTCCAAAAGCATTTAGAGCGACATCGTACAGCTCCGGCAAGATTCTTTCTACCAGCTGGGCATCTTTCGGATCATCTTTTGGGCGAAAAATGCTCCATTCCAGAGAAGTCATTGCTTCACCTCTAACGCTGGAGAGAGAAGAACGCCAATCGGTGTCAGTTTGACCGGTGAGCCCTTACTTTGCGCATTTCCATAACTCAGAAGACCAATTTGTTTCAATTGAGACAGATTATTCCAGATCGTTGTCTTTGAACACTGTAAAGAAAGTGCAAGTTCAGCGACAAGCGCAGTTACTACTGTTCTTTTCTCTAACCTAAGTAGATAACAGAGAATCTGTTTCTGTTTTGCCGTTAATCTAATGCGTGAGAAGTGGAGAAGTGTTGAAACTAATTTAGCATTACTGATCGAAAAGACGATCAGCAGGTCCCTCTGCCTTAGCCTCGTGTTGTTTCATAAAATATCTAAAATATTGGCTTGTATATATTCTTTTTGTACAGGAAAAGTTGGAGTCATTCTTTTTTCTTCTGAAATGGAAAACGTCCCGTCTTATGCACAAACGCAGTTAAAACTAATCCCAGAGAAAGAATAATACTCGCCGGAACATAACTATTTTTTTCTACCACAATATTCTTGGGATATTCATGGCATTCATTATCACTACCGCAATAGGCATTCTGTGGGCATTCTTTGTTGCTATTACAGTCCCTTCCTGCCAAATTAATCAAGAATGAGCCTAAGACCACTAACGCCAGAGCTACGGCGATGACGATAATTGCGGCGCTGCCTTTTTTACTCATCTCTTTCACTGAAAATAATCTGTTTTTAAAGATTTAGGGCGTAGAGAATATTTAAAGATAAGTAAAGATAAAAAAGCACGCAAGAAGATGATTCGGTGGATCTGGCGAACCGGAGCATCAATCAAAATAATCAACATCACGGGAAGTAATGATCGTCTCTTTCTTTTCAGAAATAATTTCTCTCTTTGGTGTTGAGATTACTTCTTTCTTTACAGTTGTCTCTTTTTTTTCAGTATCAATCCCTTTCTTTGCCGTAATCTCTTTGATCTGCATTGCTTTCTCATAATTCATGTTGCCGCAGTTGATACAATTAAAATACCGCCCGAATTTTCCGGCTCTCGGCTCTAACCAGCTGCCGCAGGTGCATTTTATCTCTTCTACTACTGATTTAATGTGCTGAGGGCAGACTTCAATCCCCTGCTCATTCTTCTGCGTTGCTTGCCGGGAACAGAAAGGACACGTCACTGTTTTATACACACCATAGGTCTTCTTTTTGGGGAAACGCATCTTTTCAAGAATAAAATAAACATTTAAAAAACTATCTTGTCAACTGATCTTGAAGTACGGCGATGTGGGGAAGCCCGCGATAGCGGTTATTGAAATCAAGACCATAGCCAACAACAAAAAGATCCGGGATGACAAAGCCAACGTAATCCGGTTTCAATGTAACCGTAGAATCCCTTCGTTCCGGTTTGTCCAACAAACAGGCAACGCGCAGGCTCAACGGATTTTCTGCTTTAATTCTCCCCACGAGCCTCTCTAATGTCCTTCCCGTATCAATAATATCTTCAACTACTAACACATCTCGTCCTTGACATTTACGGTAATCAAAAGGATATTCCAGAATTACGCCCGTAGATGATGTTCCACAATAGCTTCCCAATCGAATCGTGTCTACCTCTACTGGCTGGGAAATTTGTCCAATCAATTTGTCATAGAAATGCATTGCCCCATTAAGGACGCAAATGGCCAGAAGATCACCATTAACGGTGGTTTCTGAAACATCCGCCGCCAGTTTTTCGATCCGTGCATCAACATAGCCTTTGGGGATAAGAATCCCTTTCAGATCTGCTTCAAATGCGGGTGAAACCACTAATTGATCTACTTCAATCAAAGGAGAGTGACGCATATCAATCGGTTGTGAGGCCATATTCTATTTTTGTTCTCATCATTTATAATCTTTTCCTCCAACGATATGTATTTAGTTAAGTCTGTGCGGGCGAGGTCAAGATGGTCTGCCGAGCGTTGCGATTTGACAGAGGGATAATTGTCTCGCTCATCTCTGAGCATAGTTCTTCAGTCCAACTGATTATGCTTCCGAGCGAGACGAGGCAGACCGACCGGCCAGGCACAGACTTAATACGTTCCTCCAACGCTCTCGAAACCTTTATATCCCTCTCTTCTTTTACTCTTCATATGTCTCTCACAGATCAAAACTGGTGGCGAAAGCTGTTCAAGCCGGAACCGGAACAGCGGGAAGATGTTTCTAAAGATATTACAGCTATCATCGATTTCCTGCAGGATGCCGTCAAAACACCCCAACTCCTTCTTCCAGAAGTGAAGAAGTTGGAAGAATTGGAAAGAGAAAGCCACGTGGCAAAATCCGGGCTACTGCAGACAAACCTGGAAACACAAGCAGAGATCTTGGAAAAGATCCTTGCGCTCTACGAATCACTGCAGAACGATGCGGACATCAATGGCATCCGCGTCAAGCGCATCGCCGAGGGATTGCTCCACCGCGCCCAGCGCACGGGCTTGAAAGAATTGGTTGAGAGGAAACGGAAAGATCCACGTTGGCAGGGTAAGTGGTAGCCCGGCCGTTGCCTGTGTGCTATTCTTGATCCAGTTGGACGAATATATTTTCAGTATACGAAATATTTAAAAGCAGGTTCTCTTCACGGGCGGTATGGTTCTTCCTCGTCTGTTTTACCCGCTAGTCTTCATCATCATCATCTTTTCAGCGTTTACATTCGCGGAAGATGTTCCCGCAGATCCTCTTTCTGCTGCTCCCGAACAGCTTCCCCTTTCCATCTCCATCACCGCCACACCTTTGTCCGGCACCGTTCCGTTGGCCGTGCAATTCCTTTCGGCTGCTGCCGGAAAACAACCTCTGGCTTATTCATGGGATTTCAATAGCGACGGATTGTCCGACAATTCTGTCCAAAATCCCAGCTACACATTTGAACATGCCGGCACGTACAATGTCACGCTCTCTGTCACTGATGCTGAAGGCAAAAGTGGCAGGCAATCAATCGCCATCTCCGGTCAAGAGTACGACAGCGGATTAAACCTTTCCTCTTATTTTCCTGTTTCTCTCACAAAAGGGCAGAACCAGATCACCTTTCTGATTACTAATAACGGGAAAGAATCTCTTCGTGATCTCACGGCAAAAATAATTGCCGAGGGGGTTCAGCAGACCAGCACCACCACGATCACTCTGCTTCGTCCCGGCGATCAAGATTCACTAACGATCGGCGCCGTCTTCCTTAAAGCCGGAGAATTGAGCGGCATCCTCAAAGTAGAAGAAAAAAATATTCCTCTCACATTTATCGTTAAAGAAGCTGTCTCTTATAACACCACCGAATTACAGGCATCCTTCCAGCAAGTTAAACAGGCGCTCAAAGAGCAGGAAACAGTTTATGTTGAAAGAAAATCTAACGGCTATCTTGTTTCAGAGATCTATGATCTGATTAAAACCGCGCAGAAACAAGTGCAGGATGCCCAGCAATTGCTGCTCACCAACAAATACACCGAAGCAAAATTAGCGATTGATCTGGCGAATACGACGATTTTAGATGTCAGCCAATCTCTCCAAAGTGCCCAGAAACAAAAACAATCACCGTTGCTTTGGCTGAAAGAGAATGCTGTGGCGTTGACGGCGATCGTCGCTGCATCCGGGACGATCAGCGGCATCCTGATCAAAGTGAAGAACAAAGCTTCGAAATTAAGCGAGAATGTAAAGCTGAAGATGAGTAGTCCAGCAGCGCGGAAACGGGAAGAAGAGGCAGCTGAAATCAAGTCTGCCGCCAAAGAAGCGGAAAGTGTAGAGAAAAAAGAAAGTTGATAAGTTCTTATCCATTGAACGCAGTGATACATCAAGACAATACATCAGGCACGAAGTGCTATCCTGTTAAAGAATCTAAATGGTCGCTGTTTTTAGAAAATGTAGTAGTAAAGTATATAAGTATCACAGAACTTTGGGTTGATATGGAAACAATTACAATCCCAAAAGAAGAATACAAAATGCTCAAACATAAAGCTGAAGTTGATGAGGATTTATTAGTTTCATTAGTTAGGGGGCTCGAAGACATTAAAGCCGGTCGCATCAAACCTTGGAAAAGGTTTACAAATTAAGTTTCTTTCTGATCTCTTCTTGATAGTGTGGAATGAGTGATTTTATCTTGTCAATAGCATCCTGTTGGTCTTTCTTAGTGCTGATTGTTATAACAAAGACAACAACATACTCCTCATAAACAAGATAGTAAACACGATAGTTCATAACTTTCTTTTCTCTAAAGAAAGGATAACTTAATTGTTTTCCAACGAAAGGGTTATCTTCAAGTTGATCAATTTCTTTGCCGATCGCTCGTTGTAACTGTTTATCTAACTTTTTGTATCGCCTATCAAATTCATCTGTTGCGAAGATTCTGTAACCCATTTTTAATGGAAGAGATTGATTTGATATAAAAGTTCTTTGGTGGCCTTTACGGCTTTGTTTTCTTCCATAATAGTTTAAAGTAGTTTAAATAAGATTGAGCAACTTGTTTGCTTTTGATTACAGTCGCTATGGGTGTCGTACTCCAAATTATTACCGCAGTATTTTCTCCATATACAAAAGTAGTAGTCGGAGAAGAAAATTCATCCGGGATAAATCTAAAATTTGTGTAAGCTAATTTTACACTCTCTGATGTTTTAGATGATTTAGATAAAATAACTCTTGCTTTAATTTTTTTCTCTTTCTTTTGTTTTTGGAACTGCACAAAATCATGTTTCATTAATTCCAAAAATTTACCAGAAGAACCAAAAGCAACATATTCTGTAAAGCTGAGAATGTCGTTGAGAATAGATTTGATGCCTAAGTGTCCTTTATAAATATTGGAATCTTCTTTTTCTTTGTTTTGTTTGAATCTCGCCTCTAACTCTGGAAGAATATCTTGTGCTATTTTCTCTTCTTCTTTGATTTTCTCTAATATCTTCTGAGGGGGCACTGGCCGAAAGACTTTTTTATTGGCTTTGATAACATACACGACTAATCCTCTTTGTATCAATCTTTCAACAGAATCGTACGTAGTCGTTCTATTAATCTGGGTTTTCTTACTTATCTGTCCAGCTTGAGCATCTCCCAAGTCTAGCAAAGCCAAGTAGATTTTTGCTTCATTCCGATTAAGCCCTAGTCTTTCTAGTTGTTCCATCATCTCTGAATAATTCGCTTATTTTTAAAGTTTTCTGTGGTGTTGTTAGGATACTTACAACATAAATTAATAAATAAGACTAATGCTATTAAGAAGTAAGAAAATGGACTTAGAAGAGAAAGTTGAAAAACCAGATTGGAAACAATGGCTGCCTGTTTATGGTACTAACCAAGCCATAAAAGATTATAATGCGGGTAAGCCCGTTCTAGGAGAAGAGGATACAAATAGAGATTTCTTCTGGAATTTATATCAGATCAGTACTTCAGTGCTTGTTGGGAAATTAGTGGTCGGTACAGCAGTTTTTACTCCAATCGTAGTTTTAGACACGATTCTGAAATATTTTGGTAATTGAAAATGGCAAGATTAAAATTAGGGAAAAGTATTGATACTCAATTAAGAGAAAACGGATTTCTATCGCCCCCAAGAGTATTTGATATCATTGAAGAAGTGTGTACTTTCATAAAAGAAGAAGAGGATCGTGAAGATATGCTAAGGGGGGTTGTAAGACCTGAAAGAAAGAAGTTTTATCCTCTGCAATTAAGAGAATGGTATTTCGCACCAACCTCTATTGTTGAAAGAGAAGGTGATGGTTACGTTGTGTATTATAGGACGAAAGACCAGAGATAAAATGGCAAGATAGAGAAGTTTGCAAAATTCAATATTTAATGTACAAACTTCTTAAAAGAATTTGAAATAGTCGTAATTTTGACCTAAACGAAACAACCTTCTATCTCACAAAAATATTATACTTCTCTTTTCCTTCAATCTCTGAAATTATCCGCTTGATCACGACTTGTTTTGGATTTGGCAATAATTTCACCCGTTCTTGCAGATCTTCAAAACTGGCAAAAGGTTTGGCCTTGCGCGCTTCGAGGATTTCCCACATGTGTTTCTTGCCCAAACCGGGCAACAATTCCAGCTGATGCATGCGCATGCTCAAGGGCTGCGCCTTATTGAAGAATTCCACAAAGCGCTGTTCCTGATCGTCAACGACTTTCTCCACCGCATGCTGTAGTTCCGCAATCGCCGTCGATGTGAGCTTTTCTGTAGGGATCTTTCCTTTCACATGATGAATCTCCTCGCGCTTGCCTTCGCCGATATAGACTTCCTGCTGCGGCTGGAGGAAGACATCTTTTTTGGGGATCAGTTCCAGAACAGTCAGATGGCTTAACCCGAGTGCTTGGGCAATCGGCGTTTTCATCCCCTCCTCAAAAGGATAGCCGTAGGGCAAGAAATCTAGGACAATTGCTTGTTCTTCACGGATTTCTCTTTTTGGTTGTAAATCTGCAGTCATAGGTCTTCCCCATTCACAATTCTTTCAGAATTAATAAAAATTGCGCTTTTGCGGATGACAGATGAGTTCCTGGCTTACAGGCTCTCTGTCACCGCCGCCACAATGCTGTCCTGATCTTTCTTGGGCAGGCTGAGCGGGTAGGCTTGCAGGACCGCCTTCAATTCATTTGGCGTCCGGGGCAGAAAATCGATTATTTTAGTGAAATGCTCGTCCCGCAGCCGAGTTAGGCTCAAGTTCTGAAGCTTCTTAAGCAGAACTTCTTTTTTCTTCCCCTCAATCGTTACAAACGCATCAACATACTCTTTTGCTTTATTTGAGCGGAAATTCAATTTTTCATCACGTTTTTGGATATTTTCGAGCATTTCTTTTACGTCGACGAGGGCAACTGGTTTTGCTTCCTGGAATTGGGGATTGGTCATTTTTTTTAGATTGTACTTTTCAACAGATGAATCGGATGGACAAACAGCATCTTATCTTTATTGCCGTCGCGGATGATCACTTCATAACAGGCTCCTTTCATTGTCCCGGTGACTCTTCCGGTCAGACCGTGAAAGCGGGGATTGAATCGTCCTTTGGTCACATTTCCCTGTAGTTTTAAGCCGACTTTCTCTCCTTTGGCGAAGGTCTGGAAATATTTGCTTAAAGGAATTTTGCCGCGTTCGCGGATCGTCTGCTGGATCTTAAACTTGCTTTTCCGATAGGTTGATCCGATACGTTTTACCATTTTGATCTAAGATTAAGCGGTGCTTTATAAACATTTCTGCGGCTCGTATTTGTTTAGCTTTTCTGGCTGGCCGTGTATCCGAGCGGAAATGAGCAAAGAATGTTGTCTGCTTCTCGCTGTGGATCAGAGGATTTCCGCACCTAGCTAGGAACAAAGTCTCTTCGGATACACCGCTTGGCCCAGCCACCAGCTAAACAAATACTGCGGCTCTCCGGCCATCCTGCGGAAACGAAGTTTCCCCCCTACTTTCTGAGGAATTCTCTCTTGAATCTCTGGTAGCTTGTCCTAATCTCTGTTCGTAGTTGCTCGACACTTCGGTCCTGATCCTGACCGTAAGGAACAAAATAAGGGGCAGTTGCCTCGGTTAAAGCCAGAGCATGACTAGTTGCGCCCAATCCCAGAATCAGATCATAGACTTGTGCTTCTTTCGCAGCTTCCATTAATCTCCTATAAGAGGCATATGTTGCTTCGTGAGCCAATAATTCTGAACCGGAATAGAACCGAAAAGGCGTTTCCATGACTTTGTTAAATTCTCTTTTTTCAATCTCTCTAAGGAGAGCCTGCGCATCTTCTGTTTGTGGATCCTTAAAAAAGAAAGACCAATTATCTGGCGTGAGGTAAATAATCATATTTCTTCTTTGATCACCTAAACCGAGCAGCTCCGTATACGCTTTTTCTGGAGCTCTCTTCCTGATGAAATGGTCGTGAAAACTGCCTTCCTTCCTTTTCAACATCATCGGAGAAATCGGCAGAACTCCTGCGTCTTGCGGAGATGATCCGGGCAGATCAAAATCAAACAACAGCTCGTCTTCGGTCAATTTTCCTTCCCTTCTGAAAATCAATGATCTCTCAATAACATTCTCTAATTCCCGGATATTTCCGTGCCATTCTCTTTGAGAAAGTGCTTCCAAGGCTTGGCGGGAGAATCCCGTGGCTGCCGCGGCATATTTCAGATTAACTCTGTTCATAATATATTCTGCGAGCAGGGGAATATCTTCCCGGCGCTCTCGCAGCGGAGGGATCTGGATTGGCGCAACGCTCAGCCGATAATAGAGATCTTCCCGGAATCTTCCAGCTTCCACTTCTTTTCGCAGATCTTTATTCGTTGCCGCAACGACGCGTACATCAACTTTTTCTACTCTTGCTGCCCCGACCGGCTGGACTTCGCCTTCTTGCAATGTACGCAGGATTTTAGCCTGAAGAGGAAAACTCATGTCGCCAATCTCATCTAAAAGCACTGTTCCCCGATCTGCCGTTCGGAATACGCCGCGGGCATCTTTAATCGCTCCGGTAAATGCCCCTTTAACATGTCCAAATAAGATACTCTCGAGAAGTTCGGAAGGAATTTGCGCGCAATTTACGACGACGAATGGTCCGGTCGTGCTTCTTGTTCCATTATAATGGAGTGCGCGGGCAAACAATTCTTTCCCTGTTCCGGTTTCACCTTGCAAAAGCACTGTTGTCGGAAGGTTAGCCAGACGATTCAGATAATGAAAGAGCTGGAGCATCCCCGTTGTTCTGCCAACGATGGTTTTTTCTGTTCCACGAATCCGATATTCTGGTTCGATATAATTGTCGAGAGTAATCATGTTGCTCTTCAATAATGGTAACTTTTTATAAATGTTTTGTATTATTGTGGGTGAAATTAAATCAAAAGAGCAGAAATCTCCATCATTCATGTTTGGAGATGAATGCGGCACTTGATTTCGCTACTTTTGATTTTAGAAAACCCGTCTCGGAAGAGCGGCGTAAATCCCCACCATTTATGGTTGGGGATAGCTGCTCTTCAGGGTTTTCTTTAAATACATCCTTTTCTCCGTACGTATTAAGTCTGTGCCTGGCCGGTCGGTCTGCCTCGTCTCGCTCGGAAGCATAATCAGTTGGACTGAAGAACTATGCTCAAAGATGGGCGAGACCATTATCTCTCTGTCAAATCGCAACGCTCGGCAGACCATCTTGACCTCGCCCGCACAGACTTAACTTAATACGTACTTTTCTCCCATAACTTAATAAAAAATGCCCCTTCTGAACGTTCCATGGACTTTTATCAGGAACTATTTCAGGAATTGGAAGATAAAACTCTTTCTGAACTCTCTCTCACCAAACTAAAACGTTCTCTCGCTCTTAAACACCGATTAGAAACAATTCCTTCCAACATCGACATCCTTCTTCATGCTCCCATTAAAAACATTCCCGTTCTCAAAAAGAAATTGATTACCAAACCCGTCCGGACTATTTCCGGTGTTTCACCGGTTGCCATCATGACTGCGCCGAGCAGATGTCCGCACGGCAAGTGTACGTTCTGTCCGGGCGGATTGAACTCACCCTGGGGCGATGTTCCACAATCCTATACCGGCCACGAGCCGGCAACGATGCGCGGGATGAGAAATAATTATGATTCGTATCTCCAGGTGATGAACCGCCTGGAACAATATGTTCTTCTCGGGCATACTTTTGACAAGATTGAAATTATTGTCATGGGCGGGACATTTCCAGCGACAGAAAAAGCGTATCAGGATGAGTTCATCACCGGCTGTTTTCAGGCGATGAACGATTTTGCGGAATTATTCTTTACCAAAGACGGTGAATTTAATTTTATCACTTTCAAAGATTTCTTTCAGCTTCCTGGCGGCTTGCACGACGAACAGCGGATTAACAACATAAAAACAAAGTTACGTGCGTTTAAGCAGCGAAAGAAAACAACACTCGAAGCTGAACAACTGAATAATGAAACTGCTGCTGTCCGTTGCGTTGCATTGTGCATCGAAACCAAACCAGATTGGGGCTTCCTCGAACAAGGCAATGCAATGCTGCACCAGGGCTGTACCCGCGTCGAATTGGGCATTGAGTCTGTCTACGATGATGTTTTGGAAGAAGTTCACCGCGGCCATACTACTGCCGATTCAAAGAGATCAATCCAAATCCTGCGTGATCTTGGTTTTAAGATCAATTTTCATTACATGCCCGGACTCCCGCTGACCGACCGCGAGCGGGATATCGCCGGCATGAAACGGCTCTACGAAGATCCTGATTATCGTCCGGACATGATCAAGTTCTATCCGACGATGGTCGCCCCAGGAACGGCTCTTCTCCAGCAATGGAAGCAAGGAACATTTATTCCCATTGATACTAAAGAAGCAGCTGAGCGGCTTGTCGAAATCAAAAAGATCGTTCCTGAATACTGCCGCATCCAGCGCATCCAGCGGGATGTGCCGACAAAGTACTGGGAAGCGGGTGTCGGACTGACCAATTTCCGGCAATACCTCCACGAGAAATATGATATCCAGTGCCGCTGCATCCGCTGCCGCGAACCGAAAGGGAAGGAAATCGACTGGAATAATATTCAGCTAAAAGTGACAGAATATGAAGCTTCCGGCGGAAAAGAATTTTTTATCGCTGCGGAAGACCGGAGCAACGATATTATTCTCGGCTTCTGCCGCCTGCGTTTTCCTGGCCAATTTCTCCGGTCAGAAATCACTCCGACCGCCGTCCTTGTCCGCGAATTGCACATCTATGGCACAGCAACCGCGATCGGTGACGAAGGTCTCGTCCAGCATCATGGCTTTGGGAAAAAATTGATTGAGAAAGCAGAAGAGATTGCCCGGCAAAATGGAAAAGATAAAATGGTGATCATTTCCGGTGTTGGCGTGCGGCAATATTATCAAGAAAAACTCGGGTACATTCCGGAAGGCCCTTATGTTGTTAAAATGTTATTAAAAGAATTTGTATCCAACGGAGAGGATTCAAAAAGATGAACAAAACCATTGTAGACCACTTCTCGCGCTTTCCTCTTACTCCGGCTCTTGTCGAGAGAATTCGTGCAGCTCATCAGGGGCGCAATCCCCACTTTAACTATCAGGACCGTGCTGTTAAAATCGTTACCGATGATCACCGTATAGATTCGTCAGTAAGCGATCATCTTCATCTGCTCGGCTTTGAAGTTGAAGCGATAAGTTCGATCAATCACCTTCGTCTTTCCCAATACGAACAAGTATATCGTGATCACGCGGATGCCATTTTTGAACAGATTATCGCGTCTCTTTCCCTGCCCATTTCCCGCACTAAACTGCTCTGGGCATCATCTCTGGAAAATCAACCGTTAGCTGAGCAGTTAAGCAGGGGCCTCCCTCTGGTCGATCTTTTGAAAGAGCAATTTGATCAGATCATCTCTAACCCTGATAATATTTTTTATCGAGCACTAGACCATTATCTTGGAGATTGGGAGTTTAGCGGTTCTCATCTCGTCGCCATTCTTCATCAGCACAATCTTGTTGCTCCCTTGCTTGCTTCTCGTTCAGCCAGTAATCCCGAAGACCGTGAGTTAGCCTATCATCCTCTTGGCCGGCGGGGAAAATTATACGGTCTATCCTGCCCGTTTCCTGAAGAAAATAACCATTATCTCGTGTACGTCAATGCCGTCCCTTTTGTTGCAGATCCCACGGTAAATCTTGCCGCACACTGTGCTGAAATTTTGAACCATGAACTTCTCGGGCATGGGATAATGAACCTTGCTGATCATCTGGAAAAAAATTTTAGATTCTGCGTGATGGCCACTAAAAGATGCGATGCAGAATATGCTGCTCTCTCCAGAGAAGAGAAAAGCATCTATTTCTGTGAAGACTGCTCGAAGGATGTTCCCGCACCAGGGTTATGATTCACTCATGAGTAATAAATAACCAAAAGATTTAAATAACCACTCTCGTTTAAAGCTCTCCGGAGGTACATATAATGACCATAACTGAAGATATTTCCCAACCAGAAAGACGACCATACATCTCTATGCTCCATTATGATTCTGTTGCCATCACAAAACTGCCGCGTGTGTATTTAGGCAGAGCAGACAATACGGGTGAGATTCATCCTTACGAGTTCAGATTTACTGCCCCACGCCGCGTGCGCCGCGGCCTGCTGCCTGCGTTGCAGGAGAATTACCCGGAAGGCGAACGGTTGGACAGCCGAAGGTATGAAGTTGGAGAAACCGGCGTGTCTTTACAATATCAGAGAGTAAACCCGCTTTTTGCCATCGGCATGGGTTTTGCCCCCGTCATGGAAGACATCACCGTCAAGATTGAACCGGGTTATGCCGCTGATTCGCTGGCTGATACTATTCGCCAATATTTGCATGATCGGCACGTAAGCTTTGCGTCATCCTGGGGCAAAGAGTAAGAGATAATGACCCTCTATCTCATCGGCCTGGGCTTGGGAACGGAAAAAGACATCACTCTCCGCGGCTTAGAAGCTGTAAAGCAGAGCGATCTTGTTTATTTCGAGGACTATACTTCTCTACTTCAATGTTCTTTTGAAGATTTAGAAAAATTTTACGAAAAAAAAATTATCCGCGCAGATCGTAATCAGAGCGAGCAAGGTATTACCAAAATTCTGGAACAAGCTAAAACAAAAAACGTTTCTTTTCTTGTCGTCGGCGATCCTTTATCCGCCACAACTCACGTTGAGATTATCAAACAAGCACACGATCTCAATATTAAACTGGAAATTATTCCCAACGCTTCTGTCTTAACCGCTGTCGGCCTTACCGGCCTACAACTGTATAAATTTGGCAAGACTACCTCAATTCCTTTTCCTGAAGGTCATCCCCACTTGGAAACACCCTACAACGTCATCAAAGAAAATCAAGCGTTAGGGCTGCATACATTATGCCTGCTTGATCTTAAGCCAGAGCAGAATAAATTCATGACTGTTCCAGAAGCAATGATCATTTTGGAAAATATTGAACAACGCAAACAAGAAAAAATAATTCATGATGATCTTCTTGTTGTTGGTTGCGCTCGTCTTGGATCGAAAGATCAGATAATCAAATCAGGAACAGCCAAAGAATTAAAGTCCGTAGATTTCGGCAAACCTCCGCACTGTTTAATCATTCCCGGAAAATTACATTTTACTGAAGAAGAGATGCTGAGGTTATGGAAAATAAAAAATTAATTTTAGAGAAAAAAACGGATGAAAGAAATAAAAAAAATAAACTCAAACCGGCCTAAACCAAACTTTTCAATCCGTAAGCCACAAACAACGGCGCAAAGACGATCGCAAACGTGTTGATCACTTTGATCAACGCGTTCAATGCCGGTCCAGCAGTGTCCTTAAATGGATCCCCAACAGTATCGCCGACGACCGCTGCTTTATGCGCATCGCCGCCTTTGCCTCCATGATGGCCTGATTCAATGTATTTTTTGGCATTATCCCAGGCAGCTCCCGTATTTGACATGAATAAAGCCATGAGCAAGCCGGAAAGAATCACTCCCATCAACAAGCCACCAAGAGCTTCGAGTCCCAGCAAGAAACCAACAAGCAAGGGCGCCGCGATAGCAATGACTGCAGGCAGAATCATGTTGCGCAGAGCCGCTTTTGTGACGATATCCACACATTTGCCATACTCAGGCTTGGCTTTTCCTTCCATCAGGCCTTTGATCTCTTTAAATTGACGGCGTACTTCAACGACAATCTTGTGCGCCGAACTTCCCACGGCAGTCATGCACAGCGATGAAAAGAAGAACGGCAGCATTGCGCCGATGAACAGGCCGACAACAACGGCAGGCGTCGTCAATAAAAAAGTGATCGGTTCCGTCAGGAAATGCCCGATCTCCTGGGTGAACGCGACGAACAAAGCCAACGCCGCCAGCGCCGCCGAGCCGATGGCGTACCCTTTCGTTACCGCTTTAGTCGTATTGCCCACGGCATCCAGGGCATCAGTCGTTTCACGTACTTTTTTGTCTAGTTCGGCCATTTCCGCAATCCCACCGGCGTTATCTGTGATCGGTCCATAGCTGTCCAACGCGATAACTACTCCCGTTAGCGAAAGCATGGCCACCGCAGCGATAGCTACACCATACACTCCGGCAAAATAATATGCGGCAAAAATGCCGGCACAGATTACCAACACGGGAACGATCGTTGACTGCATTCCTACGGCCAGTCCGGAGATCAGATTTGTTCCCGCTCCTGTTACAGAGGCATCGGCGATTTTTTTCACCGGCTTGAACCTCGTGCTGGTATAATATTCCGTAATCACGTTGATCAGCAGCGTGATCAGTAATCCCACAAGCGTTGCATAGAACAAACCGAGCGGATTCTGTGTGTATTTAGTTACATAGTAGAACCCCACAGCGGAAACAACACCGGCAACGATCAATCCTTTATATAATGCATTCATGATGTTCCGTGATTTTCCCAACCGGACAAACCACATTCCGATGATCGAGCTGGGGATCCCCACGCATCCCAAGAGCAGCGGGTATTCAATAGCCATGTTGTAGGTTGCGGAAACAGCAGGCATCAGCGCCAATAACATCGCCGCCAGCAAAGTGACAACATAGGTTTCATACAAATCTGCTCCCATACCAGCGCAGTCACCGACATTATCTCCGACGTTATCCGCGATCGTCGCAGGGTTGCGCGGGTCATCTTCGGGAATTCCTGCTTCCACTTTACCGACCAGATCGGCGCCGACATCAGCCGCTTTGGTATAAATTCCACCGCCAACACGGGCAAAGAGAGAAATTAATGATGCTCCAAAGCCCAGACCGACAAGCATCGCTGGATCTTTATAGACCGCATAAAAAATACTGACCGCCAGGAGTGCTAAGCCAACCACGGCCATTCCCGTAACAGAGCCGCCTTTGAACGCGACATCCAATGCTTCTTTCAATCCTTTCTTTGCCGTTTCCGCCGTTCGCACATTAGCCCGCACGGAAATACTCATCCCAATAAAGCCGGATACTCCAGAAAGGACTGCTCCGAGGAGGAAGCCTGCGGCGATCGGCCAATTGAACAGCAAGCCGAGCAATATTGTAATTCCTACCGCAAAATAGGCAATCGTCTTGTATTGCCGTTTCATGTAGGCCATCGCCCCTTCTTTGATCGCATTGGCAATCTCCTGCATGCGTTCTGATCCTGGGTGAACTTTCAGGATACGCAGCGAGAGATAACCCGCATATGCTAGGGCGACCAGCCCCATGACAATCGCTATTATTCCAACATTAACCATGTGATAACACCCCGCTGTACTCTATTAATAGGCGGTAAAATTGAGATCGACTATATATAATTTTTGTTGATTTGCAGGTATTATGTTAAGTCTGTGCGGGCTTGGTCAAGATGGTCTGCCGAG
>JACQNE010000024.1 GCA_016203205.1 Candidatus Woesearchaeota archaeon
ACTTTTTACACAAAGCCGGTTTTGCTTTTGGTTGAGGATAACATTTTATATAAACAAAAGAAAATGAAGGTTTTATGATCCACGAATTCACACTGGAAAAGTGCAAGACGAAGGCTGCCTATTCCGCGAAATTGAAGAAGCAGCGGCAGCTTGATCTCCGAGCGATTGCCCGGAAGATGGAAATAGTGATGGAAACACCGATCCTGCTCGTCGTCAAAGAATATGGTATCCAGGCTATCGTTCACCGATATGGAGAAATTCTCTTCAAGAATTGTGAAGATGAAAAAATAATGAGAAAAATTGCGGAAAAGATCTATGCTGTTTAGAAATAATTATAATCGCTTTTGGTTTCCCCTCCGAAGATGAAACCCAACCCAGAAGACGTATTCCTCAGCGGCTTGCTGGAATTGCAATACGGCACTGCAGATATTCCCATTCTTACACAGACTGCCCTTTCCGTCCCCTGGGCGAGTGGTTGGCCGGAAGAAAAAAAAGCGTTTTGGAACGCCGAGGCTTTCATGTGGTCACGAAAGATCAACAAAGAAGTGCGCACGGTTATCGGCCAAGAGCTGGCTGCCCTCACTGGAAAACAAAATCTAGATTTGGGATGCGGAGCATATAGCTATGTTCCTTCCGTTGGATTCGACCTCTCCGAGAAGATGCTGGACTTTAACGAGAATTGTACGGAGAAAGTGCTTGGCGACGTTGAAAAGAAACTACCTTTCCCAAAGGAATCATTCGATTCTGTTACAGCCGTTTTTCTCCTGAATTATATTCAGAAACATGAGCAGTTGTTTCGGGAAATAAGACGGATATTGAAAGAAGAAGGCAGATTTATCATGGTGCTTTCAGCGCACCACGTAAATCCCTGGCAGCGGCAGAAAGAAGTTTCTTCTTTTGGAAAAGAAAAATGGCTGATGCTCTTGCAAGAAGCGGGTTTTGAAGTGACAGTAAAAGAGGAAGGGAATCTCTTGTTCTATCTTTGTGTCAAAAGACAGAGAGAGGAGGAGAGAACTATCTTCGAGAGTACGGATTAAGTTAAGTCTGTGCGGGCGGGGTCAAGATGGTCTGCCGAGCGCTGGCTTTGAGCAAGAAATTCAGAGTCTCGCCCATCTTCGAGAATATTTTTGGAGAGAATTTAATAACTTTTCTTGGCGAGACGAGGCAGGCCGACCCGCCCAAGCACAGACTTAATACATACTTTCAAGAGTAACATTTATTAAGATTTTAGGTATTTAGATATTAAAAAAGGTGGAATGATGAATCAATCAGAGCTTCTCAAGAAATTTAAGTTCGAAGAAGAGGTCGCGGAGATCATCAAAGGGCAGTTTGGGCCGACAGGCTTCCCGGAACCGCTGCATACCTGGCGAATGATGTGGGAAGTATATGACTTAAGCCTGGAGGAGCCTTATTTCTGGATTCTGGATAATATTAAAGGGTCGATGCCGATCGTGGAAAAAGTTGAAGACTCCTTTGCGGCAGCGGAAAATTCGGCTTTTTTTGGAGTGACACAGCAGCGGCTCGGCGCACAGCAAGATCGTGTATCGCAGTTTTTAGCAACGATGGGCAAGATGGTCAAAGAGTTATTCCAGATGGTGCGCGAATTGCGGATCATCGACGAGCGGCTGAATTATTACTCGCAGATCGAAGAAGAAACGACGAAACCGATTGAACGGCGGGCAAAAGGACCGGAGATTACCATGAAGGGGATGTTCGTGGATCTCGTGCAGGGGGGCGGCAAAAGTGCTGCGTCGGTCTATGGAATGGCGCGGGAATTGGAGTTTATCACCCTCCCAGACCTATTCTTTGACGCGCCGCCATTTGCTTCGCAGGCCGAAATAGAAGAACACGTAAATGCACTAGCCAGGAATTTTAACGAAAATGTCCTGCGCGTCTTAAAACGGCATCTGACCCAGTATTTCAGCTGGCGGCAGCAGACCAGTGCAGAGCATCGCAACCGCAAGACATTCATGCTTCAGTATCTTCTCCAGCATTATGAAATCATCCGGATGTATATCACCTGGGTGAAACCATACCTCCGCAACGTGCGCAAGTTATCGTTGAAAGAAAGCAGGATGGATTCACCAGAGATGGTCTCCGCTTTTGAGGGAAGCATGCTCGATGTGGAATTTCTCGCCCGGAAACGGACGGCGGTAGAAGATCCGCAAGGAAAGTATGGGGGGAATGGCTGCATCTTAGCAACGTTTACCTATCGAACACGGCCGGAATTAAAGGTCGTCCAGGAAGGTTATCAGCGTGGACCGGTGCACATCGGCAGGGTGGAATTCGCCTTACGCGTCTATAGCTGGACAGATGAGCAGGTGGAGCAGTACAAAAAAGTAAAAGATGAAGAGTTGCTCTATCTGTTGGGAGATATTTCAGAAACAGTACGCACGGCGATGGAATCGCTGGGAGATGCTTTAAAGAATTATGTGGAAGAAGCACGGAAGAATCCTCATCAAAAAGCAGAACCAACCTCAAAAGAAGCGCAGAAGATGCCCAAGAAGCCGTTGATGGAACGTTTTTTCGGTGACTTTTATACGCCAAAAAAGAAAGAAGCGGCAGCCCAGAAAGGATATACCGCAAAAGAAATGAAAGCCTATCAGGAAAAAGCAGAGGCTGAAGCCAAAGATAATGCTGGTTTTGCCCGGTTCATGGCCTGGAATACTTATAAGAACTTCAAGAAAGCGCATCGAATGTTCCAGTGGTGATTGTACCATGTTATATACCCTATTAGTAACTACGTATTTGTTTAGCTGACGGCTGGGCCAAGATGTGAGTGAGATAAAAGCTTTATGCTGAAGATTATTGTGCGGAAAATGTTCAGGCCACGGCCTGTTTTGAAGCTGGAACCGTAGCTCATTTTCCGCTCTCACTCACGGCCTGCCCAAAAAGCTAAACAAATACGTAACCACATTAGTAACTACATTTTTAAATGCGGGCGCTTTTGAATAAACATGACCGCCAATTCAGAGAAGAAACTACAAGAAGAACACAAGACGAAGAAAGACAGCGGAGAAAAATCAACCACAGAAACAGAACAGAAAAAGACTCCAGCAGTATCTTCTCAACAGAAAAACTCTCAGCAGGAAAACAATTTCACAAAGAACAATTCTGGAAAGAGCAATTCTACAAAGAACAAGAACGATTCTGTCTTGCCTCTCCCCGAGATGGCCAAAGATGATCTGGAAGGCTTGAGTGAAGAAGGAAAAGATATCCTGAAAGCAGGAAAAAATCTCAAGCAAAAAATGAAAGAGGAACAGATGGAAGAGAAGTCAACGAAGTCCATTCGCGATCAGCACTCTGAATTAGAAGAGCAGCTGCGGCGGGAGCATTTCTCCACTCTCAATGCGGAAAAAAGTCCGGAATACGCCGTCCAGCTTTCTCAGCAGCCGATAGACAAAATCTATCATGAAATGACTTCATTATACCAAACTGCCGGAGAAAAGGGGTATCTTAGCCAGGAAGAGCAGCGCCGTGTGCAGAATCTCGTTTCTGCGGTAGAGAAGAAAGTACAGGATGCGGAAGAACATCGCTATGATCTGACCGAAGAAGCGGCTGCCGTCGCCGGAATCACCCGCCAGATCGGAGCGAAACTACGCGGCTTGTATAAAGGGAACGTGGAAGGGTATCACGCTACGTATCGGTTTGATTGATTTTTTTCTGAGTAGTGGTTACATTATTTTAAATATCCCCCTCTCTTCTACTCGGGAATGATCCGCAAAACAGCAATGTTCGTGATGGTTGTTTCCCTCCTGGTCTTATCTGGGCAGCTGTTTTTCGGAAAACCACTTCTAGTGGGAAATGCCGTGGCGATGACCTGCGATGATAGTGATCTGAAAGAAGAGAATGATCCGCTGAACGGGAATATATTTCCTCGAAGTGTCTATTCTACCCTCAATTATAATCTCCCCGGAACAGCACGCGGCTATCACGCACTATGGAAAACACCGGTCACGATGAAAGACAATTGTCTTTCTCCATCTCAACTGAAAGAATATTATTGCGACGTTAATCAAGATGTTATCCTTTCCTCGACCGTAGATTGCCCGACAGACTCTCGCTGTGCGCAGGGAGCATGTGTTCCTTTGCTTTGCGAAGATGCAGACGATTTTGACACCACCAAAAATTCTACTGTGCGCTATACTTCTGCTTCCGGCAGCAAGGTTCTCACTGCCGATGATTATTGCGAATCTTCCACAATACTGGTGGAATTCATCTGCCAACAGAGGAATGTGGGCTGGCCGGGGGGGATCCAAAATTCGTATGATTACCCTGATGACCTGCGTCGGGCAGTCCATTATACCTGTCCGCAGGGGACGGAGTGCCGGGAAGGGGCGTGTGTGGATAAATAGGTTGGTCTCTTGATTAAAGTCAATGGTTTTCTGGCTATTTTGTATTTGTCTTGAAAAGTTTGTAGATAAATCAGTGAATTATTCAAACTTCTCTAAACAAATACGCTATTTTGATATAACTTACACGAGATCGTACGCCGTCACCCGTGCTGCGACGACAGAATCATCTTTACTGCAGTAGGGACACACCGGCACCCGGCTGAGGAACTTGTAACGACAGCGCTCGCAAAACAACTCCCGCTTTTCCCGGCTTTCCACATGAGGCAGATAGCCATTTCTGGATTTCTGGTAACAGGGAAAACATTCATATCGACGCACGCCGGCGACGGTGTCAAAGAAACGTGTTTCCGCTTTGTCGACGGCCTTATCACAGCGAAAACAATTGATACGCGCCCGGAGGATGACCATTTTGGGTAAACAGCATCTCCCCTATAAAAAAATGTCGATACTCAAGACCCTGGGGGAAAAGTCGTCCGCCTGGCCTAAATCTAGTCATTCCACTGATGTGTTCACCAGTGGTTCACACACCAGTTCCATTCGTGAGTCAAAATGCACTGAGCATTTTGACGATTGACCGTGAGAAGCGATCTACAAGAACAGGTGCGAAAAGAGGAGTTTGAAAAGGAGTCATTTTGACAAATAAGTCAGTTTAGTTCAGGCTAAAATGACGATTATTTCACCTCCTCTTGAGAACACAAACAACGTTTTTTGTGTTCTCAAAACCAGCGATGAGAATAGCTCGTACGCAACCCTCCACACCACCGGTTTTCGCCGCGGTCAATGGCCAGGATGACTTTTTCTCCAGAGCCGTCACTCAGCCACAACTTTAATATATATTCACCACTTTGGCAACCCTGATGAAAATAGTCATTTCCCAAACGGTCATTCCACTCATCAAGCCTACCTCAAACGAACAGAAGCGTGTTTCTGCAGCAACCAAGACATTTATAACTAAACTCAATGCAGTATTAAAAGATGCCAAAGCTGTTTTGGGCGGCAGCGGCGCCAAAGGGACATGGCTTTCCGGAAACCACGACCTGGATATATTTGTTCTCTATCCCCGACGCGCCTACGCTCCCCAGACCTCCCAATTATCTGAGCTTTTGGAAAAAGCATTAACCGAAGCGTTTCCCAAACAGAAATTACAGCGTGTTCACGGCAGCCGCGATTATTTCCAGCTTGTTTTTGAAGGGTTCAGCCTGGAAGTTGTTCCCATTCTGCGCATCCAAAAAGCAGAGCAGGCCGTGAATATTACCGATGTCTCCCCTCTGCATACGCGCTGGGTGCAAAAACAGCCCGCAGAGATCAAGGAGGAAATTCTTCTCGCCAAACAATTTTGCCGGGCGCATAATCTCTACGGCGCGGAATCGTATATCGGCGGCTTTAGCGGTTATGTTCTGGAGATCCTCGTCAGTTATTATGGTTCTTTTGAGAAATTGCTGTGGGCTTCTCTGAAGTGGAAGAAAAACGAAGTCGTTGACATTGAAAATAAATATCCCCAGAAAAATGCTCTCTTCCATCTTAATAAATCCAAGATTCATTCTCCGTTGATCGTTATCGATCCCGTAGACAAGAATCGCAATGCAGCCGCGGCTCTGACTGAGGAGAAATGGGGCCGCTTTCGGAAGAAGGCCCAGGAATATGTGAAAAAACCCGCCGCCCATTTTTTTGAAAAACAACAGATCACTTTAGAAACATGGAAAAAAGAAGTGCGTGAACGTGGACATCATGGTGCCTGGATGGAATTCACCCTTCCGGAAGGCAAGGAGGATGTTCTGGGCATGAAGATCGTCAAGGTATTGAATTTTATCCAGAAAGAGCTGGCTCCGTTCACGGTCTTTTCCAGTAATTGGATCTGGGATAAAAAATCTAAAGCATCGCTCTTTGTGGAAGTCAAGACTGACCGCCGGCCGGCGGAGGAAATCAGAATTGGCCCGCCGTTGCATCTGACGGAGTTCGTTGCTGATTTTAGAAAGAAGAACAAAAAAACATCTGTGGAAAAAGACCGCATCGTCGCGACAATAAAAATTACCAAGACTTCGTTAGAGGACAATCTGAAAAAAATCCTCCAAAAACCTTACCTCTTTGAGAAAATAAAATCTCCACCGAGAATCACTCTTCTGTAGAAACATCTCCAGTCTAATATCCAAAAGTATAAATACTCGTTCTCTCTCGATTCGGCTATGGTCAATCTGGGTGTGAAAGCGCAATGCCGAGTCTGCGGGATGCTCGCTCCGGCTGACGAGTTTAGGCTTCATTACAAGTATAAACAAGCGGTCTGCGCGAAATGTTACAGCGGCCGTACCGAACAGGAGAAACAGAAAGAAGAGCTAAAGAAGAAAAAAGAAGAAGTGACCAGGCCACCCGGCTGGGATGATGTCGATGAATATCTCACGCGTGCTTCCAAGCAGCGGCAGGAAGAGCAGCAGGTCCAGTTTTCACGCGTTCCCGGAACAGAGCAATTTAAATGCCTCTGTTTCCAGTGCAAATATTCGTTCAAGTATGATCCGGTAAAGAAAATCCCTTTCAATTGCCCTTATTGCAACGCCGAAGTGCCACGGTTGAGAAATCCGGGTTTTTTCTAAGAACTGCTAGAATTGTTTCTTTTGTATTTGTTTAGCTGGCGGCTCGGCCAAGATGTGAGTGAGATAAAAGCTTTATGCTGATGATTCTTGTGCGGAAAATGTTCAAGCCACGGCTAGACTTGAAGCGAGAAGCATCGCTATTTTTCCGCTCTCACGCACGGCCAGCCGGAAAAGCTAAACAAATACTTTCTTTTTATTTTCTATCGAACCATCATTTTTTCGTCGTCACTGAAATCTCTTCTTGAGGATAGCTTGGAAAATATCGGTTTGAAAAATGTGAATTGGTATTATCCTATAATCACAAAGAAAAGTGCCCCCGCGGAGACTTTCAGGATTGTCACAACACTTTTCAGATGACGTGACATCTGTTTGAACTCCGGTTCCAAGCTCTCTGCCATTACTGACCGCAAGCTCGTGTCCTATATGCCTTATCTTGTGGATATCCAGGCTAGACTACGAGGGCACAGGATAACTTTACAGGCAATTCATTTATAAACATTTTGTCCTTAAACAGCAGATGGAGATCGCACCCCATCTGGAGATCATCGGAACGGCCCTCTGGCTGGCAACAAAAAAGATCCTGATCATCAACGATCTCCACCTTGGTTATGAAGAGGCTCTTCAGCAGAAAGGCGTGCTTATCCCGAAATTTCAACTGCGGGAAATCATCACCCGGCTGGAGCAGATCTTTCAAAAAGTAAAGCCGAAAAAGATCATCATCAACGGCGACTTAAAACACGAATTCGGCCGGATCCTCCGCCAAGAATGGGACGAAGTTCTCCGGCTGATTGATTTCCTTCTCCAGCATTGCCCAGAAGTGGTTATCATCAGAGGTAATCACGATCCGGTCATCGCACCAATTGCTCAAAAGCGAAGAACAACAGTTGTCACGGAATATAGGACCGACAATACTTTGATCGTCCATGGTGATGAACTTGTCAAGACTGATGCAAGAAGGATTATCATCGGCCACGAACATCCCGCGATCACGATCCGTGAAGGGAGCAAATGGGAAAAATATAAATGTTTCCTCAAAGGCAAGTGGGAAGGAAAAGAATTGATCGCCGTGCCGAGTTTCAATCCACTGCTTGAAGGGACAGATATTCTTAAAGAGCAGACCTTGAGCCCCTTTCTAAAAAATCTGAATTCTTTTGAAGTATTTATCATCAACGAGTTGGAAGTATTTGATTTTGGAAAAGTAAAAGAGATCAGGAAAAAGAACGAACATTAGGGATTAATATCTTTTCGTTTTCTCTCTTCCAATAATTCAGCAGCGACACTTTCGGGGATAGTGTAATTAAAACCACGAAGAGCATGATATAAGAAATAACCACCACCCGTTACAGTTCCGGCCATCATCGCCCCAAAAAAATAATCAGCGTATTCTCTTGCGGTAGAATCGCCAACTACCCCCCAGGCAACAACCGGAACAGCCATGACCAACGCCCCAATCCCCATTTTAACCAGGCTTCTGCTAAAACCGCGTTTTGCTTTTTTGTTCTCTTGCTCTAATTCATCGTCGGTGAGGTTTTCCAAGCTGGAACGATAGTCTTCTCTTATTTTTCCCCAATCGATATAGATAGGAATCATCTTGTGACGAGGGAAAAAAGAGTTTATTTAAACATTCCGGTATTTGTGACACAATCCACTTTATGAGCGATAGTGAGCTGACGGCAAAGCCAAGAGGACAGCCTGCTGGAAAAGCGATACAATTACCTTACTCTTTCCACGGCTCTTCTTTCGTATATCTCTCATACAGCGGATGATCTGAATCAGGATCATATTCCACTTCCTCTGTTTTCTTCTTTTTCAGTTTCTTTTTCTTCTCAAGCTCACTCATGATTTTCTTGCCTTTTGATTATATTCCACCTGCTTCTGCTGATGATGCAGGCAGAAGATGATTCCGGGAACTACTTTTTCTGAACAGCGCACGCAGATCCCTTCCTTGCGCTTGTTGTAGTATGATTTCTTACGCTCTTTCAGAAGGCGCTTCTGATTGCGATGATAGAATTTGAGGAAACGGTTGGCAGCTTCTTCTTTTATTTCTACTTTCCCTTTCAATTTTGCCAAAAATTCTTTCCAGACCATTAGCGTTGGCACCTCGGACAATAATACGTGCTTCTTCCTCCCTGGACGATCTTTTCCAAAGGATGTTTTTTTGGACATTTCTCTTTCTGATACACCGTCAGCAGTCCTTGAAATTCTCCTTTCCCATCAAGATGGCTGAAATTCTGGATCGTCGTGCCGTTGCATTCGATCGCCTGCCGTAGAACGGCTCTGATCTCACGATAGAGTTTTTTCCTCTGGCTTGCTGAAATTTCACGGATCTTCTTGCGCGGGTCAATCCCCGCCCGGTGCAGCGCTTCCTGCGCATAGATGTTTCCCAGCCCCGCTACAAACGATTGATCCAGCAGTTTTGTCTTGATGATCGCCTGCGGAGCAGAGTCCAACAAGCCCGCAAATAAGGCAAATGTGAACGAAACATCCAGCGGCTCTTTTCCCAGCCGGGCGAAGGCTTGATCTAATTTACTGGCAGAAACCCGGGTGATCCCGCCAAAACGCCGGATCTCATTGAACGTAAAAAACGATTGATCATCAAGACGAAAGATTCCAGAGAGATATTTCTGGTAGCTGACATCCCGGCTTCCGGATTGGACGACATGGAAATGCCCGGTCATGCGCAGATGGGCCAGCAAGAAAGAGCCGTCATCCAGATGAAAGACGATTGATTTCCCGCGGCGGTTGATCTCCACGATCCGGACCGGTAGGCCCTGCGCTACCGCAGCGGAGATGACTTTTCGGTCTTTCACTTCAACCTGCTCGATCGTCCTAAAACAAACCGTACGGCGCAGTTGGCGCACAACTGTTTCCACCTCAGGAAGTTCAGGCATAAACCATAGAACCACACAAAATATATAAAGTTTTAGGGAATGGTACATTTATGGCCGATGTACGTGATCTTCTTCAGAAAAATGAAAAAGAACCAGTTCTCAGAACACTGCGCAAGACCAGAAAAGCGTTTATTGTAGAATACACCTGTGGTTTCATCCTGCTGGGCTTGCTAGGTACACTTGCAGTTAAAGGGATCGCGCTGAATCATTCCCTCACGTATTTTGTTCTGGGGATCTCTCTGGTTTCCATCGGTTCGGCGGAGTTCTCCCGGATGATCGTCCGCTATAAGATTGCCGAAGATAAGCTGATGATCATCTATGGGCTGTTGAAACAGAGCAAGAAAAATGTCTATTTTCAGGCTTTGGCGTTTATTCCCGACTTAAATATCAAACAAAGTAGATTACAGCGCCTGTTGAATTACGGTTCGGTTTATTTGAAAAGCGGCGGCGAGCATACATTTGAAATTAGGGACATCAACAATCCGCAGCAAGTGCTGGATACGATTGAGAGATTAATTGAACATAATAAGAGCAGCGGCGTAAGGATGGTATGATTCTTGAGCTGGTTGATTGAGATTATGAGAACTTTGCATAATTGAATATTACTATCTTGACAGCTAAGATAAAATGAGCAAAAAATAATTACTTTATACAGGAAATAAATTTTCCTTAAATTACTTTAATAATCTTATGGAAACTTATATTTGGAAAGCTTTTGCGACAATTCATGCAGGTATACAC
>JACQNE010000026.1 GCA_016203205.1 Candidatus Woesearchaeota archaeon
ATCCTCATATGTTTGGTACATGGGATGAATTTTTTTAATGTTGATTTCATTAAGTTCTTTTATTTCTAGCTGAAGTTTAGGAAATCTTTTTTGATCTGTTATTAAAAGAACATCGATGTCGTTAGGATTTGATTTTTCTAAAACTGAGCCAAAGAGAACAATAATGTCGGCATTTTTTATCTTTCTTAATTCTTCAATCCATCTTTTTACTTGAGGATTGGCATGAAGAGACTCTCTAGATATGATTAATGCTACATAGCGGCGAGCATAAGAATTTTCAAAGTTTAATCGGTAGATTAATGCTTTGCCGATTTTCTTTGATTTTAAGATAGATTCGTTTTCTAGTCTCTTAAGTATCTTTAATGCACCCATGGCAGTGATTCCTACCACTTTCGCGAGACTGTTTGCATTATAATCTACTTCCGGACTTTTTACAAGCTCAAGCACAATGTCCATTTCTGCTTTGGTTATTTCTTTCATATAAACTCTAAGTTTAGATATTTAAACTCAGAGTATATAAATGTTTGTCACAACCCCCCAATTACAATTTACTAGAAAGCTTTAAAAATAGGGTTTATTTTAAGATTGAGTATGGCCGACACGCTCGATATACTTGTCGTTGAAGACGACCCAGACTGTACAAAAGCAGCAAGAGTTGTTCTTGAACCATATAAAGAAGTTAATCCTGATTACGCTCGCGATCTTACCGAAGCAATGCAACTCATTGGAAGCAAGAGATACAATGGTGTACTACTTGACTTATTCTTTCCTGAAAGAACCGGAAGTGGTTTAAAAGAAAAAGCAAGAGAATTATTGCGAGAATTTGAGGAAGATGAAACATTAGCATATCTAAAAGAGAGGGTAAATAGTGCGAATGAATCTTTACAACCGCTTGGACTTCTTGTTGCTAAGCGTTTAAAGCAAGAGAATACTTCATTTGTTTTTGTTTCTACCGCCGGTTTTGGGCATGGGATGAAAACAAATCCATTCTATTCATTAAGAAAATACTCCAGTAAGATTGGTGCACAAAGAGAATTTGAATGGACTAGGGTAGATTCGGAGCCACCCTATCGCGACATTGGTATGAATCAGTTTATAGCAAGAGATACTTACCAGCAACTTCAAGGAAAAGACTTTGGTGAGATAAGAAATAAATTAAGAGAAGTATCTATGAATCATCCTGTTTACAAAGGATGGACATTTGAAAAATTTGATAATACAGAAGTAACATATTGGGCTATTAAACTTGGATTATTACAACCAGTAAAAGGAATGCAAACATATCAAGCTGCATTCTTTGCATTAGACCTACCATTTCGTCCGCTAAAAAATCGTGTTTGAAGGCGGGCACTTTTCTTTCAGTCTTTCTGATCAGTAACGCAAGCATTTCGATAGTTTTATCAAAGGAACGGAAAAAATGGTATATAACTACGACATACCGAAGTTATTGGTGCTTCTTAGCTGTAATCTAAGCTGCCAGAGAAGCACGAACGCAACGGCCAGGCTGACTTTTTCGAGATTTTCTCTAGAGCCACCCTAACGGAAACCTTTTTGAATAACCACCATTTCACAACCACCAATGAAACTGCGCATCATCGCCCATGCTGGCTGTACGGACGGCTACAGCAGCGCATTTATCATCAAACGGTATTGGCAATATCTGATTAAAAACACCGGCATCACCGAAGAGGAGATCAAACAAGCAGAGATTCTTCCTCTTTACCCCGGCGATCTTCAAGCCGAAGAATTTATCTCAACACCTGGGGATATTATCATCGATCTCCCCCGCCCCAAAGGAACAATCTTATTTTGGTGCGACCATCATGCAACGGCCAAGCCGGCGGAAGAAAAGCTGCCCAAAAATCAATTCTGGAAGATCACACCCAGCTGTACCGGCTATCTGATCGATCTCGCCCGGCAAGACGGACTCAAAAGCACTTCCGAACTGCTTGCGTTCAAAGCAGCGATGGATAAGATTGATGCAGCAGAATACACGCATCAGGAAATTATTGATTGCTATTATAACCCAGATCTGAATGGTCTTGTTCCTTTGCAGAAAGTCCATGCCTTGGGCGCGATGTTCAACACTCGCGATCGAAATCTCAACCTGGAAATCTTCCGGACAATCCTCTCCCAAAAATTAGGGGAAACACCGTTGTCCAGCGAAGCATTATGGCGGTTAGATCCGTTGATATTTTATCGCGCGCAATTGACCAGCTATCGGGAATGGCGGGAGAATGTGGATACCTATATTGAATATAACGAAGAGATGAAATGTGTCGTGCAGGATGACCGGAAAGCGACGCTGTCCCGCGGTGTCCCCGATCGTTTTTATGCCTGCATCAAATTTCCCCAAGCAAGTTATACCCTTTCCCTAAAACCGATGGATCAGGAAAATATGCGTGTTGGTCTTGGTTCCAATATTTTTCATAAAGACCGCTGTAAAGTTGATCTTGGTAAACTTTGCCGCGATATCGGCAAAAGATTTGGCAAGGGCTCCGGCGGCGGGCATCATGATGTCGGCGGCGCGATGATCAAGACGGAGAATGCCGATGCGATGATTAAATATGTATCAGAAGTCTTGAAGAAGGGGGGGAAATAGGGATTGTTGTAAATCTTTATGGGGGTATTCTTTTCGGAAATTCTCTACTCTTCGGCGTTGCTGTCTTTGATGTAGAACTCTATGAAGACAAAAATTAAAAAAGGTGGCTTTCTCTATTCTTTAAACGCATCTTGTAATTTATCATAAGCTTCTCGCATTTTCATTTCTTCATCTAAAGTTGAACCAAAGGCATCAGAAAGCCTAGCTATTTCGGGATGAGGATCAGTTAAACCCGCAAGTCCGATGAGTATTCCCGCTAAATCTTTTTCTACTTGGTTAATTATGTCCATGCCTGATTTATTTCGCTCCTCGGGTGTTGGCTGCGGGTTTTTCACAGCTTCAACCAGCTTTCTTGGTTTGTTGAGATATCTTTGAAATTTTGTGGGACTAATTCTATCTCTTAATCTTTCAAAGCTAAGTTCAGCTTCTTGTACTTTAATTCCCCGTACATAGTGAGGAACAAGCTGTGTTCCACTCAAAGCAGAATATCCTTCTTTTTCTCCCATAAGCGGGACCCACAGATCGCGTAGGACAGCCTGCCGAGAAAATGGTTTTTCTTCATTCTTTGCCCTCCTCCAATAAATTGGCATCGACTTGATTAGACAATCATCTAAAAAGTAACCATAATCCTCAGCAGCCCCTCCAAAAGCCCAATTTGCAATTTCACTTTCAGCAAATCTGCGTGTAGGGATGGCAGAAATTCTCTTTCCTGAATTATCCGAAATTTTAACAGCGTCGGCTAAAGCTTTCTCTACTTGTTCATCAGTTAGATAATGCTCATCAATGTCATCATACATAGACTTCTTTATTACTTCTTCTGGTTCTTCCATAAGAGGTGAATTTCTACTTAGGAAAAGTCCTTTGCCTGGAACATAAACAAATGCTTCTTTAGTAGTGCTGTCCTTGTCAGAAATTACTGGAAACCGATCTTCTTTCATATCTCTACCATAAATATTAGCACCACCCAAAATTCTGAGGATCGCTGTTTCTTCAAGCGAAATTGGCCTGTATCCTTTTTCCGCTAATACTTTGTAAAAAGTTCTGGGTGGTTGATATTCAGAAGATTCATGAAGTTCAACATATGCTGAAGATACACGCCCTCCTAAATCAATATCCCTCCTGAGATCAAAGACCACTTCCCGGAATTCTGAAAATTTACCTACATTAAATTTAGCAGGAATTCTAACTCGCTCTCCTTGTCCTCCCCATAGTTGGCTTATGTTATTGATATTTCTTGAATCTGTCATTTTTCATTCACTTGATAGAGTACATTGAACTTTCTCTGATTGAGATACTTTAATTCCTAACTCTGAAAATATTCTTCTAACCTCATCTTTAGGTAAAGATGCTTGCTTCGCTAAATTCTTTGCGACACTATGCAATGCTCTGTTCCTGCGAGTCGAATATATCTTTAGTAAAGCATTCGCAACTTTTGCTTCTCCACTTGCAGACTGATAACTTTCAAAATTTTTTTTATCAAATTCAACTAAAGGTTGAAGTAGGTATGCTATTCCTTCATTAGCAAAGCCATCTTCAAATCTTTTGGTCCTACCATTAAATCTTTGAAGTTTCATATCTTCTTGCTCTTTTCTCGCAATTACCTCATAATCGCCAAGTGCTTTTATGTTATAAGGACCGGACCAACCGTTCCATGCCAATACGGGAACATTATCTAATCGAATATGGTCGCCAATGTCCAGAGAAACCAATCTTCCAGGATTATCTACTGTAACGCTTCCAATTTTCCCTTGAAACTGACCAACCCAGTCACAATCATGATTATGCCAACCTTCCCTAAACCGGACATGGTCGGTATCGTTAGAAGTTGGTCTATAATCCCAGTTTGGTCTCATAATTCGTACATCCAGTCCAATTTCTTGATAATTTTGGTGTGTCATTGTGCCGTTATTTATTGTTTTTTACTATTTAGTGACTACACCAATATATTAAATTATATTTCAAAATATATTTATATATGGAAATATTTATATATAATATATCCATTTTTATAAAAATGGGCTTAAAAGATACAAAACTACTCTTTTACTTAGATTATGATGCCAGATGTAGCTTAGCAGATCTAAGCAAGAAGCTCAATTTGTCAAAACAGAATATCAATTATAAAATAAAAAAATTAGAAGAACAGGGCATCATCGAAAAATATGTGGCTGTTGTGGATATTCACAAGCTTGGTTTCTTAACATATAGGGCTTATCTTCGTTTAGGAAAGGTTACTAATGAAGATTTAAGAAACATTGAGAGGTATCTAACAGCAAATCAATCAGTTTTGTGGCTCGTTAGTATAAGTGGAACTTGGGATTACGAACTTGTTTTTGTGGCAAAGAATTATATAGAATTTGATAGACAATTAAGCACCATTAAAGAGCACCTCCAAGAAAAATTAGTGAAATATAATCTGTCGATGTCCATAGTGAATTTACATTATAAAAAAGATTATTTAATCGACAACAAAAGAGATCTTAAAAATATTGCGTATTACGGATATGAACCAAAAGAAGATGATACTGATATTTTAGATAAAAATATTCTTCTGGAATTATCTGAGAATTGCCGCAGAAGCAACCAAGAAATCGGAAAAAAATTAGAGATAAGCCATCATACCGTCAAAGCGAGAATTCAATTATTGGAAAAACGCGGCATTATCCAATCCTACCGTTCAAAAATTCACATTCAAAAATTAGGATATAAGCATATGAAAGCAGCACTTTACTTATATCCCCACACAGAAAAAGAAGAAAAGGAGCTGGCAACATTTTTGTCGTCTTTTCCAAACGTAACTTATGTTGTTAAAATTTTAGGAGAATGGGGATTAGAGATAGAAGCCGAAGTTAAAAATGAGGATGATTTTTCAAATATTTTAAGAATTGTAAGGAATAAATATCCCCTGCTTATTAATGATTATTATACGTTTCAAGTAACGAGAGAACTTAAACTAAACTATTTTCCAAATGGAAGAAAACTGTTGGAAAGCTCCCCAACAAAACATTAAACTCTACTTTGTTTTTGCCTAAACTAAAAATTCACTTGCCGTTATAATCTTCACTCTAGCAAATTCTTTCAGTTTCAATAAATGTGGATCTCCAGAAATAAGGCAATTGGCATTTCCCACTATCGCCGTTTCCAGGATTGCATTATCGTCCGGATCATCTACAATGACTTTTACTTTACCTGTAATCTCAACCATTGTTGCAATCTCAAGAATTATAGAGATAAATGTCGCTTTTTGCTCTTCAGTAAAATTGAATTTTGGATAATCCATTACTCGCTTAATTCTTCAATCTGATTGGGAGAAGTCACTAACTCCAATTCTCCATGCAGACACTTCTCAAAAATAACTTTTGGTTTTCCAGACCAGCCAAGAGCAGAAATGAGGATGTTGGTGTCTAAGAGGACTTTCGTCTTGCCCATTTCACCGCCTCATCTACATCTTCCGGTGTAATTTTCTGTTTCTTGAATTGCTTCTCAATTTCTTTCGATAGTTTCTGAAATTCAGCTTTTACATCGGGCATTTTCACTTTCTTAAACAGTATTCCTCCTTTTACAGGAAATGGGACAAATCTATCACCAGTAGCAAAGCCTTCTTCCATTCGTATGTCCTGAGGAACGACTAACTGCCCTTTTGGACTCATTTTTACAAGATCAGTTTCCATTTTACTACCTCCAATTGCTATGTTAAACTGTTTAACTGTTGAACTATTTAAATTCTTCTACAAAATCCGAGAGAGACCCTAACAAAACATTAAACTTAACTTTATCTTTGCCTTAATTGAACTAGATAAAGAACACTGACGCGAGAAAATAAGCAACTACTTATTTTCTGTGCAGAAATGATGATTATTGTAAATCTTTGACGATTATTCTTTCACAAAACAGATATCACAGCCTTCCAATCCAGCTTCCATCCCCATATGGATCTGACAGATCGTCTTGGTCGTCTTTACATATTGGACGATCCGCTGCAATTCCTGATAAGCGGTTGTCTTATCTTTGATCCGCGCCGCGGCATCTTTGATATATTTCTTCACGTCGGCGTTAAAGACGACTTCTCTCGCCCGTTTAGATTTCAGATATTGTGAAACGGCTGCTTCCGACAGATTCAATAAGTCGGCGATTTTCTTCTGCGAATTCCCTTTCTCTTTGAGTGCTACGACTAATTCTTTGCGTACGGCGGGGATAATGTGCCATACTTCAATCTCCTGGGGATGTTTGTCCGGAATTTCCATCTTCAGAAGAGAAGTGAAGGCTGTTTAAAAAACTATGCCGTCTTCCTGATGATCTCAATATTTTTCTTTAATATTGCTGAAACAGTGTCCAATTCTTTCTTCGTCGTGTTCTTTCCTAACGTAAAACGCAGCGTTCCCATCGCCAAATCATGAGGGATACCGATCGCCTGAAGAACATGGCTGACGATAACACTGTTTGCCGTACAAGCGCTGCCCGCAGAAACGTATATCCCTTCCGCGGAAAGCGTCTTGACTAAAACTTCCGCATCGACACCGGCAAATGAGATGTTCACATTATTGGGAAGCCGCCGGACAGGATGGCCATTCAGCCTGCTCTCGGGAATCTCTTTCAATATCCGCTCGATGAAATGATCACGCAAAGAACGCAGCCGTTTCGCCTCTTTGATCCGCTCTTTCTCGGCTAATTCCAAAGCCGCCGCAAAACCAACAATTCCCGGAACATTTTCCGTGCCGCTGCGCAGACCAGATTCCTGCCCGCCGCCATGGAGCAGTGGGATTAATCGTATTCCATTGCGGACGTAGAGTATTCCTGTTCCTTTTGGCCCGTACATTTTGCTTCCATTCAAAGTCAATAGATCAACGCCCAGGCGCTTCACATTGAGATCTAATGCCCCCGCCGCCTGGCAGGCATCAGTGTGAAATAAGACTTTGTGTTTTTGGGCGATCGCCGCGATTTCAGCAATTGGCTGGATCGTTCCGATTTCATTATTTGCATACATGACCGTAATCAGAACTGTTCTGGGAGTGATCGCTTTTTCCACATCACGGGGATTCACTTTTCCTTTTCCATCAACATCGATATAGGTTACCCTGCATCCGCCATATTTCTGCAAGTAAGCACATGTCTCTAAAACCGCTTTATGCTCAATTTTTGTCGTAATGATATGATTCCCTTTTTTTCCGGATGCGCGCATAATCCCTTTGATCGCCAGATTGATACTCTCTGTTCCACTGCCGGTGAAAATGATTTCTGCGGGCTTTTCGGCATGGATGATCTTGCGGACGCTTTCCCGAGCGTGATCAACAGCATCATGTGCTTTCCTGCCGGCAGCATGAATACTGCTCGGATTAGCAAATTCTGAAGAATAAAAAGGCTTCATGACACTCAGGACTTCCCGCCGGACAGGAGTGGCGGCGGCGTGATCGAGATAGATCTGTTTCATCAATGGTAAAAAATGAATATTTCTTTATAAAAGTTTAGAGAGGATGGGGGAGGTCAGCCGAACTGGAGAATGTCTTTCAAGAGATATTCTTCACTGACCGTGGCCGCTTCCGTGTCGATAATTAAATCAGAAAATTCATCCTTGATCGTGCGGATAAATTCATTGAATTTCTGGAAAGAATCAACAATGACACCAATCTCGGCATCCCAGGAAGCAGCAACACGCGCGAAGGAAATGATCTCTTTTCTCTCTTTACAATATTGCAGGAATCGGCTTTCTTGGGCAGAAGTAGGATTATCGAAATTGATAAAGACTTTAAAATATTGCAATCCTAAAGCCATGTGGTTGAGATCAATTGAATATTTCAGGATGATCTTTTTTTTCTCCATTTTTTTCATCCTTCCTCTGATTACATCGATTGACAAAGCGGTAGTTCTGGCCAATTCTACCAAGTTGCTGCGCGCATTTTTTAGCAAACCTCCGAGGACTTTGAAGTCGGTCTGGTCGATCTTTTCTGAACTAAGCTGGTTAAATAATATCACTGGTTCAGCATCGGAGGGAAGGAGATATTTCTGGGGATAGATCCGCAAGTCAGCCAGGACGCTGATCTCTTTGTTGAGGATTAAATGACGGTATTTGGAGAGCAAGCTGATCTTCTGCTGGAGGAAATCTTTGTTACTGCGGGCAAGAATATACATTCCCACATCCCACGCACCCTCACTTACTGCGAACCAGAAAATATTGTGTTGCTTTTTGAGATGGTTATAGAATTTATCCCGCTCTTCTGTCTTGCCGCGCACTGTTGCATATAAAGAATAGGCTTGATAACCAAATTGGCTGAGGTCAACGATCGTCACAAAATTGCGGATGACCCCCTTATCCTGAAGCTGCTTTATTCTGTAACGTACTGCTTCACGTGATCTGCCGATCCGCTTGGCCAGCCAGGTGTCTGCTGAACGAGAATTTTTGTCAAGCTCCAACAGTAGTTTTCGGTCAATTGCATCTAATTTGTGCATATTATAGGTAAATTGGGGATTCTATTTAAATATTTCCATTTTTTGGTCAAAAATCAAAAGAAAGTTTTATTTATAGGGGCGGCAGTTCAGTACCTACAAAATAGTGATAAAACATCACGGAGATAAATACAAAAAATGAAAATAACAGAAATATGGAGTAAAATCTTCGGCAGATCTGTCGAAACAGGGAGTGCCGAAACAGTGAGTAAACCCGCAAAATTGGTTGGGTATATGAGTGACGCTTCACTGGAAGCAGCAATCGGAGGGATTTGTGCATCTGGCTGCGGCTGTTCACGCCACCCCGCAAGGGTAATTTATGGGAAAGCTGCCGTCGGCCGGGAAGGAGAAGAGCTGCTGACATTGTACAGAAAACTAGAACCTCATCTTCATAGCTATTGCTCCACCACGAGATCGAGTAGTACCAGTAGCAGCAGGGATATCGTTGAGAAAATATTTGATATTGCCCTTGGCAGGTTAACCGCTGCGGAACCAGAAAGAGTTTTGGAAGCAGTAGAGACGTGTAGATATATTGCTCGTACGGGAAGAGGAGATACATCTCGAAAGTTAGAGAAAGAATTAGGAGAAGCAGTAAAAAGCAAAATCCCAGTGATCGCCTCGTCAGGACGATATCGGACGGCGCTGGCCTTGCTTGAATATGAATGCCGGAGCTGCGATGCAGAAGCTACAGTAATGGCCGCCCTTTATTTTCCCAAAGCGGTTAAGGAATTAAAAGCAGCCACAGAAGAAAAGAAGCTGGAAGAGTTTCTTGGAATGGCAATATCCGCCGAAAGAAGTGATCTTGAATCGAGAGCAAGAAAAGCAATTGCCTCTTTGAATGGGAGCAAACCAGCAGATAAAACTTTGCTTCAGAGAATTAGATCATTCGCTGGAACATTCCACGATACATGTTCATCTGAGCGAAGAGGAGCAGAAAGAACCAAAAAAGAAGAATACGAGAAGATAGAACGACCTTATCTGGGAGCAATTAAGCCGATAGAAGAAAAGATAGCGACTTTAGAGAGAGTAAAACGAAGGCTACCAGAATGTGAGCATGCTGAGCATGCGTCGCTTGATCGCGAATTGGAAAGTCATAAAGCAAAACTGAAAGGCGAAGAAGAACGATTCACTGGACAGAAAACAGAACTTGAAAGACCATTGCGAGAGCTAGATCTGAAGAGCGAAGAATTTTCAGATTATGTAGATCGAGCAGTGTCCAAAATAAAAGGAAGAACGATGACTAAAGAAGAATATCGTACTCTTTCTCAGAAGATGAGAAAGAGCGAGAAGGATTTTGCTCGGTACCTTAAATGGAGGCGTGGGGATTAGGAAGAACGGGACGATTAGACCGTACTCCCTCTTAGAGGAAGAATTGTTCCAGAGGATAAGTGAGAGCTTGAGATAGAAATAAAATAATGAGGAAATAAACAAAAATGACTGAATATATTGTACGTATGTGGATCGAAGGGAGAGGACATACCCTGGAGTCTCCTAGTTTAGCATATTGTTTGGCTGATGATGAACTTTCAGGTTCTCTTTTAATAGGAGGAGAATCGTTATGGGCAGAACATAGGCTAGGATTTGAGTCGATAAGCGGGAAGAGGATAGATGCTGCTGTCGGAAAAATGGTTGGAGGCCTGAAATATCTTCTGGAACATGAACGTGGGGGGAAGATCAGAGAATTTAGAGCTGAATACGTTCCGGCTTTTGAAGACCCGGCTGCAGGATGGGATGAACTCCGCGCAGACCTTGATCTGTCTAGGCCGACCTATGGCCGTTTGGGGGAATTAATTGAATCAGCAGCAGAAGCGCCAGGCATTGAGGATCTACGATACTTTCTGGTGCCTCGCAGAGATACACAAGAGGATATTGGAGAACGCCAAATCCATAAAGTATGGGATGCCTATCTGCTGGAACGACGAGGATTGACAACGAGAGAGTTTGATGGGATCATCGAATATTTCTCAGATCGCCGTTTGCCGATCTCTGAAATTAAGCCTTGGAGTACATTGTAAAGATGGAACTGAGAGATATAGAAATCGGCAAAGGGATTATCTGGGCAGGGTTGATCGGAGCAGCAGCTCTCGGAGTATACGATACCTACGCAGAGCAAATGCCGTTGATTCACGACAACCTTGATAGATTTAGGGAAACGATACCATTAGCGGCGCGCCTGGCAGTTGCGGTTACACCAGAGATTGGGGCGCTGGTTGCAGACTCCCGCCACGAAGATGAAGAATATGAACACACAACTGGTGTCCTCACCGGTTGTCCAAGATGGACCCCAGTAGGAATAACTGGCCAGATCAGAGATAGTGGAATTACCGCACTATATGCGCCATTTGTCTCTTACATTTCTGCTGTGGGATTGACTCTGGGAACGATGGAATTGATTTCGAGGTTGTGGGGTTAAAGTGAGGTTATGGAGTTAAAGAAGAAAATACAACTAAAAATGAGACCAAAAATAATTGATTTACGCAAAGCCGACGGATATGCAATCACCGACGCAGACCTTGTCGTTGAACAGCTAAGAAAAGATAGAAAATATACGCCCGATTTGATGTATCGCGGTTTTGACGGGCGAAGACTAGAGATCATGCTGCAATACGGCACAGATACGCCAACTTCAGATGAAATATACTGCGGTAATGAAGAAGAATTGCGAAACGGCGGTATCGAAGAAACCGAATGCGCTCTCGCGTATGCACTGCGGCACCCGGTTCCAGCATTGGCGATATATGATAGCTCTCTGCTTGATAGGGGACAAGAGAAAGATAGGGTATTTATGGATCCTTCCAAAAAATTAGAAGCGTTAGTTGCAGTGTATCTTCTGAAAGCATAAATAGAATTCGTGTATTTGTTTAGCTGACGGCAAGGCCAAATGGTGTATCCGAAGATGCTTTAATCCTCGCTTGGTGCGGAAATCTTCCGTCCTATAGCGAGATGCAGAAAAGACAGAAGCTGATTTCCGCTCGGATGCACGGCCTGCCGAAAAAAGCTAAACAAATACGAATTCGTTAAAAAATTATCTTTGATCTTTCTTTCTTTTTTCCATCTTCTGATAAATTAAATCAATCACACCGGCAGCTTTTCGAATATTCGATTCCAGATTCAAAATGGTTGTCATTACAAACTTAGGCGAAGATATTACATCGGTAGCCCGTTTCAATTCCATCCATTTATTTTTTATATGGTTCAATTCTACTTTTAAAGACACTAAAACCTTTCCTCGCTCAAAATCTTTTCCTACATCTCCTATAGCTTTTAATAAACCCCTATTGAGAATTTCCAACGGTTCATCTAAATCATTCACGGCAGCATGATATTGAGTGTCTGTAACAGTTGACTTTCCGGTTTGATGGGTCTTCCCTCGTGTCGTATCAGCATAATCCGCAAAACCGTTACCACCTTCGCCATAGGTATTCCGAAGCTTCTTAAATTTTCTGATAAAAGTTATCCAGGCCGCGGGAAACGCCTTTACTTCAACTGCTTGCAATTTTCTTTTAGCTACTCTTCTTAACATAGTTTCAAATAAATACCAAGACTATAAAAATGTTTGTCACCCCACTCAAAAAGTAAATGATTCCAAAATCCGAAGAATATGTGAAACTATCCCACCACGCCAGCAGGAAGTGAGTAGCTCATCTCTTGCGTAAGATGTGATTCACGTCGGTTCCGATCAGTTGCCCCTGAGCCGAAGGCGAAAGCACAGCGTGTCTGAAGAGCGTTAGCAACGAAGAAGTTTGAGATTCTGGCGTAGTTTAGAAGTTTGCATAGTATCTTTAAAGTAGTAAATAAACCAAAAGCTTTAAATATTGGCCGTTATAACTATCAGTAAGGTGAATAAAAATGAACTACATTCCACATGCAAAAGGATTGACAGAAGAACTTTTAACGAGAGATATTAATATAACCGTAGGCGACCCTACAGAAAAAATGGCACTCGATAGATTTCATAGATTAACGAGTTATCCAATATTTGATGGAGAAAGACAACTAGGTGTTGTCGAAGTTAATTCTTGGGACGCAAGAGGTATTACACAAGTAGACCATGTTGCGTATGACGGTATTATCCCCGGTTATATGGGTGAGAAGAATATCAGTATGACAGCAACTGCATCAAGAACATTAGACATAAGTGATCCAGAATATTTAAGGTCTAGAACTCTCACAGAGCCAAACAATACTTTTGAAAATCCGTTATATAGACATGACGGGTACGCTTTGAAATTGGCAGATCATGAGGTCGATGGTCTAAAGAGAATAGTTTTAAGTGAAGAAAGTGCAATGCAACTTGAAAGAGATTTAGAAAGAATACGAATGAGAAAATAAAACGCCAACCTCTTTTTTTATTATTTCTTCAAATTTTTAATTTGATTGTTGTTTAGCCAGAACCTCAATCACCTTTATATATCTCCCTTCTCTCCTTGCACAGATGAAAAAAGAGGTGCCGATCTGGACACTGCCCGCAGAGAAAGCTTTCGCCCTGACCGATTCGTCGTCCCAAGGCCTGACTCATCACGAAGCCACTCTCCGCCTGCAGAAATATGGCCAGAATGAGTTTACAGAAGAAAAACGCCAGGCAGCAGGGCTGATTTTCCTGCTCCAGTTCCGCAGCCCATTGGTCTTCATCCTGATCATTGCGGCGATTATCTCTTATTTCCTGGAACAGCATCTCGATGCCATTGTCATTTTAGGTATTGTTGTCCTCAACGCCGGCCTGGGCTTCTACCAGGAGTACAAAGCAGAGCGTTCTTTGCGGGAACTGCGCAAGTATATCGCTCACTTTAATCATGTCCTCAGGAATGGAACCGTCATTTCGATCAACAGCAAGGAGATCGTTCCCGGGGACATTGTCTATTTCCGCAGGGGAGATATTATTCCCGCTGATCTGCGTCTTCTTCAAGTCCAAAATTTTGCCGTTGATGAATCGGCGCTGACTGGCGAATCTTTCCCCGTAGAAAAGATAACGTCTCCGCTTAAAACAGAAACTGCACTTCCCCATAGTCTCAAAAACATGGCTTTCGCCGGGGCAACGGTCACCAGCGGCACAGCGGAAGGTGTAGTCATCACGACCGGCAACAAGACTTTTCTGGGGAAAACTGCCCGCTCAATCACTAAAGAAGAGACGCACGGCGAATTTCATAAAGGGATCATCAAGTTCAGCAATTTTCTGCTGAAAATGGTTCTGATCACGACAATTATCGTTTTTGCGGTGAATGCCTTCCTCGCGAAGGGAATTATTACTTCGTTTCTCTTTGCCATCGCTCTCGCCGTGGGCATCACACCGGAAGTCCTGCCGATCATCATCACCGTTGCATTGTCCAACGGCGCGCAGAAGATGGCCAAACAAAAAGTGATCATCAAAAAACTAGCTTCGATTGAAGATATCGGCAACATGGATGTTCTGTGTACGGACAAGACCGGGACAGTAACAGAAGGAACAATTTCCCTCTCTTCGTTCATCGATCTGCAGGATACACCAGATAAGAAAATTCTTCTCTACGGATTGCTCTGCAATTCCATCAAGAAAGAAAAACAGCATCATTCGTTTGAAAACCCGATCGATCGGGCGATCAGTGAAAGTCCGGCAGCGAAAGATCTTGCTCCTGAAATCCAGCGGTATCAACTGCTCCAGGAGAACGAATTTGATTACAGCCGGAGGAGGATGAGCGTTCTCGTTGCAACAGAAAAGATAAAGCTGTTGATCGTCAAAGGTGCCGCCGAATCATTGCTCGCCCAATGCACAAGCACCAGCGCTGGTGGCAGCATCACGCCGGCCCGCCGAACTCAGATCGAACAAAAAATAAGAGAGTATGAACAAAGTGGACTTAAGCCGATCGCCATCGCCGAAAAAAAGATCTCTGGGAAAAAAGCCGGAAAAGAAGAAGAGAATAAACTGACGCTCCGCGGTTTCCTGCTCTTTCACGACCCCCCTAAAAAATCAGCACAGGAATCGCTGGAAACCCTTCAGAAGCAGGACGTTCAAGTCAAGATCATCACCGGCGACAGCCCGGAAATCACCCGCCACGTCTGCGGTGAGATCGCTTTCTCCATCACCGGCAGCAGGATTATCCTCGGCAGCGAGCTGGAGACGATGAATGAGGGGACATTTAATGCGATGTGCAATAATTACAATGTCTTTGCCCGCGTATCTCCCGAACAGAAACTGATGATTGTCAAGGCACTTCAGGATCGCGGCCATGTCGTCGGCTTTCTGGGAGACGGGATCAACGATGCGCCGGCGCTGCATCAGGCGCATATCGGCATTTCCGTCGACAGCGCTTCTTCCGTGGCCAAAGGAACGGCCGACATTATCCTCCTCCACAAGAGCCTGCATGTGCTCATCCAAGGAATCCGGGAAGGGAGAAAGACTTTTGGAAATATCATGAAATACATCTTCAATACGGTCAGCGCTAATTTTGGAAATGCGTTCACGATCGCCGCTTCTTCTTTTTTCCTGCGTTATATCCCTCTTCTTCCCTCACAGATTCTCCTTGCCAATTTCCTTACTGATTTTCCGATGCTCAGCTTATCGACCGACCGCGTCGATGAAGATTTGCTGCACAAGCCGCGGCATTGGGACATCAAATTTATCGGCAAGTTTACCTACGTCTTTGGAGCGATCAGCAGCATCTTTGACCTGCTCTTTCTGCTGCCGCTGCTGTTAATCTTTAAAGTTACGCCGGAATTATTCCGGACGGCGTGGTTTACCCTCTCAATCTTAACTGAAATAATCGGAACATTCGTTATCCGCACACGAAAAGCTTTCTATCAGAGCCGGCCGAGTCTGTGGTTTATTGGCATGTCGATATTTGCCATTGGTTTGACTGTAGTGATTATCACCTCGCCATTTGGCAACAGGATTTTTCAGTTCGTGAGAATACCGCCGAAGATTCTTCTTTTTAGTTTTGGCATTCTGGTTTTCTATGTGATTGCGTTGGAGATTGCCAAGAGGAAGTTCTATCGCAAGATTGTGGGGTGAGATTAGATTCTGGAGTAAATGGCTGATTATAGAAAGAGATTTAAACTTTGATGATTCTGGGATGATGTGAGCCAAAAAGAATTAGATTTTATTGAAATGCAAGAACTCCTGCCCGGAGTCATCGCAGAATTGGAGGAACTAAAAAAGAGATATCAAAGAGCAGATTGGACAGAAACAAACGAAATTATTATACGGGATGGGTTTCTTAGTAAAAGTAAAAAAAAAAGAGCAAGAGAAGAAAATCTGCCGTTTGATGACCTCATCGGGAATTTACATTTGCTTTCTGAAAAGTTAGAAGAATTCCTTCGATGGGAGAATCTGATCAAAGAGAATGTCCCATTAATCACAAATTTTGCTCACCGGCTGACCATACTCATTCGAGAGATTGGTGAGATAGAACAAAAGATAAAGAAGATTCTTCAGAAAGATATGGCATATCAATATTCTACAATGTCCGAACACGATTTAAAATCACTAAGACAAACGCTGGATCTGCCTAAACTTAAAAGAATTGTTGAATTAAGCAAAGAATTAGCCGCGGAATGTACGAAAGCCAATCAAGTCAATTCTCAAGAAATTGCTTTGACTGCCCATGCTAGAACCATCCTCAAAAAGAAGAGTTTTGGAATATTTAACACTGGTGGAACGCTGAGTGACATTATATCTCGGATAGAAAGATATAGTGGGGATTTCTATAAGAGGGGGAAAGAGGATTTCTCGCACGGGGTGGATAATCTGTTTTCAGAAATAGCACGTATTGCACGATTAGGTTATGATTCCCTACCTAATAAATTACCAAAATCAGATGCATTTTTTAGATTAATCCCAGAAGCCAACGAAATAATTCGACAGGAAGACCGTGAAGAAAAGCTTCTGTCGCTGATGTTAAAGTATCATCAAAAGAGATTAATGGAAATAGAACAAGCCCTGAACAAAGCGGCAGAACAGATCACTTCATTGACCATAGAAAGTGACAGCAGGTATTTTTCTTACATCAGGGGAATCAGAACCACTCAGGATCTCGAGAAGCGCATTAAATTAATTTCCCAAGCCCTCGCCGATCTCCGTTCGGCGGCCCAAAGTTACATCAAAAAAAGTAAGGGGGCATTGGCGGTAATTTCAGAAAAAGGGAATTTATCTTTGAGCGCAGCAGGACATTTATCCGAACCAAAAGGATGAAGCTAAACAGATTACCAAAAAGTTATAAATACCGATTGATCTTTAATACCATGGATAAAAAATATCACGATGATCTTTTTAATGAGATAAATGATTATCTGCCGAAAGTACTGCGAGAATTGGCAAAGTTGAAGTACAACTATCAAGTTTATGGCGTGGCGCTGGCACGTCCAATTGCAGAAATCTGTGAAGACATAAAATTGTTTTCAAAAAGATGGGAAGAATTGCTTGCTTTTGAACAGTTGACCAAAGAAAACGTCCCGTTAATCGCTAATTTTGCCAACCGGCTGATCTTACTTCTGCAAGAGCTTAACCAGACCGAACAACAGCTAAAAGAAGTGGAGGATAGGTATAACCGGTATCGGCGCGGGGATGAAGTTGCTTACGAAGCTTCGAGGATTAACCTTAAAACTTATCTCAAAAGAAATATTGACCGGTCAAAACTAAAGACATTTCTCAAATCTCTTGAAAGGCTGGCGGCAGAATGTAAGACCACCAGAAAAGTTGAAGCTACGGAGATCGCCTTAACTATTCGGGCAAGAGCGATAATCAAAACTAAAAGTTGGGGGGTATTCGATTCTCCCAAAACGTTAGACCAAATCTCAAGAAGAGTCTGGAATAGTTTTAAAAAACAAGAGAAAAAACTATTTGGTGGTAGCGGTACATTTTCACGGATTGTGGCTTCTGTACAACCATACGTGAGCAACATGGGAAGACCATCGCTTTCAAATATGAATTATTTTATACACTTACTTCCACAAATAATCGCTCTCCTCGAACAGGAAGATCATGAACAGAAGATTGTAGAGCTGATGCTACAGCAGCATCAGAAGAACTTAATTGAAGTGGAAAACAGTCTGAATAACACGGCAAAAATGGTTGCTCGGTTGATTGAGGGGATTGAAAAATCAAAGATTAATGTTTATTATCACCTTGTTGATTATCATCAGCAAATCTCTTCCACCATTGCCAATTTACGTTCAGCCATCCAGGCTTACGTTAAGGGGAGTGCGGGGGCATTAACGGTGATTTCAGAAAAGGGGAATTTATCTTTGAGCACAGCAGGACATTTATCTGAGCACAAAGGATAAACACCTTACGAGAACCGTAATTCCATCGGCAGATGATCAGAAACATTTACTGTTGGCACGGCAAAATGTTCAACTTCGACATCGGGAGAGACAAGTGTATAATCTGCATATCGGTCTGGCTTTTGATATAACGAACTTCTGGTCGTCGTTATTCCCCAAGTTTCGATGAGATCAACCAGCCCATCTTTTAATATCGCCAAACTCTGTGTATCCGGAAGCAAATTGAAATCACCGCACAGTATTTTCTTTCCTTTTGCTCCAGCTAATAATTGTTTAGCTCGACGTGACTGTTCCAGCCGGTCAGCAGTATCTGTTTTTCCTTGCCCATTCCATAGGCCGTGAAAATGAGCGATCGTATAATCTTGACCATCGACATTAACCTGTAGGTATTGCAAATTCCGTGGTGAAGAAGAATTATTATATTGTCTTCTATTGTAACTGCCAAAAAGATAAATCTCACCGAAGGCATCCCTCTTTAAATCTTTTCCGACAAACATTGCCAACCCCCATTGAAGTGGATAATCAACAGGGTCATTAAAACCATAACCATCTTGCGCCGGTGCAAAATGCCCAGTATGATTTGGTAGTATTTTTTGTAATTCAGAATACAAGTTTGCCCGGTAATATTCACTGACCGTCTTTCGTAATGTCGGCGTGTGAAACACTTCTTGAAAACAAAAAACATCTGTACTTCGAGCTTGAACTGCTACATAATCCATCAAAGAAGTAAACTCTCTCCCAGCCCAGAGATTTAAAGAGACGAGTTTCATCGGAGATGATTACGGGATGTTTTTTATAAATATTTTCCCAAAATCAGCTAATATGAAACCCTCTCGCTTTGCTCGGTTACTGCCAGGCTCCGCACTTGCTGTAGAACAAGATCAGCGACGTTCCCCGTAGTACTGAGCGAGACGACGATCTCGCTGGTATGCCAACGAAATCGCCGTTTCGTTGTGCAGGGGCAACCCCCTTGTCGCTTTTGATATTTCTATCGAGAGTGCTCCGCAAAGGGCAGTAACCATAGGGTTTCATATTAGCCCCCAAAATCCTCTCACGCCATCCCCAGCATCTCTTTCAACTCTTCCGAGGGCTGCCAGGGAGGTTCAAAAGTGATCTCAATAGCGACGGATGCTGCCCCTTCTTTCAGGATTAGGCTCTTCAATTCTTCGACCATCGCCGGGCCGAATGGACACAGCGGCGAAGTGAACGTCAATTTTATGTTAACAGCGTCATTCACGACCGTAAGATCATAGACTAATCCTAATGTCCAGACATCGATCATCAGTTCTGGATCTTCATATTTTTTCAAGACATTGTCAATAATCTGTTCACGCGTGATCATTGGTGATCCCTCCAAAGCCTTCTTTCTCGATTTTCTGGGCTAATTCGTACCCGCCGGAAGCGGCGACCCGGCCTTGGTACAGGACAGAAACGCTGTCTGGAGAGAGGAATTCCAGGAACTTCTGATAATGTGTAATCACGACGATGCTCATTTCCGTGTTTTCCCGTATCTTCTTAATCCCTTCGGCAACGGTCTTGATCGCATCAACATCAAGGCCAGAGTCGGTTTCATCCAGCAGGACATAACGCGGCTGCAAGAGGAGCAGCTGGAGAATCTCCATTTTTTTCCGCTCCCCGCCGGAAAAACCATGGTTCAAATAACGCCGGATGAAATCAGGATCGAGATTCAGCTTGGTGATCGCTTCTTTCAGAAGAGGATGAAATTCGACGACAGAATAAGGCTTTTGCCCGCGATTCTCCCGCTGTGCATTTACCGCCGTGCGCAGGAACTTGCCGATGGTCACACCGGGAATTGACGGAGGATATTGGAAAGAGAGGAACAGGCCGGCCTTGGCCCGCTCATCGGCTTTCCAGGAGGAAATATCTTTCCCATCCAGAAAGATCTGGCCTTGCGTGAGTTTATAGCGAGGATGGCCGACTAAAACATGAGCAAGCGTTGATTTGCCAGAGCCGTTGGGACCCAGCAGCGCCTGAATTTTTCCCGGCGCAAAAGTGAGGCTGACGCCTTTCAAGATTTCCGTTCCTTCAACTTCCACATGGATGTCTTTGATTTCAATCATATTCTTATTCTCTTTTTTCTTATTCTCTTTTCTTTTGTTCGTTCTTCCCCCTTCCCTCTTTCCCAAAATGTAATGCTGCTTTCACAGCCTGCAGCGCGAGCAAAGCGCATTTCTGCCGCAAGTGGCTGATCGGGATGCCCAGCATGCGGATCATCTCTTCTCCTGGCAATGACTCCGCATCTTTAACCGGCAGCTGCTTTAGTTTTTCCGTGAGCAAAGAGGCCGCCGCCTGACTGATCGCGCAACCGCTTCCCTCAAAGGAAATGTCACGGATGATTTGATCTGGAATATTCAGATAGATCCTGATCCGATCACCGCAGAGCGGATTGGATTTTTCCTGCCAGTGGGTATATTCTGAAAGAGCGTGCTTGTTCAAAGGATGCTTGTACAATTCCAATATTTCTTCTTTGTACAACTGCTCATCAAATTCATTCTCTCCTGCGGCTTTTTGCTCTTCTGCCATCATCAGCGAAATACCTCTTGTACTTTTCTGATGCCAGCAACCAACGCATCAACATCTTCTATAGTGTTATACAGATAAAAGGATGCCCGCGTCGTTCCGTCAGCAAGACCCAGTTCTTTCATCAAAGGGATTGTACAATGGTGTCCGGCACGTACGGCAATCCCTTCTCTGTTCAAAATCTCGGCAACATCGTGAGGATGGATCACCTCTAAGGTAAACGAGATTATTCCGATCCCCCCTTGCTCCGGCCCAATAATGTTTAATCGAGGAATCTTCTTCAACTCTTTAATTGCGTATTCTCTCAGCAGTGTGCAGTGCGCTTCGATCTGTTTCAAACCTTGCTTTTCCAAAAAATCAACTGCTCTCGCCAGACCTATCGCCCCGGCAATGGGCGGTGTCCCTGCTTCAAATCGCTGCGGAGGAGCGAGCCACAACGCTTTCCCCACCTCAGAACTAACATCTTCGACCATGCCGCCGCCAAAAAAAGCCGGTTCTAAGTTAATCAACAAATCTTTCTTGCCATAGAGCACGCCGATTCCCAGAGGGCCACACATCTTGTGTCCGGAAAAAGCCAGGAAATCACAATCAAGCTGTCGAACATTCAGCGGAAGATGGCCAACAGATTGGGCCACATCGACAACCGCCAATGCTCCTTGAGCGTGAGCTAGAGCAATCAATTCAGCGGCGGGATTGATCGTCCCGAGAGTATTTGAAACGTGGGTAAACGCCAAAACTTTTGTTTTCGCAGTAATCAATTCGCGGGCTTTCTGGAGATCAAGGGTATAATCTGCTGTAAGAGGGATAAACTTCACGATTAATTCTTTCTCGCGCGCCATTTCCTGCCAAGGAATAAGATTAGAATGGTGTTCCATCATCGTCAAGACAATTTCATCGCCGGGATGAAGATTCTTTCCCAACATCTGTACAAGCATATTCAAGCTGTGCGTTGTACCAGATGTAAAAACTATTTCGTCGGTCTCGGCACCGATAAAACGAGCGACTGTTTCCCGGGAAGATTCATAGGCCATCGTGGATTTTTCTGCCAGATGATGGATGCCGCGATGAATGTTGGCGTTGCTCGTTTCATAAAACTGTTTTATTGCATCGATCACGACTTGTGGTTTCTGCGTCGTCGCAGCGTTGTCCAAGTAAACTAATCTTTTCCCAAAGATCTTCTGATTCAAAATCGGAAACGGACCGGAATCCATCTACATGCCTCCGATTTCCAATTCGATGAGTTTATTCAATTCCACAGCGTATTCTAATGGCAGTTCGCGGATGATCGGATCGATGAAACCCGCAACGATCATCTGGATCGCCGCTTCTTCGCTGATACCACGGCTTTGCAGATAGAAGACTGCTTCCTCACTAATTTTTCCAACTTTTGCTTCGTGAGCAGCATCAACATCATTATTGCTGATCTTGAGTTCAGGGATGGTATTGGAAACAGACTTTTCGTCTAACAAAAGACCATCGCAGATGACACTAGTCGTCGAGCCTTTGGCGTTAGGCATGATCTTGACTAAGCCGCGATAGCTGGCAATCCCGCCGTCCTTGCTGATGCTCTTGGAATGGATCGTGGAACTGGTGTGCGGAGCGACGTGGATGGCTTTTGCACCCACATCTTGATACTGGCCAGCGCCGGCGAAGGCAATGCCTAAACTATCTGAACGTGCTCCTTCGCCGCGCAGGATAGAACAGGGGTAGAGCATCGTCGTCTTGCTGCCCATGTTTCCCGAAACCCAGATCATCGTCGCATCCTGATCGACCAGAGCCCGCTTCGTGTTCAGATTATAGACATTCTTACTCCAATTTTCAATGGAAGAATAGCGCATCTTTGCCCCTTTCTTAACGAAAATTTCCACACAGCCGGCATGTAGTGAATTTTGCTGGTAACGCGGAGAGGAGCAGCCTTCGATGTAATGCAGTTCCGCGCCTTCGTCAATGATGATCAGCGTGTGTTCAAACTGTCCGCCTTTCTGCGCATTCATCCGGAAGTAGGCTTGTAGCGGCAGATCTACTTTGACGTTTTTAGGCACGTAGATAAATGTCCCGCCGCTCCAGACCGCAGCATGAAGCATGATAAACTTGTGGTCGTTTACCGGGATACAGGAAGTCATGAAATGTTTTTGAATAAGATCAGGATATTTCTGGAGGGCTACATCCATGTTCTCAAAGATCACGCCTTTCTCTTTTAGTGATTTCTCAATGTTGTGATACACGACAGAACTATCGTATTGCGCTCCCACTCCGGCAAGCGCTTTTTTTTCTGCTTCAGGGATGCCTAACCGATCAAACGTCTTCTTGATCTCTTCGGGAACTTCCTCCCAATTACTCGTTTCGGTGGTATTTGGATCGATGTAAAAGACAATTTTGGCAAAATCCAGCTCCCCCAGATCCGGGCCCCACTTAGGAAGAGGTGTCTGATGAAATAATTCCAAGCCTTTAAGCCGTTTTGCCAGCATCCAATCCGGCTCATTTTTGGTCTGAGAGATCAGCCGTACGATGTCCTCAGATAAACCTGGTTGAGCAGTGTATCGAGCCTGATGTTCGTCAGCGGTATCGAAGAGCTCGCGGCTGAGATCTAGATCTATTTTGGGCTGCTGGTCAAGGGGTTCCGTTTCAGATGTTGTGATTTTTTCCATTGAACTTAACAATTGTTAAGTTATTTATAAAAGTTGCGGGAGAAGGCACATATTTAGTTTCGCCGTACTTTCTTTTCTTAAGCGTCACTATCTTACGTTCTTCAGCTTACGTTCCACTAAAAACGGATAGCCTAGCGCAATCAAGCCGTACATCACAAAGACGGGCAGATACATCTCCCGGTAAAACAGAAAAGCGGCAATCGCCAGAGTCAATGCCCGGCCGGCATTCAGACAGAATTCACGGCTTTTCCAGAACGCTGCTGTTGCTGCTTTCTCGTCCAGGGAAATGGCCAAGCGCAAGGGAGAAGAAAGTACAGAAATAATCGTAAAGGCGCCGACGGCGAGGAACCAATGTAGTTTTGTCTCAACAAAGATAAAACTGATAATGACGAATGCCATCAGCGCAAAGAGGAGAGACAACGATGATTTGCGTTTTTGTGTTAGATCAGACCAACGAGAAAGGAAGACGGCTACGATCACGGCTAAGGCGCCGAGCAGGCTGAGATACGCGCCGATCTCTCCCTCTGTCTTCAGAAAGAGCAGGCCGTAGATTGGCAGGACCGTGCCAGCAAAATGTTGGAGTGATCCCTCCAAGAAGGTTATTGTCCTTAGTCCTTTAAATTCCTGGAAACTACGCCAGAAGGGTGTCATCTCTTTATCAACAGGCAGGAGACGAAAAGCGAGGAAGATCGGGATCAAGTATAAAAGTGCGGTCAATCCAAACAAGATTCCATAGCCAAAAAAATGGATGACCAACGCGCCTAGCGGAGGAAGAAGCAGCGAAATTAACCCGGGCACAAGATAATAAAACGCTGATTCTGTAGCATGGCGCGTCTGCTGCGCATGGCGGAAGAACAGCCAATTGAGGGGAATCCAAAAAAAGACGATGACCAGTGCCAGCAGCACCGCAAACACAAAAAACATCGCTGGCGTGAACCAGACCATCACTAAAACAGCAAGCGCATGCAAAGACAAACCAAAAACGATAAAGTAACGCAGGCGGAAGAAAGGGATGATCACGATAATAAGAGCAGCGAGTGCCGTATATAGAGCATACAAGCCAATGATCTGCCATAAAGAGTAGCCATTCTGCATGAGAAAAAGGGGGATGAAACCAAACGCAAACAATGTAATGATCGTATTTATGGTCAGAAAGAGAAAACCTTTGTTCTGAAAAGATGATGTCAATTCTTTCATGGTAATACCCTGCCGTTCAAGACGTCAAGCAACTTGTTCCGCCCAACCCATTTCTTTCTTAGATCTCCAAAAGAAATATCCTAAGATTGTCAGAAAGATGGACGCAAAATCAAGCATACACCTCTCGGTGCGAAGAGAGATTAATAAAGATTTCGCCGAAGCGAGCGAGAGAATCTCCTCGTGAGACGGGTTGGAGTGTTTTTCTTCGAGAAAACAGTTTTTCTACTAAGCACTTTACTCCAGATCTGTAGAAAAAGTCCTCCTGGCCATTGACCGCGGCGAAAACCGGTTGTGTTTATGGTTGCGTACGAGCTATTCTCCTCGCTGGTTTTCGCACCTGTTCCTGCAGATCACTCCTCACGGTCAATCTTTAGGCCAAGCGGACGACTTTTTCTACTAAGCACTTGACTCCGCTACTTATTTAAACCAGCAGAGATTAATCAATTAAGAAACCGGACTTGTTATCCAAAGAGAGAGAAAGATGCCCGACCGCTATCAAGAATTACGAGAAAAGTACAAACAGCGAATCGAGAGAGAATTTGGCCGTGCAGCAAGTGCGTCTGCTTCGCCAAAAGTTTCTTCTCGGGAATATACTCAGTTCAAGCAGGAATTATATCCGGCACGCTATTCATTTTACGAAAAGACCTGTAATCTCTCTGCTACAATACTTAACCTGAAGCCGGATCCAAAAAAAGCGGAGTTGATGCAGAAAAACCTCGATGTCTGCCATCTGAATACAACCCCTACTGGCGTTCTTTCTTTCGCCGTCCTGGCCGGGCTGCTGGTCATGGTCTTTGGTTCGCTCATCCTCTTTGCCCTGCCCCTGCTCGTCGGTTCAGACCCGCTGCTTTTTCTGGTGATGTTTTCGTTCATCGGTGGATTATTGATGATTCCGGCACTGCTCAAGACGCCGGAGTTTATGGCCAATACGTGGCGGATGAAAGCATCCGGACAGATGGTACAGAGCATTTTTTATCTTGTCACCTACATGCGTCATACATCTAACCTCGAGCGGGCGATCGGTTTTGCCGCAGACCATCTTGATCCGCCGCTCTCACTGGATTTCCGGAAAATACTATGGGATGTAGAAACACAGGAATATAGCACGATCCGTGATTCAGCCAATGCGTATCTGGAATTCTGGAAAGATTGGGATAGAGAATTTGTAGAGGCATTCCATCTTGTGGAATCGTCGCTGTACGAATCATCGGAAGAACGCCGGCTTGCTCTCCTCGACAAAGCGTTGGATGTCATCCTCAATGGAACGTACGAGAACATGCTCCATTATGCTCACAATCTTAAATCGCCGATGACCATGCTCCACATGTTGGGGATCATCCTGCCCATTTTAGGACTGGTCATCCTGCCGCTCGTCGCCAGTTTTCTAGCCGGAGACAATCCGTTGTTAACGACGCTGTATATTTCCCTTATTTATAACGTCGGCCTGCCCATCGGCGTTTTCTATCTCGGAAGAACCATCCTTTCCCGCCGCCCGGCTGGATACGGCGCAAGCGACATCAGCGAAAAAGAAAATTTCAAACATCTGCGTAATGTTAATCTTAGTTTCAGTAAAAATATCAGGATCGGCATCAATCCGTTCTTTTTCAGTGTTTTTATCTTGATTTTCTGCCTGTTGATCGGTTTCCTGCCTTTGATTCTTCATGCGTTGAATGCAGAAGATTTTGCGTTTGATGCCGACGGAAATTTAAAGATGCTGGAATATATCTGCCCGCCGGCGCTGGGAGCGACGTGTACGGAAGCTGACAAGATCGGGCCCTACGGGATCGGGGCATCTATTCTCTCGCTGATCGTGATCATCGGCTTTGGCGTTGCCGGCGGAACATATTACACCCTGCGTTCCAAGAATGTGATCAAACTGCGGGAAAAGACACGCCGGCTGGAAGAAGAATTTTCTTCCGCGCTGTTTCAGTTGGGAAACCGCTTGGGGGACGGTCTTCCCGCCGAACTTGCGTTTGGCAAAGTCGCCCAAACGATGAAAGGAACGGTATCTGGAGAATTTTTTGCTGTCGCTGAGCAGAACATTACCAAGCTAGGCATGGGCCTGGAACAGTCTTTATTTGATCAACGCACGGGAGCTGTCGTCACGTTTCCTTCCAATGTCATTGAATCGTCAATGAAAGTGCTGGTGGAAAGTATCCATAAGGGGCCGCGCATCGCCGCTCAGGCACTGCTCTCCATGTCCCGTTATATCAAAGAGATCCATCACGTCGAAGAGCGCCTTAAAGATCTGATGGAAGAAGTCATTACTTCGATGAAAGCGCAGATTAAATTTCTCACGCCGGTCATTGCCGGGATTGTCATCGGCATCACTTCGATGATTTCGGCTATTCTTACTAAACTAAGCCGCGATCTCACAACACTCACCACTCAAAGTGCCGGTACAGGAAGCCCCTTGGGAGACATGCTTACTATCTTTGGTATCGGCATGCCAACATTTTATTTCCAACTTGTCGTCGGCATCTATATCGTCCAGATTGTGTATATTCTCACTGTCCTGAGCAATGGTATTGAAAATGGGTCAGACAAGCTTGCCGAAAGATATGAATTGGGGAGAAATTTGATCAATAGCACGTTACTATACTGCCTGATCGCTGGCGCGGTCATGATTGCGTTCAATCTCTTTGCGATCAATATCCTTAGCGGTGTTAATGTAGGGTAGAGGACTTAGCGTGGTCCAACTGAAAAAGTACAAAATAGTCCCGCTGAATAGGTACAAAAAGTAGAAATCATTATAAATAACCCATTTATCCGGGTTTCCAGAGGGAACGTAGCTCAACCTGGGAGAGCACTACGCTGAAGTGTGCATCATTTACCGGTGCATCAAGATACGTAGTTGTCGTGGGTTCAAATCCCACCGTTCCCATATTTTACTTATATTAAAAGAACTAAAAGACTTGATCATTAAAAGGCTTAATTTTTCGTACAAATGTAAAAAAGTTACATTTAAATACTCACAAAAAATCCTTCTTCTTTGATGAGATTAAAAAAGAGGGTAGGTCATCAGGTGCCTTTCCCGGAACCGCTGCGCAATGAACGGGATCATCGACCATTCCTGGCCATTCTGGCAATCATTATGCTCGTTTCTTTCATCGGCGTATTAAACCATCTCGAACAGGAAGCGATTACCGGCGGCGCCGTCCAGGCGATCAGTTTTGTTCAGGGCGGGAAAGAACTTCATTTTGAAGTCAAGACCGGACCGATCAAGAGCGCAACAATCCATTTCACGGAAGACACAAAAAATGCAAAGATTGCGTTTGAGGAGCAGGATCCAGTGGCGCAGAATGTTGCTGGTCCGATCTATTCCGTTGTCAGGGTTTCTTCCGAAAAACCGATCAGTTTTAGTGTAATGGATCTCTTATTGAAGATCAAAGAACAAGATTTACTTGCTAAAGATATTGCCGTCAGCGACGTGCAGCTCTACGCCAATGGTGATCCAGTCATCACGACGCTCACCGACAAAGACCAGACCTATGTTTATTTTACGGCAAAGGTTACCGCCCTTGGCGATTACGCTGTTGGCAAGAAGAAGCAGGAAGAACCAGTTTCTCCGCAAAGCGAACAGCCTTCTCCTTCGGATGTGCCGGCTGAAGAGGAAGAGGAACTGCCGGCAAGAGAAGATTCTTCCCTTGTCGGGAAAGCAGCACAAGAGCCCGCTGCAAAGGGATCTACCACTTTTGGACAGAAACTAAGAGCATTTTTCAGCAATTTCTTTGGTTGAGCAGATTTTTGAAATCCCAAAAGTTGTATTTGTTTGGCTGGTAGCAAATGAAGCCAGGATACAACAATTAAAGAAAATCCTAAGAAATGGATTTTCTAAAATCAAATATAACAAAATCTCCATTGATTATTAGCATTCATCTCCAATGATAAATCATGGAGATTTCTGCTTATTTGATTTAATTCAAAAACACCCGCCGTATACACGGCGGGCATTATCCAACCAAAAAAAAGATTTAATAGCCCCGGCAATCAACACAATAATACCGGTTTGCATTCTCGACAACAATCCGTTTGTTGCATCCTTTGCAGCAACGCTGGATCTTAAACTTCTTAACCTCTTGAAAAATATGTTGTTTCAACCACATCACCTTCTTTTTTTAAAATACCTAAAACATCTATTTGAGAGAGGGAAATGAAAGCAGATATATAAAAGTTTTGTTCAAATCGACGATAAACTAACCATTGAGGATGTGTTCCAGACGCAGAGAATATTTCCCGGAAGGTGTTTCAATCTCAACCGGACTCAATCCGAATGGACCGCGAGAATGAATTGTTGCAATTCCATATTTTTCTGTTAGCTGTCCAGCAAGAACATCGAAGAACGGAGCATTTTTTTCCGAATCACTCAGTTTCCATTCCCCCTCACATCCGGTACGAAACTGAATGAACAATCGATAATCAGAATGAAAAGGAGAAGGCGGGGGTGAAAGTTGGCTGCTATAAGAAGTCAGTTCCACGCCGACAAAAAGAGCATCTGTCCCCAGATCATCTACAAGATTATCACGAGCTGAACAGGCACGGCGATAATCCTCAGCTCGTTCTTCTTTCATCTGTTCATACGCGGCTTCCAATTCTGCTTGTGTGAATTTTCTGCGTTTTCTGCGCTGTGCCATTTTTTCCCCCTCATCAAACAAAGAAGACAAAGTAGCCGCCAAAGACGACCATGCTTGTCCATACTGGAACACTCCAATTGAAGATCTTGATGCCGTCAAAGTTGCCGAAAGGAATCATGTTGAACAAACCCAGCCACATATTGATCTTAAAGCCGACGGCAAAAGCCAATTGCAGCAGCGGAGTTTGAGCGAAGACAAACGCTAAACCCCAGAACGCCATTCCCAAGACATAATTCATCAGCGGTCCGGCGGCACTGATGATGCCATTCTCTCTTCTCGTGATCATGCCGGAGATCATCACCGCACCGGGAGCAGCGAAAATAAATCCGATGACAAGGGCCAGGCCGACGGCAAAATAGATCATCTGATCAAAAGCCCTAAACTCGGCAGCGCAGCCATAATGCTGGGCCACAAATTTATGGGACAGTTCGTGGAGCAGGAAACCAAGACCGGCAGTGAGCAGGGAAATGAGAAAATATGTTGCAAAAGAAGCTGAGAAAATGCTGTATATCTTCCCCGAAGCAAGACTAAACCCCCCAAAGACAATGGCAAAAGCAAAGGAGAGAGCCAGCCACGCCTTGGCGATGTCGACCAACTCGACGGAGGATGTCCTAATTCCGCAGAATTTAATTGCTGCCAGTGTGACCACCATCATCTTCTTCTGGAGAAGCAAGCTGATCTTTGAGCAATTCTTTTAGGTTCTGCGCTTCCGCTTCCATTTTTACCAGCAGGGCTATATCCCCAAAATGCTCTTCGGCACATTCGCCACAATAATAATCAGAAGTATCTTTGATCATGTACCCTGCTTCCGCATTGCAGATGATGCATTTCTTAGACATTATTACCGTTAGATGGGCTTTTCTTTTAAAAATGTTTCTCAACACAGTACATATTTAGTTAAGTCTGTGCGGGCGAGGTCAAGATGGCCTGCCGAGTGCTGGCTTTGAGCCAGAAATTCAGAGTCTCGCTTATCTCTGAGCATAGTTCTGGAGAGAAGATATTCCATTCTCAGGGCGAGACGAGGCAGGCCGACCAGCCTAAGCACAGACTTAATACGTACTCAACACACAATGGCGATTAGCCTCGCGATCGGTCTTATCTCTTCTCCAAGAGAAATTGTTTCAATTCCGCAATTTCCTGTTCGGTGACGGCACACCCATTATAGCGCACATTCCATAACACGGCATCAAGCAATTGTTCCCGCCCTTTTTTTCCTTCCGGAATATAGCCGTCAAGCAAGCCGAGGGAATACGCGACGCCGACGAGTTCGATGGAACGGATGATGACTAATTCTTCCAGGGCAGAACTAAACTGGTCCATCTTCCGGAGATCAGGCGTAACGCGCTTTTGAAACCGTCTTTCTAAGAGTGCTTTCATCCCGCGGTTATTCTCAATGAAAAGGCGCAGTGTCCGCTCGTCCATGACCACGCCTTGCGCACCAAGCGCGATGGATCCTACGGCTGATTCCATTTCTCCGTCTTGGATAACATTCAGGAGCTTTCCATCGATCTGAAATGATGAGTTTGCCAGCTGGATCAATGTATCAACTCGGGATTTGGAAATATCTTCGAAAACCTCGATAACCCCTTCGCGAATCATCTTCAGGACCTGCAACGCTTCAAACTCAAAGCGGCGCACCGTTAAAGGACGGTCTACGAGTTCAAATTTCACCGCCGGCGTAATCAGGAAACGTCCATTCCAGCGCTTTTTTAATTCGGGAATGATCCAGGCCAGACGCGACATGACCAGCGTGATAATCGGCCCGGCATCGAAAAAAAGTATATTCTCTCGCTTACTCTCCTGCGGAATCATACGCGCACTCCAAACATCTTAAATGCAGTCATCTGGCGTTTTTTCGCCGATACTTTCACGGGACCGTTCTCTATTGCCGTCGTCCTCCCGGCATATTGCTGCAAATCCCAATTAGACAATCCCATCAGCCCCGCTGCTTGACCGATTGACAGCCCTTTGCTCAATAATGCCGTCCCTTTTTTGATCCGGGCAGCATGCATGACATCTTGGAGATGTTCACGGGTCTTGGTGCTGCAGCGGCGGACAATTTCATAGAGCTGTTTGATACTCCGGTTATATCTCCCAAATTGATTTTTCTGCAAAGATATTTTGGCATTCTCGAATTCAGTCAGCAGCTCGGCGTAGTCTTTATCGCCAATACAAGAAAATGTCTTATAGATAGAGTAGATTAAGACCGTCAGTGAAACGATATCAAGGTCTTTGTACGCGGCGACATGCTCGATAGCATGGTCGCTGAGCTGGCGTAATTGTTCCAGATCGCTTTTCTCGCGAACACGCAGGATCCCGATTGATTTTTCCAGGTCATAGAGAATCTCTTTCTTGATTTCAGCATCCATCAGTTTAAGGAAGGTGTTTTGGTTTTATTAAAGTTTGTGTTTTTGGTGTGTATTAAGTTAAGTCTGTGCGGGCAGGGTCAAGATGGTCTGCCGAGCGTTGCGATTGGACAGAAAATGAATGGTCTCGCTCATCTCTAGCATAGTTCTTCAGTTCAACTAATCTCTGCTTCTGAGCGAGACGAGGCAGACCGACCTGCCCAAGCACAGACTTAATACGTACGTTAAAATGTATTTGTGTAGCTGGCGGCGCGGCCAAGAGAAGCCTGCTGGAAAAGCTACATCAATACGATTTTGAGTAAAATATATAAAGTAACAGACTCTTAATCAAAAGATGGAAGTTGTAACGATACCAAAAGCGGACTTTAAACAATTAGAACAGGAAAACAGATTATTAAAACGTGAAGTACAGATACTGCGAAATACCAAGCTTTATCAACGCCTTCTCGCCTGTTTAGAAAACCTGAAAAGTAAAGAATATACACGAAAAGATATTGGACTTTAGAGAGTATATTGCGTAGTTTATTGATCGTTTTCTCTTGCTTTAAACTGCTGGTTTTCATTTCAAAATCAAAGATAACAATTTTATCTGCTGACTTTTGGTGATAGAACTAGAATCGCAGGGGAGGGTGATTGTTTTTCAGCTCATACAACCAGAGATGGTTGTCTAATAATTTACCTGCCCCGGGCCCATTTTCCTCTAATCGGTCTAACCAGTGGATAATTATTTCTTTATAACTACTCTTCGTTATTGCTTTCTGTAATTTCGCTTTCACTACTTCATCAAAAACGACATTGTACTTCTTTGTCATTAGTTCAGTGCTCACAACAATTCTTATAAATTAATTGGTAGCGGCAAAGATACTTTTTTAAACCAGCGCTATTCTTTGAGGCGTAATGGGCCAGTGGCGTAATCCGGTACTTCGCAAGAAGCGGAAAAGCGCGCACCGCTGGCAGCGGTGAGATTTCGGGTTCAAACAGATGTCACGTCATCTGAAAGACGAAGCGACTTCGTTTATACTCAGTCGCTGAAAATCAAAAGAAGGCTTGCATCTCCGAAAGTCCCGACTGGTCCATGTTTTTTTCTACAAAAGAGAAGATTATTTGTATTTGTTCTCATCTATTTTTGGCCATACATGGTACCATTACAATATCCCATAACCCGTATTCTCGGCGTCCTGCTCAAGATAGAATACCACTGTTGATATTCATCTTTGACCGCGTTTTTCTCTACGAAGCAGCTAAAATCAAGTTCTTCATCACCACAATAAACAGCATATCTGGAATCACCAATTGGTCTTACATTAATTGAAGAAGGGTCATCACAGTGATAGTCTCGATCATCGGAATGATGCCGAAAGGTACCCAAGACCACGTTATCAATGTCTTGTTTGTTCAGCAACTGTGTAGATATTGTGCTGGCTGAGATCAGACCTTCCCCAGCTATAAACCCTACCAGAAAGATTAAGACATTTTTTTTCAGATGATGATAATTCATTTTAATTCCTCTGTTACACCCCCCACTCCACCAACTCTTGTGTTTAATCACTCCTCTGCTTTCAAAAACTGGGACCGCGAGGATTTGAACCCCGGTCGCAAGACCCCCAGCCTTGAGTGCTGCCAAGCTACACTACGGCCCCGCTGCACTCTAAAAAAAGTGATTATTTAAATAGTTTGTTACAAAAAACGCCACCCCAAAAAGTAGAAAATAGCGTTTATATCGACTTCTTTTCCGTGCGAGCAATCAGAGAGATGATGGCCTGCGCACGCTTGATGTGTCTTTCCAGATTCTTTTTGAGTTCTTTAAAATTGAGTTCATACTCTTTTGTTCCAAACAGCCTGTCCGCAGGAAATTGTGACAAGGATCTGCCCATCGCCAGAAGCTCCTCGCGAAGACCGATAAGCAGCTTTTTCTTTCCCTGGCTTGTCTCTGCCGCGGCGGACTTCGTGACAAAGCGAAGCAAGACATCAGCCACATTTCTCAACAGCGAGAGGTAATCTTCCATATTTCCTTTTGCGTGCGGGTCTGATCTCTTGAGTGTTTTAAACTCATTTACACCATGTATAAATGTAATCCAAGCATCCGGAAATTTTTTGCGCTCAACCGCGGCCAGACTCTTTCTGCGAACTATTTTCCAGATCATATTCTTACGATAACGAGGATGGAGTATAAAAGATTTTTGGCATCTACACTTTCTCCCCAACAATGCTCCGTAACATGTACCCGGTCACCCGTACGCTGATTCTCTCACCCAACGGCAGTCTCCCTTTCACGCCGATGACCAAAGGATAAGTGCCCATCTGCCGGCAGAACGTCGTCTTCCCATCGTACATCTCGGTGAACACATCCCGCAGCACCGTCCCTAAAGGCAAGATCATCTTCAGCAGGGGATGATCAATCTTCTGACGAATCTCATCGCGCCATTTCCAATAATATTTCTTGTTCTTCAGCAAATATTTTTGCCCGCCGTTTTTCGCTAAGAACGTATCTGGCAGCACTGCCGCTTGCCGCACGTTAATCCGCCGCAATAAAAATCCTTCCGCAATAATCTGCCGCAACGCGTCCATATTCTTCGACTTGGTTTCTTTTGTCTCTCGCAACAGACCAAAGATTAAATTGATCCCCGGCAGGAATTTGGGTAAACCATTTTCGCCGCGTTCCGCGCCATACTTATTGATGATGCGGATTGCTTTCAGTGCAATCAGCGGCATGGTATTGAGCAAGTTGGCTTTGACAACTTCCGGATCAAAACTTTCCACGCCGAACGCCGCAATATTTCCCGAAGTGCAATATTCAACAATGGCTTGAGTAATCTCTTCTCCGCCGGCTTTGACCACAGAATTAGGATTGACATTATCGATATGCAGTACTTCGATCTCTGGACAGGCAGCACGGATTTCTTTGAGCATCTCGATCGGCCGGTCAGCAGCATAAAAATCAGCTTGTTTGCCCAGCCGGAAAAACCGCGCACCATGGTCATAATAGGCTTGCACCTCACGCACGACACTTTCTTTGCTCCGATTGATAAATCTGCTTTTGAGCGGTTCTGTGCAGAAACTGCAGCGGCCGACATTACATCCTCTTCCAGTTTCAATCTCGATCATTCTTTTATCGGGAATCTGATCGAGAATCTCTGCGCCGAGATGGGCATAATTATCAATCTCCTCAAACGTCGCATCTTCTTTCTGCACTTCATCGAACAGAGAAAGATCTACTTTCTCAAACATCTTTCCCCCTTCCAATTGCGTGCCAAACACCGCCGGCCCGGTAAGAATTTTTTTGAGGGGAAGATCTCTGATCAGGGGAACGACTTCGTGTAGTGTCCCCGGCAGGGCAGTCAGGTATTTTCCCGGCACGTGCACGCCAAGCACAATGACAAGGACATCGGTATTTGCCAAAATCTGTTCAGCCTTGTTCCGCGTCCGATTATAGATCAAGATATTTGTCTTGTCCCGGTCTCGCGTTTTGGCGACGACCCCGTCGTATTTTTTCCACAGGCGCAGATCATCGATCGTGAGATAGGTAATCTCGTGTCCTTTTTTTTTCAGACGGCCATAGATGTAGCGCGGATATGTTCCTAAATAAGGAGGTACACCTAAGCCAGAGGCTTCATCGGTATAACAGTCAAGGATCGTGTAGTGCATAGATGTTCACAATTTGAAGATAAGTTTTAAATATTCTGGTTAAAAATGTACTTGTTTAGCTGGCGGCAAGGCCGAGAGAGGCCTGCCGGAAAAGCTAAACAAATACTAATTACACATTTAGTTCGCCGAGGAGCGAGCGGGAGAGAACATAAAATGGATAGAAACATAAGATTGTCATCACCACAGCCAAGATATTCTTTTACCGTCGATCCGGAACAGGGATCACCATCATCTTCTGGAGATGTTGAGTTTATCATGTATTTAGTAGATGCAGAAAGAAGACACACGGATCCGAATGAAGCCAGAGCACGAATCGATTCCCTCGGAGCCGATGTGAGATATAAGACCTACCTCAACTCCAGTGCGGCTCTTATCGCAACGACGGATCAAGCAACATACGAACGTCTTTTTCAAACCACGCTGGAATATGAACCTAGGAACGCAGGAGTGGGAGGTTACACCACAAAAGGATACCGAGAACCAACTGCTGGACGGCCGCTTACCGAGTTGGCAGACATCGTCCAGTCAGCGCACCTTAATTATATCCGAAGATTTTGAATAAGACAGGTTCTGGTTAATTGCCCAGAGCCCAAATTCTGAATGGAGCATAACATAGTCCTAGACCTCAAGGCAAGGGTAATCAAGAAAGTAGTCACCAAATAGTGATTATTCTCCCCAAAGATTTATAAACAATCGACCATTTATGAGATAAAATGGTCGACCTTCAAGAGTATGGGTTATTGGATGATGCACTTTTAGCTGCTGCTAAGGAAATAAGACCGCTGTATTACATTGAACCTATAAATGAAAAAGAACAGAAGCAAGAATTTCTAGCTGGGAAAGTGAAGAGCCCCCATTTTCAGTATAAGCCTCTAAAATATGATCCGGATCAAGTTCAAGTACAACTAGAATCTATCGAAGTGCCAGATGGACCTTTGGGTAGAATATACCAAACAGCACTAAGGAACGTGTTGCTAGACAATGAACTGATACAAAAGAGGGGTAACAAAGATATTGTCAGAAATAATACCCATGCTATGTATGGAGTACCGAGTGGGTCACTAGTCGCTTATGCAGATGAATTACTAAGACAAACCCCCGATGTGGAAGCAACTAAAGAAGTGGCTGCTGAAAGTGTCAAAGAAGCACTGGAACATGCTCTCATTTCTACCGGTATAACCGATTGGGTAGTAGAATTATCCGACAAAAGATTAACTACTGTTTACCCAGCAGAAAAGAGAATCACACTATGCAGGACTAGAAAATTTGGTGATAAAGATCCGGCCAGATTGTGTGTCCATGAAGTTGGCGTACACACGTTAAGAGCAGTAAATGGCTATGAACAACCACTGAAGATATTTGCATTGGGTTTGCCCGGTTATTTGCCTACGGAAGAAGGCTTGACTTCATATTTCGAGGAAATAACCGGAAATAGTGATTCTGAAACAATCAGGGATTATGCCGCAAGAGTTATAGCCGTTGACTCCGTAGTCAAAAGTTTAGATTTTAGACAAACATTTGATCGGTTAAAAGGTTATAGATTGACTGATGACCAATCCTGGAATCTTGCGGTAAGGGCTCACAGAGCCGGCGGCTATATTAAAGATCATGTTTATTTGGAAGGACTTTTAAGAGTGAGAGATTTTGCAAAACAAGGCGGAGATTTTAAAACTCTTTACGTGGGTAAAGTGGGGATTGATGATCTACCTTTGGTAAGAGCACTTTTAGACGAGAAAGTGCTTGCAGAAGCAAGATATCTACCTGCTTTTATCAAGTAAATGTCGGTTTAAAGAGCAGAATATGACTAAAGAGGGCATCCACTTTTTTCTAATATCTAGTTTTCAGAACAACAACCCTTTTAAGAAGAGATCAGCTTCTCCCTTCCAGAAAAAGGTGATGCGTGATGGTCTACAAGATAAGTCTTTCTTCAACCCAGGGAACGGGCAAGACCACACTAGCCACGCTTGTTGCCGGCGAATTAAAACGGCGCAATGTGGAAGCGCGCGCTTTGGCAGAAATGTCCACGCTCGCTCGTGAAAGGGGTCTCCCCATCAACGAACAGACCACCCGAGAAGCCCAACTCTGGATTCTTCATTCTCAATTCGCGGAAGAATTGGCCTATCAAACAAGAACAACCCCCCCACTCTATGATGTCATTATTTGTGATCGCGGCGTTGATAATTACTGTTATCTACAACGCCGATTTGGAGAAGATGAGTACGCGCTTCGGATGACACTCGGGCATCTTCAGCATTTTCCCTATGATCAAATTTATGTTCTTCCGATTGTGGATGATGCACTCAAGAGCGGAGAGGGCATCCGTTCTACAGATCCTGAATTCCAACGTGAAATGGATACCGCAATCAGGGGTTTCTTTCAGGATCATAACATTCCTTACCGCGCACTCCCGCAACCAGCAGCGGAAGATCAGTTCCGCACAGAATGGGTCAAAATAATCGTCAACCAAACACTTACAGATCTGGAAAGAGGAGGACTAATGTCGTAACATGGCAAGATTCGTGCTCTTGATCGAAGGGAATATCTGTGCGGGGAAGTCGGAATTTGTACAGTATATTGATGGTCACAAAGATGAATTTGCTGCTTTTCAAAAAGCAGGGGAAGAAGTAGTTAACATCCCGGAATTCGTCGATGATGAGGCTTTAAAATTATTTTATCACAATATGCACCGCTACACAAACATTTTCGAACGGAGCTGCCTTACCGGAAGACAGGTTCGCCATATGAAAGCAAAGGAAGGGAAAGGGATCTATATTTTTGACAGGGGAATGATCGGCGGCGCAGAAACATTCGCTCGGAATTCGTTTCAGGAAGGATTCTCGACGCATAGAGCGTATCAGCGCTACCTCGCCGATCTGAAAGATGGTCTTGATCAATTAGATCGAACAAGACAAGAATCCTGGCTGGAACAATTAATCGTTTATTTACGTGTTCCAGACGTGAAAGTTTTACAGGAACGTCAACGGCAAAGAAACACGACCGGGGAAGTGATTCCTGCCGGTTATCTCGACCGGCTAAACCGGCTTTATGATCGCTACATTTTAGGCAGTGCAGAAATCTATCCTGAATATGGCGTCCGTGCACCGCAGATCATCGAGATCGATGCCACGGTCGATTTCCGCGAGAACGTCGAATATCATCCACAAATTCTGAAACAGATCACGACAAAAATGAGGGAGATGAACATTCATGAACGCTAAAGAGACATTACGACAATATCTAAAAGATACTCCGACAATCATCACCGTCGCCGGAAACGTCGGCCTGGGAAAGACAACGACAGCAGAGATCATGGCTGACGGTCTGGAAATCGCTATTTCACGAGAGCTGGACAACGCTATCTTTGATCAGAGCCTGCTCTGGAAATTTATCGAAGCACCTGCTGATGAAAAGCCGCAACATTGTTACGTTCTCCAACAAGATTTTGTGTATCGCCGTCTGGAAGCACGGCGAAAACAAGCCCATCTGGGAAAAAGTTTCATTGAAGACCGTTCACCGGAAGAAGATCCGCTGATCATGCATCCTCATTTTGTCAACAGGGGATATTTGACTAGACAGCAGTATGCTTTATTACAGGAATTATGGAAAGCACAGGAAAACAAGACGCCGCCGTCTGAAATCATGCTCGTCCTGCAGGGTTCAGCAAGACTGGCCCGCGAAGGCATCGAGAAAAGAGGAAGACTGGGGGAATCAGATACCTGGCAAGAAGAACGCGACCTGAAACCGATGGCCGAGTTGTACAAACAATTTCCTGCCGCCGTTGGACAATATGGATTACATAAAGGAGCTATTGTAGAAATCGATCGGCAAGTGCTCGATCCACTACAGGATTCACACCGTGAAAGGATTTATCGGTCGATGCTCTCTGGATTGCGGAAATTGGGGCGGCTAATCTGAAACCCTCTCGCGTTGCTCGGTTACTGCCAGCTCCGCACTTGCTGTAGAACACAATCAGCGACGTTCCCCGTAGTACCGAGCGAGACGACGATCTCGCTGGTATGCCAACGAAATCGCCGTTTCGTTGTGCAGGGGCAACCCCCTTGTCGCTGTGATATTTCTATCGAGAGTGCTCCGCAAAGGACAGTAACTACAGGGTTTCATATTAGCCAATTGGGGCGTAATGTTTAAAAAGAGGTTATCATTCTGCTTTACCCAAGGCCTCTTAGCTTAGTCCGGTGGAGCGCACGACTGATATCAACCGTGCAGTCATCGTGAGGTCCCCAGTTCAAATCTGGGAGGGGCCATTTTTTTAAAATTTTTAGAAAATTAATGTTGCGGTGATTATTGTTTCTTTAAAATTTATCTCTTCTTGAATAGTAATGGTTCTCTCAGTTTTATATTCGCCCAAGAGATTGAGCGTGGTACTCACATTTTCTCGACCAATACCATGAAGTAATAATCTACCAGTACCATATCTTTTTAATTTTTCAAGTTTGAATGCGACTTCACCACTGAGTTGATCATAGGTTTTATGTCTAGTCACAAAGACTGTATAAGGTAATGAAGTGATTATCTTCTCAACTTTTCTCTGATATATTAAGATGTCAAAGTCTTCTTCATCAATCATGCTTTCATATAATTTTTTGAAATGGTCATCAAAATATCTTTCCGTGGTTAAATTACAGAGGTTATTTCCAAAAAGAGGATAACGCCGAGAGATATCTCTCTTTAATTCGGTGATATCATGCCCTTTTTTGAATGCGTTCCTCAAGATGATCGATGCTTCCAAAGCTTTATACCATTCTGGTTTTAGTTTATCTTTATAGAATTTTAATAATGATTCGTCGTTATCATCTGGTAAATTTTGCTTTATTTTTTGAGTCGTCTGTGAAGAATCATCAATAAGGAATACCTCTTCTTGCTTTTGGACAGATAGATCGAGTATTTTCTCTTTTAAGGATCTCTGTTCCTCTTCGGTGGCTTTGCTTAAATCAATACTTAATTTACCTCCCTCTTTAAGTTCCATTACACTGCTAGAATTCCTAGAGAAATTAAATAGGGTGATATTATTATGCGAGAAAACATCGTGGAATCTACCTTCAAAAATATTTTTAAGCTTTTCAAGTATTGTCAATCTAACTTCTTTGCAAGTTCAATGAGTGAGAAAATATCCTTTTTAATGAAAGCTTCTGAGCCTTTTCTAATTCCGGCCCATTCTTCTAAGCGAATTTCTTCTCCTTGCGGGGTGAGAACCTTCTGAGAAATATCCCCCTTCTCAACAATAAAGCCTTCTTTATCAACAGATTTCCCATAAAGGCTTAAAATATCCCCACGAGCAGAATCACTGAAAGTAATTTTACTAAGTTTCATTGAAATTTACACCTCAAAAACGAGAAGTAGATTAATCTTTTATTAAGATTTCTATTATTAAAAACCATTAAATCAACC
>JACQNE010000027.1 GCA_016203205.1 Candidatus Woesearchaeota archaeon
CACGGCCAGCCAGAAAAGCTAAACAAATACAGAAAAAGAGAAAAATTATTCTTTTTAATCTTTGGGTGCATAGACAAAAGAACAATCATCTTTATCAAAATATCTTCCGTCATCACAGGTAAATCCCGGATTGGCTTCATCTACATTTGTGATATTACCAATTGTTATACCAGTTCTCATGATATAGAGATTACATCCATCCACCCACCCAGTCAGACTAACATATTCCGCTTCGAGAACAAGATCTCCTTTCGTGCATTTATCTTTGACCCAAGTCTGATCTTCATCACATCCTCCTAACAATCCGGCCAAGCCAAGCATGGCCGCTCCTGCAACAAGTGTTCTTTTCATAGTAAATACCTCGCTATTGATTATTGTAGCAAAAAAAGCCGGATTCTTTAAAAATGTTCTGCTCGGGAAGTCCACGAGTGGATTCTTGATGGCGTTAAATAATCTTAACATCTGTTAAAGATATTTTATCCGAGACCATCACTTCATCACAATCACATTCCCTCTGCCTTTCTTGATCTTTTCGATCTTTCCTTTATGTTCCAATTCAGTGAGGATCAAACTGATCTTCGCCTCGGAAAGATGGAGCATCTCACTGCGCAGCTGCTTCTGTGATATTCGTCCATCGTGCTTCTGGATTGTCGACAGTACTTCTTCTAAATATCCCGGCTCTTGCGCAATTTCCTGTTTATGCTGTTCCAGCGTTTTGGCGTGCTCGGCATTCATCTTCCGCCGAAAACTGGGCAATGAACCATATTTCTTACGCAGTTTCGCATAGCGCCAGCCGAGGACACTGAGAATAAGGATGACAAGGGCATAACGCCACCATTCATCGCCGGCTGTTTCCGGCTCGGCCAGTGGATCTTCTCCAATTTGTTCGCCTGCCGCCAGCCACAATTCGTCTTCTGCGGTGAAATCAGGCAGAAGGAATAGATCTACGATGAACACCCCATCATTAACGACTTTGGTCACTTCACTCACCTCAACCAGCCCTTTCCTTGCCGTCAAGATATACTCTCCTGGAGGGACATTGAATTCATATTTTCCGTCTTTGGAAAGAAGTTTCTGGATCGGCGTAGTGTTGATCTCGATCAGGATGTCACTTTCTAAATCAAGTTTGCTATTGTAGACCGAGCCTTTCAAAGTTGCGGCGGAAACAAGGGGCAGGAAACAGAATAAGATTAAGAAGAGAAAAGCCAAAAACTGTTTGTTCATCCATTTTTGGATGCAGCTAAAACTATAAAAACATATCGCCCCACACTGTCCCCGTGCCGGCACGAATTCACTACTTTTGAATACTCCCACAGCGAAACATTTATATAGGAGCGAGCCTCAAAAGGCTTAAACATCTATCACCTCTTTTTCCCCACGCAGGATACAGCTTGCTGTGTCCTGCGAGGGGTTTTATACTTCTCTGAAATTTCTTTTTGCGTATTTGTTTAGCTTTTCCGGCTGGCCGTGCGTGAGAGCGGAAAATTGGTCGTGTTCACCTGCTTCAAGACCATTCGTGGCCCGAACATTTTCCGCACAATAATCGTTGGCATAAAGCTTTTATCTCACTCACATCTTGGCCGAGCCGCCAGCTAAACAAATACTTTTTTGCCTGTTCCCCGTTTCCAAAACAGCAGGAACACGATTGCCGCCAAGATGCCCAGAGCAAATCCTTGCAGCTGCAATTGAAAAGCACGGGTCATGATGAACGAAGGAAGCATTTTTTTCTCCGGAAAATAGATGCTGAGATCACTCAGTTCCAACGCATTCTCCAGATAAAATAAAGCATTAAACAGATCTTTCTCCTGAAGAGAAGTGGCGTACGTATAATAGGAATATCCCAAAATGGGAAAAATTCCTTCCGCGCTGTTCTCTGCGATGATGCGCTCCACCGTCCGCCGTTTGCCTTCCAGGATCTGCGGAAGAGCACTTTCTTCAACACCCAGCGAACTGATGATCGCATTGGCCGATGCTTTCGCCTGTGCTGCCGTCATCAGACACAAGATAAAATCCTGCTGTTCGAGAGCTTTTCGCGCATCTGAAATCTGTTCTTCGATATAATCCACCCGCGGCCCGAGAAAAAATGCGGCATATTGAAAACGCTCTTCGCTTTCCATGATCTTTTTTTGACAGGACTGCCCCAGATGTTCCCGATCCAAGACAAAACTTTTTCCATCCATGGAAAAAAACTGGAACCAGGCCACGGCCGAATAAAACCGCTCTTCCGCATAGGCTAAGATGGAAGCCATTTCTCGTGCATCCACGGGATGATCATTCTGTTGAATCTTCTCCAACTGCAGCCTCACGTCATTCAGCCGCTCTTTGACGACCATCGATGCCTGCAGGTCAGAGATAGTCTCTATTGTCCTGTTGCCAACTTTTTCTTCCAAAGCGGCCGTCTTCTGTTTAAGTTGGATATAGAGAGAAAGTAGTTCTACTTTGGGCTTCTGCTGCTGTTCATAATAAAAAGCTTTTAACAAGATGTTGTTGCTGAAACAGAAACTCGCCGCAGAATAAAGATCACCATCACGAGAGGCGTTAAATGCTGATTGATTGCGTAAAGCAAAGGTTTTCTCCGACTCACTGTCAAGGACAAAACCACCTTGTTCCACCAAGACCAATAATTCCTGAGAACGTGAACATAAAGCTTCCTGTAATCCTTGCATGATCCGCACATAGTTCTTGTCTTCTGTAATCGGCAGCGCTTTGTGATCCAGATCGATTCCCGTGATTTCTTTTATGACTGTGTCCAGATCGATCACTTCAAGTACGTCTAATTGAAGCTTCTCTTTTCCATAGGCGATCAGATTGAGAGTTCCATTTCCGAAAGTGATGTTAGAAGTGAGAGAAATGTTTTGAGATGCCGGATTGTACATAACCTGGCTTTGGTTAGCTGTCCCCGAGGGGATCAGGACTTTGTTCAAGCCTGCTTGCGAAGCCGCTTCGAGTTTTTCTTTGATTCCGCCGACCGGACCAACAACTCCGCCGGAGTTGATCGTCCCGGTGATCGCTGTCTGCTGGTCGTAGGGAAGATCGAGAAGGGCAATAGTAGTCAAAGCAGCGATAGCCGCTCCTGCTGATGGGCCGCCGATGATCGTTGATTTTGCTTTGATCGTGAAGATAAAGTCGTATTTTTCACAGGGAAGTTTGAAATGACTGCAGGCAATTTCTTTCGCAAAGCGAGTAGAAATCTGCGTGTCGAGTTTTGTCAAAGGGAATGTTTCCAAAAAGACGCGGCCGGAACCTTCTTTGATTTCCAGATAAAGATCGGCATCACTGCCCAGGTAGCCATTATTATTTTCCTGGACGGCCAAGAGTTTCAGGTGGTACTGTGGTGTCTGGGCGAAAGAGAAAAGGGGCAGGCAGATGACCGCCAGACAGAGAATGATGAACGTAAATTTCCCTCTTTTCATTGTGGAGAAAATGGGGGCAACCATTATAAAACTTGTGTTGACTAGCTCTAGAGAAAAAGTCAGCCGCCTGGCCAAGAGGTTGCGTGAGAACTGCAATATACTTCGGTTATTGGTGCTGCTCAACCATATTTGGGATAGCGAGAGCAGCACGAACGCAACGGCCAGGCTGACTTTTTCGAGATTTTCGACATAGCCGTGTTACAGCCTTCAGAATAATCCGTTTAATCGGCTGTCTTTTTTAATCTGCTTCGTCTACTTCAGACTCGGAAGGTGAATAATCCATCAAATTGACATCCGGCTGGCTGAATCCCGGACGGGCATTGATTATCTTGTAGCCCGAATCCCGGGCACCCAGTTTTTCATGCCAGCGTTTTACACCAGGGATGTCTGGAGTATACGTCCAGATGAATGGATAGCCGTCAAACGGGGAGATCAGTTGATATGCGTCAATCATCGACCGGGCAGCCCGGATCAACTCTTGCGCTTCATTATTTCCTTTTTCTCCACGACGTGTGGGCAATACAGTAGCATCGACCAAGATCAGCGTATCGGCATTCTTTAACGGCATCCGCCAATGGCCGTCGTTGGTTAATGCGGCGTAGGACTTGGGGACACAATCCATGTTGCCGCCCGTATAAAGATCAATTGTTTCCAGGAACGCAACAGGAATCTTATTTTGGTGTCCCGCTAAAGAAGGTCGATCATATTTCAGCTCTTCCTGTTTGGGATTATCATAACCGACAACAAATAATTGACCGCTGCGTACTCGTTCATACATAATCTCCGGTGTTGCTTTTGTCTGCGTCCAGACTTCATTGAGCATGGCGGATACTATCGGATAATGGAACGGATGGAGTTCAGGGGTAAAAAATAGTGATTCTAATGTCATTATGGATTAAAAATAATCACTTGTTTATTAAAATTACTCTTTTGCGGCACAATCAACTTTATGAGCGATAAGACCGTATCCCAAAAAACAGGCACAACCCTTTTTGTGAGTGATGGTGAGCCGTCGCTGAAGCCGATTTTAAGAAATTTCAGAGACACAGAAGAAAATCGGACCAGTTCCCGGATTATAGCTATCCTTCAGCGACTATTTGGCGTCACCATCACTCACTTTTTTGATTGTGCCAAAAACAGAAAGAAAGATAAATTCAGATTACTTTAACTCTCTCAAAGAGATGGCAGTGCAAAAAAGGAAAAGACCAAAACTGGGCCTGGCGCTCGGCGCCGGCGGGGCAAAGGGATTTATCCATATTGGTGTTCTGAAAGTTCTTCATAAACATCATATCCGCCCCTCTTACCTCGCTGGGACATCGATGGGATCAGTTATCGCCGCCGCCTATGCTGCTGGAAGAACACCAGAAGAGATGGAGGATTTCCTCAAGCATACTGACTGGCGGGAAATCATTGATTTCACCATTCCCAAAACCGGCCTGTTGGAAGGAAAACGCATCAGCCGAAAATTGGATGAATTGGTCCTGCACAAGAGATTCAAACAGACGGTAATCCCCTTATCGATCATTGCCTATGATCTCAGCGACAAAAAGAAAGTCATTTTCAACCGGGGGGATATTGCCCAAGCTGTCCGGGCATCTATCTCTATCCCCGGCATCTTTAATCCGATGACAATTAGAAAGAAAAAATATGTTGACGGAGCGGTAGCCGATCCAAATCCATTTGAAGATGTTAAGAATATGGGAGCAGATGTTGTCCTTCTGGTCGATACTTCCAATCCCAAAAGCGAAGTGCTGAAAACAGCTGCGCCACCGCCAGCACGTTTCCTACCTTCGCTGAAAGATCAATTTGTCAGGGAAGAGATCGCCTTCCTGGGAACGGTGCTTTTTCCCGAGCATTGGCCAAAAGTGATCCGCAAGACCCTGCGCTGGCTGCTCAAGACAATCTTTTATCCGGCACGCGTCCTGCGCATGCTTGCCGGGAAAGAGCCGTATCCCATCGTTAAGATCATGTATGAAACGTTTCATCTTCTCAATGATAATCTGGCGCGGGAGCAATTGATCCATGCCCAGGATTGCCTGATCATTTCTCCAAAAATAGATGGCTTGCAATGGTCGGATTTTGACAAAGCAGAACAGTTCATCAAGATTGGAGAAAAAGCGACAGAAAAGATCATCCCCGAATTGAAGAAGAGACTCGGAGGAGAATCGTAATTGTTTAGCTGGTGGCTCGGCCAAGCAGTGAGTGAGATAAAAACTTTATGCCAACGATTATTGTGCGGAAAATGTTCTGTTTACGGCTTTTTCTGAAACGAGAAACATCACTACTTTTCCGCTCTCACTCACGGCCAGCCAGAAAAACTAAACAATTATGAAGAATAACAAAGCATATAAATCCATAAAAGATTCTTTCTCTGAGAGGTGAATGGAATGAGTAAAAAAGATACACGAGCAGATTTTGAGAGATTCTTTTTAGCGTTTGACGGATTAAACGATGGTGATGAAAAGCACACGACGCTCCAGAGAGGAGGAGAATTGACCGTAACCTCAAAAAGAGGAGAGGTCAGTTGCCGGATTGAATTGGCTCATGGAACAATCTTCAAATTATTAAAATTGGGCAAATTCATCGAAGTTGAAATTAATAACGCGGTGCAAGTAAAGCATTTTAAAGTCTATTTGGCCAGAGGAAAATATCAGATGGCTCCGAACGGATGGGTCATCAGTACCAGACGAGGCGCGATGGTCACTTTGGCAATTTTTTAGAGAGAATAAGATCTTCTGGAGGTCTTTATTCGATCTTCTTGATCTTTTTCATCTCGGCATATTTCAGATGAATCTTCTTTCCCGTCTTCTCATGCTGCAAGATAATCTCTTTGCCTAACGTAACAACACGGTATTCTTCCCCGCCACGTGCGACAAGATCACCTTTTTGAAACGGCGTCTGCCGAAAGAGGACGGTTAGGCGGTAGAGATTCTTATCTTTCTTTTTAGTGTGAAGTTTTGCCGTGACCAGAAACTCACCGCCAAATTTATCCTGCAGGCGCCGGCCCAGCGTCTTGGTGAGGTTGTTGTCGGAGAGATAATAATCAAGCCCCGTTTTTAATTCAATGACCTTGACAACCGAAAGACCACGACGTTGAATCTCTTCTTCGGTAAAATCAATAACTCCCTGAGAAACGTGGCGCAGCTGCAGGATTGCTTCATAATATTCAGAGTGCTTGCCTTCCAGTGATTTGGTCATGGATGGCAGAAAGAGGGAATATATATTAAGCTTTTCTCTGAATAATTACCGAATAAAGTATTTGTTTAGCTGGCGGCAAGGCCACAAAGTGCATCCGAAGAAGGATTATTCCTCGCTTGGTGCGGAAAGAGAATTTTGAAAAAGAGTAATTTTGGTGAATAAATTGCCCGTTTCGTGCCAAAATTACGCCCATTTCAAATTATCTTGAGAAGTTTGCAGATAAATCATTGAATTATTCAAACTTCGCAAAATCTTCTGGTTCACAGCGAGATGCAGGTGAGACAATAGCAGATTTCCGCTCGGATGTATAGCGAGCGTACGAAATCACCGTAACATTCGCTCGCGATATACCAGCGGAAGATAGAGAGGTAAAATGATGAAAATATCGTCCGCTTAGTACACGGCCTGCCGGGAAAGCTAAACAAATACCGAGAATAAAGAAATCTTTATATAACGGGAAAACATTGGTTTAACATGGCCAGCATTCCCCTCAATCCGATCACTTTGCGCTACAATGGCCTTTTTGATTTCGATGGCATGTATGCGGCAATTATCGACTGGGCCAAAAACTACGGGTATCTCTGGTTTGAAAGGTCCTATAAGCACAAAGTCCCCGGCCCGCAGGGAGCAGAATTAGAATTTGAATGGGTGATGACCAAGAATATCACGGAGTACATCAACTACAATATTCTGATTATTGTCCATACCTGGGATACGAAAGAAGTGGAAGTGGAAATTGACGGGAAAAAAAAGAAATTAACACAATCCCGGCTGTACATCATCCTGCAGGGAACATTAGAGATCGATTGGCAGAAACGGTTTGCCGAAGGCGGAAAGATGGCCAAGCTCCTCGGCAAATGGACGTTGAAAGTCAAGACACCGGAATTAGAGGGGGTGTACGCCGACCAGCTCTATTATCGCCTCTGGAATCTTCATGCCCTGCTCAAGAAATTCTTTGACCTGCAATCAAAGAAGCATGTGTATAAAGGCTATCTGGGGGAAGGATGAAAAAAAAGAGTGTTAGAAAAAGAATCAATACTTCTCAATAACTCTTCCCAAAATAAAACCAGACCGTGGCTTTCTCAGCACAGGCAAAACATTTCTGGCCATTTTTTAATGCTGGCTGCTCGAAAGGAGAATTTAATGATTTCGCACCAGTTTTCTCTTTAAACTCTTCTTCACACAGCGGCTTCCCGCACCAGGGGACAAACAGCAATTTTTCTGTTTTCAATTGCTTCTCTGCATCTTTAAAGTTGAGTACGGTCACAATACTTCTTTTCAGGTATTTTTCTGCTTTATCAAAGAGAGACTGCTGAATAGTTTCCAAGAGAGCGGGAATTTCAACATCAAGCTTCACGAGAGATACTGCTTTTTTCTCCCCCGTATCACGGCGGACGATCAGCACTTGTTTCTTCTCCAGATCTTTCGGGCCAAGCTCAACACGGATCGGGATGCCTTTCATCTCCCATTCATTGAACTTCCAGCCAGGAGTGTAATCATCACGGTCATCAAGATGGACGGAGATATTTTTTGTTGTCAATCTCTTCACGACGTCCTGCGCTTCTTTCAAGACCGCTTTACGAGAATTGTCAAAGAGGATCGGAACGATGACCACCTGAGTGAGAGCAACTTTAGGGGGCAGGACCAAGCCTTTGTTATCGGAATGCATCAGGATCATCATGCCGATCGATCGTGTAGAAATTCCCCACGAGTTCTGCCAAGCGTATTGTTTCTGTTGTTGATCATCGCTAAACTGGATATCAAACGCTTTCGCAAAATTCTGCCCAAGATGATGAGACGTTGCACCCTGAATGGCTTTCCCATTGGGAAGAAACGCTTCGACCGATAATGTATACACCGCTCCGGCAAATTTTTCTCCTTCTGATTTTTTTCCTTTAAGAGTGGGAATCGCATACATCTCACGAAAAGTCTGTTCATAGAAATTCAGCATTTTAAAGGTATCATCACGTACTTCAGAATCAGACGAAAAAACACTATGTCCCTCCTGCCAGAGAAATTCCCTGCTGCGTAAGAACGGAGTGCAATGCTTAAATTCCCAACGCACGACATTGTTCCATTGATTCAAGCGCAAAGGCAAGTCTTTATGGGAGCGGATCCATTTCGCGTAGGCATCATACATGATCGTTTCAGAGGTAGGACGAACGGCAAGCCGCTCGCCAAGCTTCGTATCTCCCCCATAATCAACCCACGCTACTTCCGGAGCAAAGCCGGCGACATGTTTTTTTTCTTTGGTTAAGAGCGATTCCGGGATAAACAGCGGAAAATAACAATTCTTAACGCCGTCAGCTTTGATCAATGCATCAAAAAATGATTGTACTTTCTCCCAAATGTGGTAGGCATTGGGGCGCAGGATATAACAGCCAGAGACGGGGCTGTATTCGATCAATTCCGCTTTCTGGATCAGCTGGGTGTACCATTCAGAAAAATCGTTTTCTTTCTGGGCAGTAAGCCCTTTCTGGTCTTTTTGAGCCATAGCGGACAGAAGTGTAGCTGCTTTTATTAATGTTTTGGGGGGATTTGACAGCGCGATGTTAAATAAAATTCAGATGGCTCGCGAATCATCTTTCCGTAATCAATTCATTTTTACAAAGCCTTTTGAAGCATAATCTTTTTAAAACACACCCCATTTGTGAGGAGATATGGGAAAACACGTTTCTGAAGCAACCGCCCAGCGGATTGAAGATCTTCTGTTCGACGGTTTCGGCCAGAGCCCTGGCGAAGTTTTTTTCCGCAAAGAACTGCAGCGCTACGTGCCGGAGATGCGCGGATTGAGCGATGACGAAGTGAGAACCTTTGCACAGTATCAAAAAGCAGTGTATCTGCAAGGAAAAGTTCCGGAAATTGGGAGAGAGTTAGCTTGTTTAAACCCGACGTTCATCGATGATCTGGAAAATATTGTCTTCGAACATGATGGTCGACCGATCTGGACGATGGCCTCAAAGAAAGAAAATGGCTATCGCATCCAGCTTCATATAGGACCACAGGAAAACACCATCATCCCCAATATTTCTGCGTTCACCCGCCAGTTTACCACCTACGATTTACGCCTCTTCCCCGAACTGCTTGAACTTCTCGCTGCCCTTCCCGTGATGATCGGCGACGGGGAATTGATCAGTGCCCGCCATGAGCACCTGGCCGGATTTAACCGCGTGCAGACGAGAATTCCTAACGCCACCTACTGGCCGCGCCGGGGTGAACTAGGGTTGTCCGCTGAATTTGTCCAAAAATATGGAGAGAGTGATCTTTTTGTTGACGGAAAACCCCGGCCTGATCTGGAACTGACCATCTCTTTTCACAGCCTGTTTGCCATCGCCGATCCAGCAACGTGGACACGCAGCCGGGAAGAACAGGTACGTTCTCTCCGATCGGTAAGCACGATTCCAAAAGATTATCGGCTGGTTGACGAATTGTTGGATCAGTTAGATTCTTTCATGCAAGAGAGAGGGCTTAGCGGACGAATTGTTGAACGTACAAAGATAGTATCTCCAGATGAATTACAAAGATATGTAGCCGACGCAGAAAGAAAAGGGTTGGAAGGAATCTGTGTTTCTCAATGTGCTGATCCCGCGTCAGAAGATGCCATCCGCTTCGCTAAAACCTACAAGATCAAGAATTATGAAACTGTTGACGCCGTTCTTCTCGGGCTCTATCTCCAGCGTCCCGAAGAGGGAATCAGTTCGGATAACCTGAAAGGGGCCCTTCTCGGTCTTTATGACGAGACACTTCGCCAATATCTCCCGGCGTTCAAAGTCAATCTCGACTCCTCAGGAGTGCAGATCAAGACATCAGGCCAACGGGAACGCCTGGATGCACTCAGAGAAGAAATTGTGCAGGCAGTTGAACAGAAAAAAGCTCTTGCGCAGGAACGTAACATCGTCCGCCTGCACGATGTTTTTGTGGCCTACGGCGGGATGCTCTTGGCAGAGGTGGGCGTAACCTACGATCTGGAGATGCTCTTCACAGATATTCCCCGCGGGATGACGTTTACGGCGCTGGTTGATTATTATGCAGAACATCAGGATGAATTTTTACAACACCACGATCGTGGAAAGAAGAAACTAAAAACAAAGAGAGATGCATATTTCCAGCAACATCGTGAATTCTTTGTCAAATTACAAGAGTTAGAACCGGATGCTCGTGAACGTGTTGCAGATTATTTTGCGCTGGAACATGACGTGCACAAAAAATCGCAAATGCTCCCCCTTCCCCAGATTGGCATAAGAACAGACGATCCGATTATTCTAGAAGGACGTGTCTTCGACGTGAAATATAAATTGAACCCGTGCCCCGCTGGTTTCAGAGCTGATTCTGTGGACAGCCTGCATCTAAGCAATGCGTTCGCGGAGCGGGTGCGTTATGACAAGACGACGACGACAGATATTGAAACAATAGAAAGAATCGCCCGGAATAATACGGCCTAATTTTTAATGTCAAACTCGACAGAGAAAAACGCTATCACCTTATTCAAAGAATGGTTTCAAAAAAGGGCGGAATACTTTACATTTGACTTTACTCGTCGTAACCAATTACTATCTGGTTCTCGATGATCGAACCAACAAATTCCTGCTCTGCCAAAAGATAGAGTTTGTCAACAGGAAGCGTCACGGCCAGGTGGCCGAGCATAGAATTACCCGGTACAAACGCGAGAGCATGATCGGTGAGAAAGTCATAGACTGGTTGGAGAGCTCGAGTATAATGCTCAATAGCGATTTGTCTTCTTTCCGGAGTATTTCTTTCCGGCAGTCCTTGAAGTGCAGCTTCCAACCCGGCGGGGGGTTGACAGAAAACAAGAACATTGACCAGTGCATCGGGTGAATATTCTCGTAATCTGGCGGCGAATTGATCTGAGATCGTTCTAGAAGGCATGAAAACGGGAAATGGAGATTACATTTAAATGTTACGCAAAGACAATTTGAAAAAACAAGAAACATTTAAAAGTAACAATCGCATTACTCCCATAATGGAACAACAACCTCTTTTCATCTTGAAGCCGCAGTTGAGCGTTGCGATCATCCCCACGATTCTCGTTGGCATCGTTTTCAGCATCTTTGTCTCGTTCTACGCCGTCCCCGTCATTTTCTTGTTAGGTGGTATTGGGAGTGCGGTTTTTGCCGGCATCCTGATCTTTGTGGTCATTATCGGTCTTACCGTCTTTTTCCGTCTGATGAATCTCCGCGCCCGCCGTTATCTCTTTTTTAAGAATAAAGCAGAATTTTATGAGGGTTTTCTGAATATCATTCAGCGAACAGTATCATATCAAAAAGTAACAGACTGCGTCATGACAAAAAGTGTCTGGGACAGGATGTTCGGCACGGGAACGATCCGGCTGGTGACTGCCGGTCACGAAGGGGCTGGTCGACATACTATCGGTGGCGGCGTTGCTATTCAATTCGTTGAGAATCCTAACCAAGTCTACAAAGAAGTACAGAAGTTATTAGGAATTCATCAGTAGAGAAGTTTGAGATATTTGGTTTTGCAAGTTCTCAGTGATAATATTTTCTGAAAGCATTTATCAGATTTCTTTCGTGCATTATCCCGAAACTATTTCTCTACGATAAGTTTATTAATTCGAAGACGTGACCATTGATGATGCAATTAAACGACCGCTATCATCAAATTTTTGGGAGAATCCCTGTTTTCGGAATGATCCATTTAGCGGGAGCATATCCAGTGAACAGAGCATTGGAAGAATTGGCGATCTTTGAAGAAGAGGGAATAGATGGGGCCATTGTTGAAAATTATCATGGTACTGTAGATGATCTGATCGCGACACTCCAAGAAACACAAAAAAGAAAACGGGATGTTGTACTGGGAATAAATGTTCTCCCAAATGAATTTGAATTATCTTTCCGATTAGCCCAAGAATACGAGGCAGATTTTATTCAACTGGATCACGTCGCCGGAATTTATTGTTCTGGAGAATTGGATTTAGAAGCGTACCAGAAAGTAAAAACACAATATCCTCGGATCTTGGTATTTGGTGGAGTCTGGCCAAAGTATTATCAACCGATTGAAAGTTCAAACTTGGAAGAAGATTTGAGAACAGGAAGACAAAGAGCAGAAGCAATTGTGGTAACCGGAGCGGGAACGGGAAAAGAAACACCCCTAGAAAAAATTACAACATTTAAAAAAATTATCGGAACACATCCGCTCATTGTGGGGGCGGGACTAACCCTTAACAATGCGTACGAGCAATTATGCATATCCGATGGTGCCATTGTGGGAAGCTCATTAAAGATAGGAAATAGGACAGAGTCTCCGATTGACCAGCAGAAAGTAAGAGATTTTATGAGTGTCGTGAGGGAAGCGAGAGAATATCAGGTAAAATCCAGCCGTTAGAAAAAAATCTTTTCTCGAGTTAGAAAAAAAAAAAGAATCTTGCCCACATCAGCCGTACAGGGGGTGGTGTACAAGAACGAGGATGGGCAAGACCCTTCTTTGAAGGAAGAATATAAAGAAAGGAAAAAATCCCTTTTAGACGAGTTCCAATCCCAACTCCCGGCTCAGCGACCGCGCCCGTTGTTCTGATCTCTTGGCATCAACTTTTCCCAAGATCCACGGCGAGTTTACTCCGGTGATGATCGTCATCACAGTCAGCTTGCCTTTCATGTCGTCAGCAACACGTGCTCCCCAGATAACGTTGGCATCATCATCGAGACTTTCCGTAACCATCTCGCCGATGTGGGAAACTTCATCCAAAGTCATGTCCGGACCGCCGGTAATGTGAATCAATGCACCCGTCGCTCCTTCATAGCTGATATCCAGCAAAGGATTGGAAAGAGCACCTTTCACCGCTTCCTCGACCCGATTGTTCGTGTCCGAGCTTCCGACGCCGATTGCCGCGACACCGCCATTGGACATGATCGCTTTCACGTCAGCATAATCTAAGTTAACCAGCGAAGGAACAGCGATTGTTTCAACAATACCTTTGATCATTGTCGAAATTAATTCATTGGCGACAGCAAAGGCCTGCTGGATGGGCAGATTTCCGGCAATTTGAACCAAGCGATTATTGTCGATGACGATGACCGTGTCTGAAACCTGACGCAATTGCTGCAGACCAAATTCTGCTTTATCGCAGCGAGCACGTTCGATCTTGAACGGCATTGTTACCGTTCCGATGACAATTGCTCCTGTATCTTTAGCTACTTGGGCAACGACTGGCGCAGCACCTGTTCCCGTTCCGCCACCCATCCCGGCACAGACAAAGACCATGTCTGAATCACGCAAGGAGTCTTTCAGTTGGGTCAGCGATTCCTGTGCTGCTTCCGCCCCTTTCGAAGGAAAGCCGCCACAGCCCAGACCTTTTGTGCAATCTCTTCCGATGAGGAATTTGCGATCAGCGCCAGTAATATTAAGATGCTGATGATCCGTATTGGTCGCGATGATCTCGGCCCCTTTAATCCCTTTCTTATAGAGCCAACCGACCATGTTGTTGCCTGCACCGCCGACACCGATGACTTTGATGTTGGCTTGCATCATTTCTTCAAATCCTCCTGCGCTAGGGAGGTTATTGAGCGCTTTTTCCACAATAAAATCCATATTACACCACCTCAATTGTTTCTTTTTTCACCCTCATTAGTATCCCCCAATGTATATTTTACAGCACGCAAAGTATTATATACTTCTGGAGTATTACTACTTACAGAACTAACCAAGTTCAACAACCATACCAAGCTTATACCAAAAGCTACTACCGCAGAACCAAACCACCATTTTTTTTCACATCGCCAGTTTACCAGACCGGCAATGTTACCAAACCTGTTTTCCTGAAATGGAGTTAACTATTTAAGCATTTCGCGACTAGAGAATATTTTTCTGTACTGAAAACTAATGTTTAACGATGGTTTTGGCGATTATTTCTCAGAGGTTTTGAGTCTTTTTGATTGGAGAAGTTTGTAGACAAATTATTGAATTATGCAAACTTCTTATTATTTCTTAACAAGGCCCCTGACTGCAGATACTGTTTTTCCCACTGCTTCCCGCATTGCTTCCTGGGCTGCTCCTGCTTTGCGGGCAAGTATTGTCGCATAATCATGCATATATTTTGCCGGATCCCGCATTTTCCTTCTCCATGAACCGAAGTACACCAATGTTTCCAAAGGGTATTTTGGCGGCTTTTCTGGAATTTCTTTAGGATAGCCGATGGCGACAATCGCCTGTGGACGCACTTCTTCCGGGATACCGCAGACCGATTTAAGCGTATCTTCATCAAACGCGCCGATCCACGTGCTTCCCAGCCCTAAAGAATGTGCTTCCAGGAGCATATTCTGCACAGCCGCAGCACAATTCTGGACGGTGTATAAGCGCTCGCCGCGCAGCCCATAATAGCGCTCAGCTTTCTCTGGTTCAGCGCACACGACAACCAAGACCGAAGCGAGAGCGATATCGTATTGCTCGTAGGCCGCTTCGGCAAGCTGCTGTTTCTTGCCCGGGTCATAGACCAGCAGGAATTTCCAGTTCTGCACATTGCCGCAGCTGGGGGCATGCCTTCCGGCATCTAAGATTCTCGCGATATTCTCCCAAGAAACAAATTTAGGAAGAAATTGCTTGATTGTCCGACGGGAAGTGATTATGTCAAGGATATCCGGCATTGTAGTAAGAGAAATTTTTGTACTATTTAAAACTCACGCTTTCAGACCAAGAACAAAATCAGTGAAATCAATACCAATAATATGCCTAATCCGACAGAACTGACAGCAATCTGCTCAGCCAAGGCAACATGAGTAAAATTCAAGACCCGAAATATCACGAATTCCGAAAAGTGCTTGAATTCAGCGATGACATCTACCATAAACAGCAGAAAGAAAAAGAAGTATAAAAAAGTTTGCTTGAGTTGGGCTTTGTGTAAAAAGTCTGGGTTGCGAAGATGTGCACAGTGGAAAGCGATGCTTCAGACCAAATTAAGAACCGATTTTCAACGAGAACCCGTCTATTTCTTATCGGATACAACTTCTGAAAATCGGCACTGTGCACCGC
>JACQNE010000028.1 GCA_016203205.1 Candidatus Woesearchaeota archaeon
ACCACCACTCAAAAGAGTGGGGGAATACTCCGCGTTTAAAATTATTTTCGGATTCCATTATTTTTTACTATTTTTTTTAATACACTGATACCAACAGCCAAGTCATCTTCGGAAAATGTTTCCTTGCGGTAGTCATTTAGCTCCGCAGCAAAACCGACAACTTGAAGGTCGTGATCGTTCAAAGCAACTTTTCCATTGTCTAACTGTTCATTCTTCTTGAAAAAATCAGCGATATTTTTGCCAAGTTTCTTTCGGTCATTTTCGGGTGCACTTTGAAATTCAGTGAGAAATGTTAACATCTTCTCTGCAAACTCTTTTTTGTTCATTTGGATGACTAGGAAAAAAGAAGATTTAAATGTTTCGAAAAGAACGAGCCACTGGTCACTGGACAAGTGCGCGTGAAGATTTATAAAGAAACAACAAACACTAATGTTATATGGCTGACTATTATTTAGCAGATTTATCAAGACTAAATGGACAACCAAAAAGAACCATCGCTGATTACGTTGAAAGCAATGGAATTTTGGTTCCACATAGATTTGATTCTTTAGCCGAAGCAAGAAGGTCGGATTTACCAGTCATTCTTAGAAGCGAACATATAGATGAATATGCCCGTAAATTAAATGGAAGATTTGTTACTGGAGTTTCTGGATTGTTGGAAAGTCCAGATTTAGCTACACATTCTGATCTTGATGAAGAAGCAATTAAAGGGGAGGTCTTTAAAGAACCAGATATTGGACACACACAAGCTACTCAATATTGCTCTTGGCTGGGTCTTAAAAAAGAAGATTTTATGCAAGATGTAACATTTTCATTTTGGGAAAAGTTGACTGGTTACAATAGGGCAGTCATTGCTGATTCTTCAATAAGAGGAAGATACCATATAACTACCAGTAAAAGTGGTGATGATTGGGCAATGAATTATGCTGTCGTTGAAAATGGTAAAATGGTGGTCTCTTATTTTAAGCCATTACCTGATGAAATCATTGCTGGATTTGAAAAATTAGTTAGGTTCTATGAACAAGTTAGAAATCTGCCTCGTTTTGATAAAAATAATTGCCCCGTTGTTGAAATTCAAACAGTAGGTAACCAAAATTATTTTTTACAATATCATAGAACCAGAGATTTTAGAGAATCTACATTTTCATTGGAACGACCTCCGACTAATCAAGAAAGAGAAGCAATGTTTGTTAGAGGTGCAACATCATCGGAAGGAATTACTTGTGATGCTACTGTATTGCATGCTTGGTGGAATCTCGGAGAAGGGCATACTCGGCATACTCTACCAGCACAAGAAGAGGGTTCTTTTGATTTTTTTTGGAATCAGGTTTATCCAGAGTTAATGATACCTCAAAGAAGAATCCAAATGATAAAAAGTAAGGAATTGGATTGGGAACTTATGCAGGTTGCTGAAGGTCACATCCAACGTTCAAAAATGTTTAAGCCAGAGATTTCATTAATTTACAGAGAAAATGATTTAGAATTTCCTGAAGATTTAGGAGAGAAATTAGAATTCACTAAACAAGACCAAAAAATAAAATTGTTTGTTGTTTCTGATGGGAGAAAAGCATACTATCAACGAGTAGATTAGAAAAAGCGCCAACTCTTAAATTCTTAATTTTTAGCGATAGTGACATAATATTTAGGTGATGAACGAATTGAACTTAACAATGGTTAGGATAAATAGCGCGCAAATTTCTTTGCTTTTAATTCTAAACGCGCTTTTAATTGAGGATTATCATAATTATAAACATCAGGAATATCAAAAGAGAGTATTCTTTTCTGCACACTTAACCGAGGAAAACGTTTCTCTACTTCATCACGCTGCTCCTCTTCCATTACTACAACAACATCTGCCCAAGAGAGTTGCTTCTTACTGAGAGGTCTACTATTGTATAAACCGGCAGATTTAGAATTAAATCTATCCTGAAAAAGATGTTCTGCTAACTTACTTCTATTTTTATTCTGATTGCAGATGAAGAGGACGTTCATAAACGACCTAAACGCGTTGAGGAATAAAAAACTTACGAAAAAAAGGGCTTTGTGTAAAAAGTCACTCCGTTGGTGGTTGCGGTGCATAGTGCCGATTTTCAGAAGTTGTATCGGATCGGAAATAGACTGGTTCTCGTTGAAAATCGGTTCTTAATTTGGTCTGAAGCATCACTTTCCACTATGCACATCTTCGCAACCCAGACTTTTTACACAAAGCCAAAAAAAGAGTGGGGACGCTGGGATTTGAACCCAGATCTAAGGCTGACTTCAGGGAAAGTCATGTCATCGCTTGACGCTCAACTCTCCAGTGCTGGAGGCCCCGATTCTAGCCAGGTTATACTACGTCCCCACTATAAAACTGAAAACAAGACCGGTTTTATTAATGTTTTTGTTTCGGGGCTTTTGGTTCTTCCGGAATGATAATCCATGCGATGATGTATGCCAGAATTCCCAAGCCCATCGAGAAGAGCGTTGCAATAACCCAAATCAAACGGACGAGAACGGGATCTACTTCAAAATAATCGGCGATACCCGCACAGACCCCGCCGATGATCTGATTATTTCTACTGCGATAAAGACGTTTGATTGGTTTTACCATAAAGAAGATAAAATGGTATTAGTTTAAAAATCTAATCCATTGTTTTCAAACAATATATTTTTAACCTTTCTCTTTTCTCTTTAAAGAATGATCACTCTCGATGGTTCTCAAGGAGAAGGCGGCGGGGCAATTGTCCGCGTCGCGCTGGCCCTTTCTACGTTTACCGGACAAGAATTTAAGGTAACAGAAATCCGCGCCGGACGGCCGCAACCCGGCCTCAAAGCACAGCATCTCGCCGCAATCAACGCATTAAAGAAGATCTGCAATGCAGAAACAAATGAAGTGCAGCTTGGTTCACGGGAATTGTGGTACAAGCCGGGGAAGATCAAAGCCGGAAAATATGAGTTTGATATCGGCACGGCGGGGAGCATCACTCTTTTCTTGCAGGCAATCATTCTGCCTTGCCTGTTTGCACCAAAGAAGATGACTTTGACCGTCAAAGGCGGGACATCAGGGAAATGGCAGGCATCAGTGGATTATCTCCAGCAGGTGCTCTTGCCGCAGCTGAGGAGATTTGTGGAGAAGATTGAATTAAAGATCTTGAAGCGCGGGTATTACCCGGAAGGCGGCGGCGAAATCGTTTTGGAGATCGTTCCAAAATGGGGCAAAGAAGAAGTTACTGAGAATGTCCCGAAGATTAGGTTAGTAGAACAGGGAACTTTAGAACAGATCAAAGGAATTGTTAATCTATCATCAGAGTTAGAGGAACAACGAGTGGGAGAACGTATCCGCCAGGCAGCAGAGATGGGATTACGACCGTATCATGTGCCGATTGATCTTCGAATAGAATACGTACCTAGTAAAAGTGTTGGAGGAGAAGTCGTCCTCTGGGCGTTATATAGTACTAAAGAAGACCCGGAAAGAATTAACCCGGTGATTCTGGGAGGAGATGCCCTCCTGGAAAAAGGAAAACGTTCCGAAGATGTGGCAAAAGAAGCAGTAAGTGAATTAAAAGAAGAGATAGAAAGTGGAGCGGCCGTCGATCATCATCTGGCGGATCAATTGATCTCATTTATGGCGTTGCTGCCCGGATCAATGATAAAAGTGCGGGATGTGAGTTCGCACACGCAGACAAATATGGACGTGACGGAAAAATTCCTGCCGGTTGTATGTAGTCAAGAAGCAAAAACCATAAAAGTAGAATCTCGGACCGGATAAGTCATGAACATCTTCATCTGCTGCAGCAAGTATTTCTATGAGAGAATTCCGCCGATTAAAGAAGCACTCGAACGATCTGGACATACCATCACTCCTCCAAATAGTTATGACGAGCCGTTCAAAGAGGAGGAGATCAAAGAAGTGGGCAGTGAAGAACACCGGGAATGGAAAGCGGCGATGATGCGGCGGCAGGAACCGAAGATCAGAGCGAACGATGCCATCCTCGTTCTTAATTTTGAGAAGAAAGGAGTGGCCAATTATGTGGGCGGAGCGACGTTCTTGGAAATGTTCAAAGCGTTTGAATTGGGAAAGAAAATATTCTTGTATAATCCAATTCCGGAATCGATCCTGACGGATGAGATCAAAGGTTTTGGGCCAGTCGTGATCAATGGGAATTTGGGTAATGTGAAGTGAACGATGAACTTTGAAAAGTCACTTTTTAGTAGTAAAATTTATAAGTACTGCTTCTTTTTTGGTTTCCATGGCTGATGATCTGACAGATATTATTGATGCTGAACTTGTTATCGCACCCGTCACAGGGCCGGAAGATCTAACGGATATCGTTGAAGCCAAACTTGTTGTTGCGCCAGTTACAGGACCAGAAGACATTCGTAACCTTGCGATCAGACAATCAGTGGAAGCGCTTGTTCTTGTCCAAGAAAATAGACCCTTACCAACATCGTATTCTTCTTATATCCCTCAAGAGCCACCAAAAGATGAAGACCCACGTGGCATGATGAAAAAAATATTGGATGCCGGGATCAGTCTTTTTCTCCCACAGAGTAGAAAAGTTCAGCGAGTACGACAACAAGAACAGCGACGCCAAATTGCATACGCTCAGGCGATGTATCAATGGGCAGCTGGTAACAAGGGAGGAGTTGTTGCCGCTTTAGACCAAATGAAGACAGCGCACAAACGTATCGGTGATTATGTCTTGCAGACAGAATGGGGTATTCATAATTTACACGAAGCATTAGACCGCGCGGAAGCGCATGTCAATGAAACGGGGAAATATATTCAACGTCTGGAGGAGAAGATGAATTCTCCGGAGTATAGGCACGAGCAAGAAGCGCGCGTCGGTGCAGAAGGAGTTTCTGCCATGATTAAACAATATCGTACTGAGCGCGATGCCTACGAAGCTGAAATGGCTCAAATTGGTACGGTGAGAGATTACGTTTCTTCTCTCGTTGAGGAATTCTCCGGCGATGCCGCTGCAGCAAGACAATCATTGGGGCTTATCGCAAGAGTAATGGAAGAGACCCGCCCTCTTCGCTTACGTTTGGAAATAGCGCTGCGTCGTTATCAGGGATTAACTGCACCAGAAATTGATGCCGATCAGGCAACACGTTTTCTTGCTGATATGAGAAAAACTATTGGCGAGATTGATAAGAATGCGCGGAAAATCCATGCCGGATGGACTGCTCAAGCAGATACATTCTTAGAAACTTCTGATCTCCCCTATGAACCAGTCTTGACGGAACTTCCGTTATTATCAGCACCAGAGGATGAAGAACAATGAGAACATTAGATTTAGACACGCGCTTGGAAGAATTGACTCGTCAATACGCTGCTGCGCGAGATACACTGACCGCACACCCACAGTTTGCAGATTATGCCACACTCGTTGATGTTCCTGATGATCTGGGAGGATTAATTCGAAAGTATGAAACCGCTTCGCAAGCATTGCAGCGGAATGGTATTCCTGTTGTTTCCATCGTTTCTCAAAGGAACGGACGTGTATCTGTTGATGCTAAAGGAACTGATCAGATCATCATTCCAAATATTACACTCTACGACGCGGAAGGTAATCCCTGGCGAAAATATGAGCACGTTTCTCTGGATAGTAACGCGGCGAGGGATGAAGCAGGAAATTATCTTATTAAAAATCAACCAGAATGGATCGATTATTGGTCTGAACGGGGTAGAGTTCTGCCCTCTCTTCCAGTATGGTATGCGATGCTCGAACGACTATATGATACCAAACATCCTGGCCTCGGAGGCATTATCGATAATCTGAAAAAAAGTTGGTTGGCAACGGGCACGCGAGTGGATTATGGACAATCGAAGGTGATACATGATTACGGATTTCCAGGAATGCAGACAATTTCAGGTAAAATTCCAGAAGGAAATCATTGGCTTAAAGATATTCTCGCACAGGATCAATGGCGCACGGCAATCCAATCGTTGCTTCTCTGTAAAGATGTAGACAAAGCAGTTTCTGTGCTTCAAAAAGCAGCGGGTGTACCACCATACATTTGGACTGCAGATAAAAGAACACGAGATTCACATCCTCAACTGGCGGTCTGGCTCAATGCCAGTGCAGATTGGCTTAATCTCGATGGCAGCGGCAACCTGGCGAGCTGGGGCCGTTCCCGTTCGGTGGCTCTCAAATAGGCGCGGAGCGCCGACGCGCGAAAAATATGGTTTTCCATATCTGTTGAAAATGGAAGAAAGATTCCCTCAAGACATCTCCACAAAAGAACTCAACAGAGCTCACAAACATTTATAAATAACCCATCTTCTCACGTGGCTATGGAAGGAAAATATTGCAGTTCCTGTAAGAAGAGAATGGTCAATGACCCGGGCAGCGTGACGTTCAAATGTCCGCAATGCAGTAATCATGAATTTGTGCGATGCCGCAGCTGCCGGACGAATGCGGTGAAATATGTGTGTCCGCAATGCAATTTTATCGGGCCTAATTAGATTACAATGGCGAAAGCAATTATCACTTTTAAACTGATGCCCGAATCAGTCGATGTTGATCTCACCAAAATAAGGGAGAAAGCATTAGCCATCGCCAAAGAAGCAGGGGCTATCGGCCAGATGCAGGCAAAAGAAGACCCGATCGCCTTCGGTTTGAAAGCAGTTCTGATTCTGGCGATGTACGAAGTAGGTAATGCTGACTTTGATGGGATTGCCGCAAAGATGAGTGAGATTGAAGATGTGCAGAGCGCCGAAGTGGCAAAGATGGATCTGGCGTTGGGTTAGATTGCTAACGGCTCTGTAGAAAAAGTCAGCCGCCTGGCCAAGAGGTTGCGTGAGAACTACAATCTACTGA
>JACQNE010000032.1 GCA_016203205.1 Candidatus Woesearchaeota archaeon
CCATCTTGACCAAGCCCGCACAGACTTAACTTAATACGTACGATCCTGCGTAAATACCATAAACTCTTCATATCCCACTAATATTTTTTCTAGTGTATAAGATCGCACTTTCCCGGCAGCCAGCGCATCAATCCTTCCCTGCATCAATCCGGGGACGACTAATGATTGGAAAGCCTGATAAATCTGCTCGTATTGATCAGGAAGAAGAACTTCATCAAAGAAAGGTTTTCTCCCAAGGTAATACTGCGAAAGCTCATTCACAAACCGGTCGAGACGCAGACCACGGTACGGCCGAGTAAACGTGTACCATTTTTGTAACAGACCCAGTTCTAATTCCGGAAAAGGCTCTTGAATGTGATAACAGCCGCGCAGCCGATGATATTCGGAGATGATCTGCAGGGCATCAAAATCCGGACCGAACATTTCTGCGGCAGAAAAGCGTGCTTTTTCATTAGTGAAAGAATCACCTTTCCGGGCCAGAAGTACGGAGCGCGGGAGAGAATAATCAGGATGATGCGGGTGATTTCCTCTCCAAACTGGAGAAGCGCGATCTAAATCTAATGAAACCATTAATAGACTCAAGAAGATTTTTTTTATAAAGATTCATTACAGGCGGTCTGAAGAACATGAATCTTTCTTTATCAGCTGAGCGGGATATTCTCTAAAGAAGTAATTTGCCCAAACTTCACGATTGATCCCGACTTGATCGGCATGAATCCAAAAACCACGAGCGTCTTGGGTGAATAAATCATATGGTTGCAACAAGATTTCGCCGGACCAAACAGTCTTTTCCCGATCAGCTGGGTCATAGATTGTCAGGAAATCGTCGTCTTTCAGGACATGGAGCCCTTGGTACGACCAACTTTCCCGACCATCTACAAAACTGATGTATTGGGCATCCTGAAACGCCCAATGGCCGCCTTCCGTGCCCGTTTCAGAAAAAAAATGGAGGACTCCTTCGAGCGTTTTTGGAGTATTGGTCTCTTTTTCGGCCATTATTGGAATATAACTTCAGCAATTTAAAAACTTATTTACGGAGTGGCCCTATCGAAAAGGTCGTCCCAGCTATCTTGAGGCCAGACTAACGAATTTTGCTCCTAAGCCTTACCAATCCAGCATTCCAAAAACTATATAAAACACGGCGTTCATCAAGTATATTAACAATAGTTAAGTTGTATTAAGGTGTGTTCATGACTCCCCCTACGGAAACAGTTCAACGAGAACAGACAGTAACCGGCCTGCCCACGCAGGACGAGGCCGATGCCTGGAAGCCGGAATATCAGCCCCGTTTTAAACGTGTTCTTTTTGTGGTGACAGAAGTATCGGCCAGCTACGGCCGGGCACTCAACCCGCACTTAGGAGTAGCCATGCTCATGGCCTATCTTGACAAACACGGGATCGAAAATGCGGTCATTGACCTACAGCTGGATTACACCGTCGCTGACGTCGTTCAGAAAGCGAAAGAGTTCAAAGCCGATGCCATCGGCATCACTATGTTTAGTTTTGATTTCGTCAACACCTACAATATTATTGATCAGATCCAGGAAAAGACCGGCTTGCCGGTCATTCTCGGCGGCGCGCACATCTCCACGGTCAAAGGCGAAGTATTGGAGAGAACAAAAGCAGAATACGCGATCACCCGTGACGGAGAGATTCCTCTCCTGCAGTTATGTCTGGGGTATCCTCTCGATCAGATCAAAAGTCTGGTCTGGAAAGATAAAGACGGAAATATTGTTGAGAACCAGATCCGAAAATTGAATTGGCAACTGGATGATCTCCCCCATCCGGCGTACCATAAATTTGAATTACAGAGATATATCCATTTTATTGATAAGCGATTGCCGATCGAGACTTCCCGCGGCTGTCCTTATAGCTGCACCTATTGCGATGTCAAGATCAGCATGGGCCAGGCCTTCCGCCCCCGCGGACCGGAACATATTCTTGCCGAGATCAAATACTTTTATGATCAAGGCTATCGCTTCTTTGAGTTTGTCGATGATGTTTTTACGATGGACCTTCATCGGGCCAAGACCGTCTGCCGGATGATTCTCGAGAGCGGGATGAAGTTCCGCTGGAATTGTGCTAATGGCATCCGCGCTGATCGAGTTGATGAAGAATTACTGCGTTTGATGAAAGATGCCGGCTGTGAATTCGTAGCGTATGGGCTGGAAAGCGGCAACCCGGAAATGCTTAAGATCATCAAGAAAGCGATTACGCTGGAGAAAGCAACGGAGACGTTTCATCTGACGAAAAGAATCGGGCTGAAATTCGCGGTTAATTTTATCATTGGCCATCAGGAAGAGACTTTTGAGCGGGCGATGGATTCGATCAAATACGCTAAATCAATTCCGGCCGATTATGTTAATTTCTCAAACATGATCCCCTATCCCGGCACGGAGATCTACAAGTGGCTCTGTGATAACGAGAAATCGGGACGGGCGCGCTTTTTAGTGCCGAAAGAAGAATTTCTGAAGAATTCGACGACAAAATTAGGATTGCCCGTATTTGAGACTGATGAATTTAGTTATGCCGAGCGCGTCAAAGCGCTGAAACTCGGCCGCGGATTAGCAAAGAAATCTCATCTACAATACCGGCTGGGACCCATGATTGGAAGTGCAGTCTATCAAGTATCACGTAATGATAAAGCGTACAACGCTTTAAGACGTTTCGCTACCGGGTCGCATTTCGGGAAGAGGCTGTATAATCAGTTTAGAAGGGTGTATTGAGGGGTATGGTACGTATAACGAGTGTTAGTTTCAATTTTTTAGGGAGCTAGGACAATAATGGGGCACACTCTTGATGGTGCTACGCACTCTATTCTTTAACTGAATGAATCGGGGAAATCTAGAAGTAAAACTGAAAAGTCGGTGGCTAAATTAAAAGTAACGGCGGGAATAAAACTTATGGCTTCGCTAAATTCCACATAACTTCAAAGTACTGTCTAAATGAATCTGCCACCTTTTGATCACTCACCAAAATAACAGTAGGATTCTTTCGCAAAATCACAATCATTGTTTTATCAGCCCAAATATTGATTTCAGCAGGAGTTGTATTCTCTAAATATTTTATCTTAAACAGTCTTGGATGTTTTGTTTGCTCTTCAATATTGCCTCTTGCTTCTTCATTATAGATTATTTTTTGCTTAATTCCTTTTTCTGCCAATAACTTCAAATGCTTATTGAAGAAACGTTTTACCTGTTCTCCATTTTCTCCTTTGCCTGCTCCCAAAACAAGATTAACCTCTTCTTTTTTCATAGTATCTCTTAGCATTCTATAGACAGTATCCAATCCTCTCCATCCCTTGAAAATTTCTGCTTCTGTTTCCTCCCCCACTAACTGTTGTTTTAACTTCAATTCAGGCAAAATTTCTTTTATTTCCTTCTCTTGTTCGTTTAGATTTTTCTTCTTATCTTCAAGAAAATCCAATAATCTATCGGGATTAACTGCTTTGAAGTGTTTTGTATTTGCTTTCACAATATGTGTTACCAAGCCTTTCTCAGATAATCTTTCTAAACCATCATAAACTTTTGAGGTATGGGTTTTTGTTTTCTTTATGATTGCTCCAGTGGTGGTTAGTCCTAATTCTAGCAGAGCAAGATAAATTTTAGTTTCGTTCTTTGTGAGCCCAATCTCTTCTAATGTTCTTTCTACACTCATGGCAAGTCAAAAAGAGCAGTTTCTATTTAAATATTCCTATTCTTCTCCCTTTAGGGAAGAATAGATTTAATATACTGAAACATAACTACTGTAGTATAATCAATTAAGATTAAAATGGCAAACGAACAAACAGAAGTAAGTGGATGTTTACAAAATTTGGAGATGGTATTTGCACTTCCAGACCATAGAATAAGACATCCTAATAGGAATCTGGTAATCACCAATTTCCGACCAGATTATTTCAGTCCTGACGAATATGACAAATTAGTCGCTAGAGTTGAAAAAGTGGAAACAGGATTAGGAATTTATTGTAAAAAATATGATTTTCTGATATTATCTAAAAATGTCGGCGAAGTAATCTTTGGTGTTGATGGGAATATTATTCCAAGTCGTATAGCACGTGTAGTAATCTACGAAAAAGAGTTATCTTAAAAGCTCTTTTATCTTATTCGCAAAATCAACAGCCTGCTCTCTAATCTGTTCCGCTAATCTTTTTTCAAATAATTCGTGTACATCGTAACAAGCCTTTTCTCGTAATTCTTTTGAAACACCGAGAGTCTCAATATCTTCCCTATCCAAAGAACTAGCGATTAGTTCCACATCTTCCTTTTCCAAAGCTTTCTGAGAATGATAATGGTGATAAATAAGAAAAGCCAGTGTCGCAGAATGATTTTTTGACGTAAACCCCTCTTTACTCATCAAAGCAAGAGCAGCATGATAAATCGCATAATAATAAATACTGATTACCCAATCATAAAAATTATCGCCAAGTACTTCTGGAATTTCATCTTTGTGTTTTTCAATAATCCAATTAGCGAAAGTCAAATTGTGGTCTGTTCTCTTAATGTGAAGTCTTGATTCATTTGAAACCTTCTTGAGAATTTTCTTTTTGACATAACTATCTAGCCAAAACTTACATTCATTCTTGTCTTTTAACCAAAGTTTCCAGTTAGGCTTCTTCATAAACTAATTGCCTCCACCACTCAATTCCAATTAAAATAATCTTGTCTTTCTTAAGCTTTTTGAAAAACTCTTTTGTTGAATTATGAAATGACTCATTGAATTCTTGATAGCTAAGATATATCGGATTTAGTTGTGTATTCGTTTTCATACTGATTTTTTTTGCAGAATTTTCTATTTTCTTTGGATCTTCAATTTTCTGAAAAACCAGCAAAAAATCAATATCAGAACTCTTAGTGTAAGTACCACTCGCATAAGAACCAAAAATAACAGCAATTATTGGTTTTATCTCTAATTCTTTTAAGAAATCGCTTATAGATAATCTTACTTTTGCTGGAAGTCTCTCAAATCTGGAATGCTCAACAGCGTTTAGCAATGGTATAAGTTCTTCTTTTGAGTAATCCAAAAAATAGTTGATCTGATTCCCTGACTTTTTCTGCTTAATTAACTTGCTTATTTTTTTGAGACCATAATCTATGGATGGCATTCCTAATTTTAGTTGTTTAGAAAGTTCTCTCTTATGGATGCCGGAGTTTAAGTAAACCTGTTCCAAAATCCTAATTTCGGTCTTGTCATACATTTTATATCAATTGTCATAAATAATATGACAATATTATATAAAGCTTTGTATTTTATTCCGGCCTTAAAGGGATATTAGTCTGCGATTCTTCGCCCCGAACCCCTACGAATAGCAGTTAAGATTTCCCCGATTAAAGATGTAAAATAACGAGTGTGCCCCTATCACAGCGACAAGGGGGTTGCCCCTGCACAACAAAACGATGATTTCGTGGGCATACCAGCGAGATCGTCGTCTCGCTCAGTACTACGGGGAACGTCGCCGATCTTGTTCCACAGCAAGTGCGGAGCTGGCAGTAACCGAGCAACGCGAGAGGGTTTCATATTAGCCCTTCCATTCACAATCTTTAAAAACCCCATTTTCTCAACACGGCCAATGGACTACGAACAGCTTTATTCGGGAGAACATCTCCAAAAGATCAATCCCAAATGGACATTCCAAAAATGGTCTTACCGCCACACGTTCGTGGCAAAGATGGAATATGTCACCAGACTTCTCAAGAAAACGCCAAAAACACATAAGATTCTCGATGCCGGCTGCGGCCAAGGCCTCTTAGTCGAATATCTGCGTAAGAGAGGTTATGATGTTCGGGGTATCGATGCGTTCTATGGTTCAGAATATGTCCAGAAAGGCGATCTCCTCCAGAATGATCTTCCTAACGCTTCTTTTGACCTCATTCTCTGCCTTGATGTCATCGAACATTTTTCTTTTTCAGAACAGGAAACATTGATCAAAGAATTGAGCAGAATCCTTGCGCCAAATGGAAGAATTATCTGGAGCATCCCTAATCAGGCTCATCTTTCTTCACGTCTGCTCTTCCTGCTCAGCGGCAGATTATTGCGCACGGCGAAAATAGAATATCATCCGGGAGACCGGCCGATAGCCGAATATTATCGTCTGCTGAAAAAACACCTACGGATCATCAAGACAAAAGGCCTTTCCCCGACAATCCCGCTCGCTTTTCAGGCGACGCAGGTTTTCCCACATTACACCGGTTGGCTCTACACTCTCCTCAAACCGTTCTCGATCATCCCCAACTGGTGCTTTAATGTCATCATCGTGACAACAAAGAGATCATAAACCATCATAGCCCTATCCCCTGCAAAATGTATTTCACGCCCCAGGATAAAGTGATCAGCCCCAAAATAGTAGAGATTACCTGAATCAGAATCTTCCCGAGGATTTTCCGGAGGTGTTCGGCATTATAAAATAAAACTGCCGTTCCCAGTAAAACGACGCCTACGGCCAGTCCGGTGATACTCTTTCCATACTCATGTGCGGAAAGGATGATCGACGTAATTGCCGCCGGTCCGGTCAATAACGGTGTTCCGATGATCGAGGCCAGCGCCCAGCCGGAATTGTCTTTCAATTTATCAACATCCGTCAGCGAATAGCCCAGAACCATCTTCACCCCTAAAATACCCAAGATGATCCCTCCGGCAATTTGAAATTCAGGAATCTCCGTGTTGAACAATTCCAGAAGCGTCTGGCCAAAAAATAAGACTAAGAACGAGAGTGATGCCGCCACACCGACGGCCAGCAGTGCGGTGATCTTGCGCTGACGGGTTTCCATCTTGCGCGTCGCCACCATAAAGACAACAAAACTGGCCAGCGGATCAAAGATGACGAAGAACAAGACGACTAATTGATAGAAAGGATCGACCATCTCTTGAGCGAAGAGGAATAAGGTTTAAAATCTTTGTTGAAAAGAATTGAGGGTCAGCATCGTCAGCCGACATCTGGAGATTATAAAATATCAGGTTGGTTGGTCCTAAAATCCGAAGTGCACATCGATGCTCAGATCTTCACGCTCTATACCGTATGATCTCGCACAATATGAAAATAATGACCTCCTATTAATTCCTACCCCTTCCAAAGCCGTTCCGATTTTCTTTTGAAGAGTATCATGGTCCTCTTCCGAAGATCCTTCGTGCAATATAACATTCAGAGAAAGAGAACGCTGCCGTTTGTATAATTCCAAGATCGGCCCTCCAGAATCAGATGTATCCGTATACGACACATCAACTTTGGAGATCACAGTGGTCTTTGTGGGAAGTGATAATATCTTTCCCATATAGAGAAGCTGTTCATCAGTAAATCCTAAATCATGTGCTATTCTCTCCTGCGCTTCCTCTCTAAGACCCATTTTTAATTATCCACCTCAAAAAAATAGTCCGGCAAATATTCATTACCGCCCAGATATCTCTTCTCGATTTCGGGATCAACTGTAAATCCTTTGGGGTAATTAATCTTCCAGATCTTAATCGGACCGATTAATCTGTTCTGATAGAACGCTAAAGGAACGCCGCTTTTACTCGTCCCATAGATCTCCTCAAAAGCTGACGTATCAAAATCCGGATTCTGCTGTTCAAAGATGTAAAGATTGGTCCATAACGCGTTCATCCCTTCCTCTGAAACAAACAATCCGCCGCCGAGAGCATTGGTTACTTTTCCATCTGGGGCCAGCACGGGAATGAACCTAAAACAGCCATCATATCCTTTGATGGGATACTTCAACATCTTACCATTAAAATAGAGGCACTGCAGCGGGACATCTGTTCTTTTGCCATCTTTCACTATTGCTATCGTCGGCTGGCCAAAAGTGACTGATTCTGTCGTCGCATTTTCGGAAACCCTCGTGATCGGAACAAAGACGGCACCGACGCCCGCCTGACGCGCCGGGAAGACCTGGCCGTCCCAGGTGAAATCATCATCAAAGGCCTGGCTGCCTTGGAACATGAGTATAGTTAAATCGCGCGTCTCCTGTGTACCTTGTTCATTAAAAACAAAAGTGTTAATCCAGCTGTAACGGTCATAGTTTTCATCAGAACCAATGCTGGAGTAAGCTGTATATTTGCCAATCTCATCCGAGAGAATAAGCATATGCGTCGCGTCGTGTACGTACAAGAATTCCAACGCTTCTTCTTGAGATTGGCCAGTCATCACATGCCTTCCCATCAGATAGTTCCAATATTTCACTTTATTGGCACCGTCCAGGACACTGGCCCGTTCAAACCCATTCTGCACCCAATACCCATAATCCCACCAGTGAGCAAAAACAGCATCTTTGGGTGTACTTTCGCGCACCCAAGCTCCTGCTCGCTGCCAAAATTGATTATAAGGAGGAGAGGAATATGTTGCCTGCTTGACGGAATATTCGTAGTTGTCCGGAACAAGTCCTTTGAACGGATGCGCCAGCGGGCTGACGAGCACGAGCAGGAGCACGACGGCAAGCAGAATTCTCAACGACTTGTTCTTCATCACCCAGATCATCTTTCCCAATTCCACAACTGCGTATGCCGCCATCAGGGAGACAACTGGCGCAAATACAAAGATCAGACGAACAGCCCCGCGCGCGGCGATCACCATGAATAAGACCCAGACCAGAACAAACAGCAGCCGGCTGTCCCAGCTCTGGAATTGTTCATACGTTTCTTTGTCTTTGTAATACGCATGTAGGATATAATAAACGGTCAGCGCCGCCAGGCCGAGCATGCTCCCAAAGTAGAAGATGATAGAGAGGGGCGTGGTCCCATTGAGCACTCCTTCCGGCGAATATCTGCTCCAGAGCAGGAGAAATAAGAAGAGGACATAGACACCAACAATTTTGAGCTTGTTCTTGTTCTTGCGGACCATCCCATAAAAAGCCAGCACCATTCCGACAAGAAACAGAAAGTAGGCCGCAGGCACGCCCGCAAACTCGGGCCCGAAATCAGCGAGGATATTAGTAAAATAAGGCTGGCGCTGCTCGGCAACCGTCAGTTCCCAGCGGTCTTTTCCCATCGGCTGAAGAAGCAATTCTTTCGCTTCATCGAGCTGTACGCCCAGATGCATCGGGCCGGCGACAATAATCATCCCGACAATGCCCAGCGCTGCCGCAAGAAAGATACAGATAAATGCGGTAGGCAATCTGGAGTTTAGTCTCTTCAGTCTTTGATCGAGTCTGAACAGATGATACTGATAGATGGCAATGTCGAGGATCAACACGGCGAGAACAAAGAGCGGGATCAGCGTCGGCACTGATTTCACCAGCGAAGACAATGGAAACAAAGGCACCCAAGAGACCATGACAATGATGGCAACGACAAACCAGAGGCCATACATGTACATCTGCCGCCGTTCTATCTTCTGAAAGACATATTCCAGCAAGACAAAGATGGCAAAAATCAACGCCAGAAATTTCCAGGCACCCCACGTCAGCCCCGTCAAACCCGTGGCTACGCCGGCTGCAGCTCCCCACCACAGGGTACTTTTCGTGCTCTTGGCCTGCCAGGCGGCGATGAAGAGATACAGCGCCATGAACATAAACATCATCCCCAGTGCATCGTGATCGGAACTACCCCCCATCGTCCTCTGCAGAAAAGCCGGAGAAATCGTCAGGAGAAAACTGCCGAACAGTGCTGTTTTGGTGTCAAACAAACGCCGGGCAAGCAGGAAGAAAAAAATGATACCCACACCAAAGGCAACGACGGGATACAGAACATCAGCGTACTCCAACGTTACGGTTGGGCTGAGGAAATGCAATACAGTATACAAAAAATAAATAGCATAGGCCGTAAAAGCATAATTCGCCGTCGGCGCTCCCAGCGGGACAAACCGCGTCATGTCAGTTTCCGGCACGGCCCCTTCGGTCAAGATCATCTTTGCGTATTTCAGATAGATATGCGAATCAAGATCAGTGGAGACCCAGGCATCGTTGGTCACATCGTGAAGAAGGGGAAAATTAAGCGTGCGGATATATCCACCGAGCAGGATGATCACGACCAGAAAGAGGATTGTCCAAAAAGTCTTGTTTTCTTTCAGGAATTTCAGTGCATCCTTTCTTTTTTGGGCAAGAGGATCCGCCGCTTTATCTTCTGCTGAAGAGAAAAATGAAGTGAATTTTTGAACGATCTCTTTACGTTTTTGCTGTAGATTATCCTGTGCTTCGTTGTCTGTCATTCCTCAACCACCATCAATTGATTCTGCAAATTATGGAAGTACGCCCAAGAACTCATATATAATTCTTTCTGAAACTTTCTCAAATTCGAAGGATGATGACGCGCGGATGATCAGACATTGGTCGTCACCAAGAAGTGTTGTTTCTGTCACCGCAGGGTCTGCATCACGGATGATGATTGCCGGCTGCTGGCAGTCGACGATGGGCACATCTTTAACACAGGCATCCTCCGCGAGACAAGCCTCCTGCAAACGAATGTTATTCACATTAAGCACACTTTGCAACAAAGCCAGGGAAGACGCAGCCACAGATGCATTGTCTGCGGACTCGTCAATCAGATGCACTTTTTCCACGTTTCTCCACGCCGCTGCGGAGACGGGCAGTGAGAGTGACTGCAGTTCCTGGGGTAGATAGAGAAGACCGTACTCCTGGCCATCGATTGCCGTTACCCAGAGGTTATTTTCACGTTTAAATACAAAGCCGTTGAACTCTTCGTTGAAAGGAGCAGAACTATCTGGTGTAAATAAAGAACCGCCGATAAATCCACCGATACTTAAGACCATGATCGCGATGATGAACCAGGCTGCTGCTTTTCGCATATCCATAGGGGAAGATAAGAGAGGATGGTTATTTAAAGGTTATGTTAGACCGTACGTATTACGTTAAGTCAGTGTGGGCGAGGTCAAGATGGCCTGCCGAGCGTTGCTATTGGACAGAAAGATAATGATCTCGCTTATCTTTGAGAATAGAACACCATTTCAACTGATCTCTGCTTCTGGGCGAGACGAGGCAGGCCGACCTGCCCACACAGACTTAATACGTACGTTATGCCAACCATAATGTTATCACACCCAGAACCAAACAATACCAGCCAAAATAATAGAACTTCTGCTGCTGGAGTATCTTCAATAACAATCTTAACGAAAAATAGCCGACGATAATCGTCACGGCCGTCCCGATCAATAACGCGGTGAGGTCAGGCAGCTGATTGATATTGGGCAGCTCGACGAACATTGCTCCCAAAATGGCGGGGATAAAGAGCAAAAAAGAAAAGCGCGCTGCTTCCTCGGCTCTCACCCCTTGCAGCAAGCCGACGGAGATCGTCGAACCAGAACGCGAAACTCCTGGAAGGATAGCCAAAGCCTGGACACAGCCGACGGCAATGATCGCGGGCAATGATAACTTTCTTGTTTTCTGTAAAGGATACTTTGAAAGCAAAAGGAGAAGCGCCGTGAAGAGAAAAGAAAAACCGACGACCAGGAGATTATCAAATACCTGCTTGATCAGATCATTCAGGAAAAAACCGACGAGGGCAATCGGAACCGAGGCGATAATCAGCCAGAAGAAATAGTTCCAAGACGTTTTTTCCCGCTGGATCAAACCTTTGATCAATCGTAATAAGTCTTTCCGGAAAACCAATAAGACGACGAGGAGGCTGCCCAGATGCAGAACGATATCAAAGACGAGCGGAGGAGATATGTCAAATAATTTCTGAAACAGGACAAGATGCCCGCTGGAGCTGATCGGCAGCCATTCCGTAATGCCTTGGATAATCCCCAGGATGATCGCTTGCAGGATAGAAGTCATAGTTGAATCACATTACACGTCTCTTCCACAATCAGTTTCTTTTTCTCAGGATCCCAGACCGCATCTTCAATCTCTGGATAACGCGGAACAACTAATCGCAAAGCAACCCGCAAGCGCTCGGTAAAATCTTCTTCAGGATGTTTTCCTCGATCTTCTAACGCCTGCATCACATCCGTAACCAGAATTGGTAAGACTGCTTCCATCCTTGCTTCTTCTTCAGGCATGATTGTTGGCATGGAAGTGAGAAAAAAAGAAGGGTTTAAATGGATTGTGGATTAAAGACAACCTTTGCCTTTCTTACAGAAAATAGTGTCAGCATTTTCTTTAGGAATAAGATCAGACTTCCCAAGAAAACATTGTTGTTTAATTATCTTGCCATCAGATAAAACGGTAAACGCGGTTACATTAAGATATACTCCTCGCCCAGAAGCAAAACCGCTATAATTACAATCAATAGATTTTGGGAAAGCCTCTTTTTTGAGTAATGGAACTTTCTCTTGAAATTTCCCAGACGGCTTCTTAAAAGCCTCACCAGTCGGCGCACAAGCGACTACAAACCACAAAAACTTTATAACCTTTCGAACACTATTGAATAGAATGGACCTTCAGAAAATCAAACAGGCTCTATTTAAGCTGGACAAGAAAAAGCAGATACAATTCATCATTCTCTTTGGCAGTGTGGCAGAAGGGAGACAAACGCCGCTTTCCGACATAGATATTGCAGTGTATTATCGGGGGAGTGAAGAAGAACGGTTTAAATTTAGAGTAACTGCTTTGGGAAATCTTCAGGATAAAATTGATCTCCAGATCTTCCAAGATCTTCCTTTAACTGTCAAGAAAGAAGTAATTGGTGGAAAAATTCTCTTCTATCGAGATTATCAGTTCCTTTTTGATGAAGTAATGAAAGTAATCAAAGAATATGAGTTCTTTGAAAGATATCGAAATCAATATTACGCAGCCTACGAAGGTGAAGCTCTTGAATCTTAAACAAAAAGTTATCGAGAAGCTTCATGCGATGAATGTGTATCTGGATGAACTCGCTGATCTTCTCCCTCTGGAAGAAGAATATTATGAACGCCTGCAAGCAAGGAGAGCCTGTGAGAAAACAATTGAACTCGCCATTGAGCAGGTCATTGATATCGCCTCTCTCATCGTTTCTTATCAGAAATTGGGAATCCCCCACAGCGAGGATGATCTCTTTACTTTTCTGCAAAAGAAGAAGATTCTAAGTGTTACTCTGGCCAAAAAGATCAGAGAGATGAAAGGTTTTAGAAATGTTCTTGTACACAAATACGGTGAAATAGACGACCGGAAAACCCATCATTTTCTGACAACCGAACTTCCCGATTTTCAACTCTTTGAAAAAGAGATTCGGCAATTCCTCAAGAAACTGAAATGAATCACTCTTTCACAAACTCAATCTCTTCCTCTTCAACCCGGCGCACCGGCTTCTCATACTTCAATTCCTCAAAGGTCTGTGCGACCAACCCCGGTGTCCGGCCGATGATAAATACCCCTTTCCCCAGCAGCGGATCAAAACCAAAATCACATAACAACAGCGCCAAAAAGCCATCGATATTGATGGGCAATTTCTTCCCTTTCGATTCCTGAAAAGCTTTCTCGACTTCTTCTTTTAAGAACAGATGCTTTGATTTGAAATTGAGCTTTTTCATCTCTTTCAGCAATACTAAAACTCGCGGGTCTTCATCTTTGTAGACTTTGTGCCCAAAGCCATAGATTGTTTTCTTCCCGGCAATCATCTCTTTAATCAGTGTAGCTGCTTTTTCTTTTCCGAGTTGTCCCCAGCCATAGAACTGCAGCATCGCTTTCTCAATGGCCCCGCCATGGTGATCACCGATACTTAAGATGCCACCGCCAACACCGACATTCAGCGAGTTTCCTCCTGACGCGATAAAGCGTGCCGTCATGCTCGATGTTGTGCCCATGCCATGATCGATGACGGAAATGAGCATTTTCTCAAACAGGATACTCTCCATAGGGTTTGGCTTTCTTCCAGAGAGTAATAAGAAGATTGAATCGCTGAATTTACCGGCAGAGATGAGGGAAGATAGTTTTTCGTTGCGGATGATCACATCTTCGTTGACCAGTTTGGAAAGACGTGTTTTGAATTGCATCATTTACCGGTCGATTTCCTCTTTTATTAATCTTCCGATATCATGATGCATTTCCGCAATGATCACACCTGCTCTCTTCAAAGCGTTCACTTTCGCCTCACGCGTTCCTTTGCCTTCCTGAATGATCGCTCCGGCATGACCCAAAGAAACACCCGGCAGTGTAGAGGCGAACCGGCCGGAAATAAACGCGACAATCGGTTTGCTAAATGATTCTCCTTGTTCCTTACGCCGGATAAGATACGCGGCTAAATCTTCTTCGGAAGTTCCGCCGATCTCACCAAATAAGACAATTCCTTTTGTTTCTGTATCTTTTTCAAATAATGGTACAAGCTCGGTGAATGCCGCACCCATCAAGATATCGCTCCCGATACTAACTACTGTTGACTGCCCTAATCCCGCTTGAGACAGAACAAGAGAAGTCTCGCAGGACATCCCCCCACTGCGTGAGATCACACCGATGGAGCCGGGAGTAAACGCAATCCTTGCCTTGCCGCTGCCGATCGGTCCGCATTTCGCTTTTCCGACTGAATATATCCCTGCTGATGTCGCCCCGATCATCAATACTTTTTTTTCCCTAGCTAAGGAAAAACAATATGCCATGTCATGGACTGGAATATTTTCTGTGATTACATTAATCAGAGGAACTCCTGCTTCGATCGCCTCGACGATCGCCCCTTTCGCCAACTTGGGGGGGACGAAGATTACTGAACAATCAATCTTCTGTTTCTTCTGCGCTTCAATGATAGAATTGTAAACAGGCACGCCAAGCACTTCCATCCCGCCTTTCCCGGGAGTGACCCCAGCGACAACAGGAGAGCCAGCAGCGAGCATTTCCTGACAGGCTTGTTCTCCTTGTTTTCCGGTGATCCCTTGGATCAAAAAACGTGTTTTCTCATTGATAAGGATAGCCATCTAGTTCACCCCCTTTTGAGAAGTATTTTTACTCTTGGAAGTATTCTTGCTTTGGGAAGTATTCTTGCTCCGGATTATTTTGTTTACATCTTTTTTTTTCCTGTTTCGATACGCTGCAGACAATTCAACCATGATCTTCGCCGCTTGAGTCAAAGGAATTTTTTCATCATAATAATGGATATCCAATCCGTATTTTTCCTTCGCCTCCAGCAGCATCACCCGTGCTTCGTCATCATGCGGCCCCGCCCGGCGAATAACAATCGGAAAATTTGGTCTCACTGCAATGAGAACATTCAACACGCCGCGCAGTGTTTCGGCAATATTGGTGAAATTAGCAATCACTCCGGCAACGAGCAGGCCGGACAGATTCTTCCGATCCAACACAATCCTGGTTAATTTTTCGACTTTCTCTAAAGGAGGGTTGCCGCTGTATTCCGTGAAATTTGCCGGCTTGCCGCCGTAGTCTACAAGTGCATCAAGAAGCGTCATCGATGCCCCGCCGCCGCTGGTCAGGATGGCGATATCCCCTTCCAGATCAACAAATGTCTTCCCCGCCACCCCGCGATAGTCGTCTTTATCGATCAGGTGCGCAGCTGTTTCCCGGGGGGTTGCCGGACGGTTATGCGTTCTCTCTGGAAAAGTGACCTCCCGCCGGAATTTGGCATCGTCATCCAGCACGGCAACAGCATCGACTGCCACGACTTCTCCGGCCGGTGTGACCACCAATGGATTTATTTCCAGCATCGTACAATCGAAACGAGTAAAACAAGTGTAAAGTTTTTTCAACACATCTTTGACCTGTTGTTGTACTTTTGGTGACAAAGAAGAATTTTTTAACAAGAAAGAACAATCGTCTTCAACTAAACCGTGATGATAAATAATCTCTCGCAGTTTAATTTTGGTGGGATCACGCCGCTTTAACTCTTCTATATCCGCGCCACCAACTTCGCTGTAAATAAAAACGGGCAGGCGTTTAGAAGTGTCAAAGAGAATTCCCAGATACAATTCTTTGGCGATTTCGACTTTTTCATCGAGAAGCACTTCTGTGATCTGTTCGCCCATAAATTGAGAATTGAGGAAGCGGGCGGCAAGTTTCCCTGCCTCTCCCGCATCCCGTACTACACACACTCCACCTGCTTTTCCTCGTCCTCCAGCCAATGTCTGCACTTTCAGCAGACGCTCTTCAGAGAAGGGAGGAATATCATTCTTGTTGCTGATTAGTATTCCTTTGCTGACCGGAATATCCACGCGTCGGAATAATTCTTTGGCTTCAAACTCTTTCAGTTTCAAGGAACATCACCACTTTTTTTTCTGATTATTAGTATCCTGAGGGGCCGTAAAGTGAAATAGGTCGTACTCTTGAAAATTGTTCTCACCGAGCATCTTGAGCAATTCATCGTGGCGGACAGCGAGGACAGCAAGGTCAAATTTCCGACTCCCGCCATGCGGATCATGCCAGGATATCCCAAACTCTTTCTCGACAGTCTCTTTATCCAGCAGAGGATCATAGCCTTCAACACAGATATGATGTTCTTTCAATTCTTCAATAAAATGTTTCACACGGCTGTTGCGATAATCGGTGACATTAGGCTTGAATGTAAGCCCCAACACCAGGACCGAAGGCAAGGAGGTGGAGCGTTCTTTTTGGGCCAGCCGTTTCAGTACTTTGCCAGCGTAAAACTTATGCATGGTATCATTGATCCGCCGTCCGGCAAGAATCACTTCCGGATGATGCCCAACCCCTTCTGCTTTATAGGTCAGATAATATGGATCTACACCGATGCAATGGCCGCCGACGAGACCGGGGTGATAGCGATGAAAATTCCATTTCGTTCCCGCGGCGGTGAGAACATCCTGGATGTTAATGTCCATCTTATCAAAGATAACGGCAAGCTCGTTCATCAGGGCGATATTGAGATCGCGCTGAATGTTCTCAATAACTTTTGCCGCTTCCGCCACTTTGATGCTTGGGGCACGATGTGTTTTGGTGATCCGGCTGTATATCCGGTCAATCTTCTCCAAACTTTCTTCGTCCATTCCCGAAACAATCTTCACAACTTTATCAACCGTGTTCTGCGTATCTCCGGGATTTACGCGTTCCGGGCTGTAGCCGATCTTAAAGTCGATGCCGCATTTCAAGCCGGAACTTTTCTCGATGAGTGGAACGCAGACTTCTTCCGTCGCTCCAGGATAGACCGTACTCTCAAATACGACAACAGCTCCCGGGCGGAGGTATTCTCCAACGATCCTCGATGCAGATTCGATACATTGAAGATCAGGCTTGTTGTATTTATCTACAGGGGTAGGAACACAGACGATGATCATGTCAGCTTCTTTCAGAAGAGATGGATCATTGGAGAAATTGATTGCAGAAGAGCGGAGCTCTTCTTCTGAAACGTCCCGACGGGCATCTCTCCCCTGCTTTAGTTCAGCGATTCTGTGCGAATTCACATCGTAACCGACGACTGAGAAATGCTTGGCCAGGGCAAGAGCCAGCGGCAGACCAACGTAACCCAAGCCGACGATGGCAACTTTCCCCGATCGACCACGATCGTTCTGGGGCTGAGAGGTATATGCTGAGTTGTATTTTTGATACCAAGCCACAAAATGATGGATCCCTTCTTCGATTGTCGTCTTTGGTTCCCAGCCCAATATTCTCTTCGTTTTTTCAATGTCCGCAAAAGTTTGATGAACATCTCCTTTCTGCATGGGAACAAAGTTCTTCACTGCCTCCATCCCGAGCTCTTTTTCGATGCAGGAGATAAAATACATCAATTTGACCGGCCGATTATTTCCCAGATTGAGGACTTCAAAACCTTGCACTTTGTCTAAAGCCTTGACCACGCCATCAACAATGTCCAGGATATAGGTAAAGTCGCGGGAATGGTCGCCGTGATTATATACTTCTATCGGCTTTCCGTTGGTGATCGCATCGGTAAACGTGAACAGGGCCATGTCCGGCCTGCCCCAAGGGCCGTATACCGTAAAGAAGCGCAGGCCAAAACAATGCAAGCCGTAGAGTTTGTGATACACATGAGCCATGTCCTCGTTATGCTTTTTCGTCGCCGCATATAACGAGACAGGAGTATCCACACGGTCATCTGCAGAAAATGGAATCTTCGTATTTCCACCATAGACTGAACTGGAAGAAGCAAACACCAGATATTTCACGCCGAATTCTTTCATCAATTCTAAGATGGTCAGCGTGCCGACATTATTCGCTTTCTGATAGACAAAAGGATTTTCTAACGAATAACGTACTCCTGCCTGGGCGGCGAGGTGGCAGATCTTATCAAAGTGATGTTTCTGGAAAATAATCTTCATCGCGGCAAAATCGCTGACATCCGCTTCATAGAATTGGATGTGATTTTTAATCTGGGTTAAGCGCGCTTTCTTGAGATTGACATCGTAGTAGTCATTAAGATTATCAACGACAACGACTTCGTCGCCCCGCTCCAGCAACGCTTTGGCGACATGAAAGCCGATAAATCCTGCGCCGCCCGTAACCAACACTCTCATAAGACATGCTAGACAGGAAAAACCCTTTTAAATGTTGTGATTTTGAGTATGTATTTAGTTAAGTCTGTGCGGGCGAGGTCAAAATAGCCTGCCGAGCGTGGCGATTGGACTAAAGGTTAGATTCTCGCTCATCTCTGAATATAATCCTAAAGAGAAGCAAGAAAGCAATCAAAGCGAGACGAGGCAGGCTGACCGCCCAAGCACAGACTTAATACATACAATTTTGAGAAGTAGAACCCCGAAGAGATTTATGCAACAGCCATCCCCAAATCATTTAAAATCAATTGTGTGGATAGTACCATGAATATCAGCTTGGCGCCCATCGCAGCAAGTGGAATCAAATGGACTGTTGAAGAAGAAAAGAGAGAAATCGGAAGAGCGTATCTGTATATTCTTGCCAATAGCCTTCACCAAGCTCCTTTGGGGCTGATGGAGGATGTCTTTGTCAGCGAAGCATCACGGGGAAAGGGTATCGGCAGAGAATTGGTCCAGAAAATAATTATGGAAGCTAAAGCCCGCGGCTGTTATAAGCTGATCTGCACGAGCCGCCATAACAAGCCGGAAGTCCACGATCTTTATCTGAGCCTTGGTTTTAAAGACCACGGAAAAGAGTTTCGGATCAATTTTGAATGAAATCATTTGCAGCACAGACGGGCGTTTACTTCCTCCCCACACCCACGTATTCAAATCCATCTTCTTTGACCATTTCCGGCTCATAGATATTTCGCCCATCAAAAACTATTTTATGCTTCATCGTCCTTCCTAATTCTGCAAAATTAACGTTCCGAAATTCATCCCATTCCGTTGCCAGAATGACGGCAGAACTGCCGACTACAGATTCCGCAAGAGAAGAGGCATACTGAAGCGTTGTACCAAAGACATTCCGCACTTCCCCCTGGGCAACCGGATCGAAGACAGATACTTCTGCTCCGTGTTCCAACAGCTCTTTGATCAAGACTAGAGCCGGCGATTCGCGAATATCACTCGTCTGCGGCTTGAATGAAGCCCCCCAGATCGTAAAGCGATGGCCATGCAGTGCCAGTCCAAATCGATCTTTCACTTTCAGCAGCAACTTTTTTTTCTGGCGTTCATTGAGCAGATCAACTTCGCGTAATAATGCCGCGTCGTAGCCTTTCTCTTTTGCCGTGTGGATTAAAGCACGTACATCTTTGGGAAAACAGCTTCCGCCGTAGCCGATACCGGGGTTGAGGAAACGGGGATTGATCCGGTAATCGAGTCCCATCGCCTGAGTTACCATCTTTACGTCCGCGCCAACTCTCTCGCAGATATTAGCAAGCTCGTTGACAAAACTTATTTTCGCCGCCAGAAAAGAATTATTGGCATATTTGATCATCTCTGCCGTCTCCCAATCTGTTTCCAGTATGGGAATATACGTGCGTGCCCTTCCGGTGTAAATACGCCGCAGGAGTGCGTATGCTTTCATCGTCTTGGCTCCGAACACGATCTTGTCCGGATGCGTAAAATCATGTACAGCTTTTCCTTCCGCCAAAAACTCCGGATTGGAAGCGACCTCGACTTCTGAAGAGGGATTTGTTTCTTGAATCAAAGAAGCGCATTGCTGTGCTGTTCCCGGCGGCACTGTACTTTTGTTGATCAACAGTTTATATCCTTGGGCAGTGCGGGCGACGGTTTGCGCCACGGCAAAGACGTGGCGGAGATCGGCAGAGCCGCTTTCCTGGCTGGGAGTACCCACACAATTGAAGATTGCCTCGGCGGATTGAATTGCACTTTGCGCATCTGCGGTAAAGAGAAGTCGCCCGCGGTTAACATTCTTGGCGACGAGTTCAACCAGTCCTGGCTCAAAGAAAGAGATTATGCCTTCCTGCAGCTGTTTGATTTTACGCTCATCGATATCGACGCAATGGACTTTATGGCCGAGATTAGCGAGGCAAGCACCAGTGACCAACCCGACGTATCCTGTTCCAAAAACAGCAATGTTCATTTGGTGAATGCTTCCTCCGCTGCGTTCAGCGATTCGATAGTTCCGATATCAAACCATCTTCCGGCGAGCAGCATCCCGTACACCGGCTGCCGTTCGGCGAGATAAGCAATGAAATCGCCGGCACGGTCCGCTTTGCCGACGGCAAGCGCCTCTCTAATCGACGGAAGATGGTCTTTTTTTAAAGCATAGATCAATGTTGAGACCATTGTTGAAGATGGTTGCTCTGGTTTCTCGATGAATGCGGTTATCTGAGACTGCTGATTGATGGAAGCAACACCAAGCGTTCGCGCTAAAGCTAATGATTGGACATCGTGGAGCATAATCGCTGAACCTTTCTGCTTGAAGAACGAAAGAAACTTCTCCAGATCATCTTCAAAAAGATTATCACCACCGATGACCAGAAGATCATCGTCAATCTTTTCCTGCTGGAGAACAAAATAGATGTCCCCAATAGAACCAAGACGGTCTTCATTGCTCATTGTCCGGTCATTGATGACGTTGATGTTGGGAAAGTTATTCTTTTTTCCCCATTCCTGAAAATCCGGATAAAATTTATTGTTGGTCACGATATAGATTGATGAAATATCTTTTAACCGCTGTACTTTCCCGAGGATATGATCCAAGATGGTTTTTCCCGCAATAGAGAGCAGAGGTTTGGCTTTATTTTCCGTCAGGATACCGAGGCGTGTGCCATAGCCGGCGGCAAGAATAATCGCGATCATCTGTCTCCATGACAAGAAAAATGGTTTAAAAGTGTTGTGGAAGTGGGATAGTGAAAAGCAGGGATTTTAAAGGATATAGAGTTAGTCCAGTTGGTGAAAAAATTGCTTTTTCGCAAGATTTTTATAGTGAATTCACTCCCAACAACCTCTTGACCGGGTTCTCCGTGGTCATTGTCAAGGTACTGCCAATTGATCGGAAGTGCTCTTGCCTGTCTAAGAAGGAGGTGCATCTAATGGCCAAACCAATGAAGAAGAAAAAGCATCAGGAAGAAGAATCCAAAGATGATTTGGGTGATGAAGATGATGATTCCGATGCTGAAGATGACTGGAATTAGAAGATTCGGATAATTTTAACCAAATCACCTTTTTTTATTTTTTTATGTCCGATATGCTCTTGCCTGACAAAGTTTTCTTTTGGAGAGTCTGCAAGATTCAATGATTGATCTACAAACTTCTTTTGAGAGAATAGACTTCACGGCCGCATCCAGCGGACTTCATAATAAGTAACATCGTTCTCATCGTCAACAACACCCAGCAGCAGCCGCTTCTTGGTGGAGTGGGCCACCCGGTTCTTGGCACTGAACTCGTGCCAGGTGAAAACGCTGGCTTCGTGGACGGGATAGACAATCCATTTGGCATGATCCTCTCCCGGCTTGATGCCGCGGTCATAGACCCGGAAGTCAGCTCCGAACTTTAACGCGGTCTTGATGATATATCCGCGGTTGCGCATATCTTTGAACACGCAATAGCGGATCCAGAAATTTGGCTCCACTTTCCGGGCTTTTCTGACATACGTTTCCAAGACAATTTCTTTTCCCGCTTCGCTCTTGATGATCAAACGGCTGCGCTCCAAAAGATAGAGCGCTTCCAGCAAAGAGAGTTCCACTTTGCCATTCTCGGTCAATGATCCGAAACGCGATTGATTATATAGCTCCCGGGCTTCATCAGACGATTCCGTGATCACGCGTTCGCCGGCAAGGATGCTGAAAATAGGCTTTTTCTTTTCTTTCTTTTCTGTTTTCTTGCCTTCGGAGACTGTTTCTTCCGAAGGAATTGCCGCTAGTTTCTCTGTTGCGATCTCTTTTAGTTCTTCAGTTACGTCTTCTGCCGCAGTTTCCGCAATCTCTTCGAGGGCTGTTTCGGCAGATTTCTTAATTTTCTTGGCCATAAGAGATGTTTGAGAAGGGAGTTTTTAAATGTTTGTGGATTCGGCAGCAGTACGCAAATAGCGCAGCGCTTTTTTCGGATCCTCTGCTTTCGTAATAAAACTGCCGGAAACGACGGCATCTGCTCCTGCTCTGACTGCATCGCCGATCGTTTCTGGCCTCATCCCGCCGTCAACGATGACTTTGATCGTTGGCTGCAGCTGTTTGACCAAGGCAATTTTCCGTAACGGCGCCGGCAAGTACTTCGCACCATAGCTTCCGGGATGGACGGTCAGGATCAGAACATGATCCAACAAAAAGAGATATTTCTTAATGGAGGCGACGTTCGTTTCCGGTTTCAGGGCCAGACCTACTTTCTTTTTCAGCGATTTGATCTGTGTGATCAGAGCAAGAATCTTCTGACCAGATAATGGTTCGGGATGGAAGATTATCGTCTCGACTTTGTTTCCGTTGTTTCTGATCCACGACTCAGGGTCGCACACCATCAAGTGGGCATTATACTTAAAATTCTCGGATAATTTAAATGTAAACCAGCCGTATTGCTGAGGGACAAATTTTCCATCGCCGATATCAAGATGTAATGTCTTGGCAACACCCTTTAATTTTTTTAACGTAGCATCTAGTTCCCGCTGATCTTTGGCCATGACTGAGGGATAGATTTGAATCATCGTACGTATCGTGAAAAGATGAGGAGCAGGGCGACAAAGAGGAACAGAAGTGTGGCTGTGACAATGATCGGCGGTTCTGGATCACATTTGTATCGTGGAGCCATGTTATCCCTGTTTTTTCTCCAGCAAGGCAATTTTTTGTATTCTCCGCTGATGACGTTCCGCGCCGGAAAAGGGCGTGTTCAGGAACGCCCGGATCATCTTCTTGGCTTTGGAAAAGGAAATGCCCGGCTGCGGCTTCAGCATCCCACCGCCGGCGAGGCAGAGGATATTGGCATCGTTGTGCTCGCGTGAAACTTTCACCTGCGCCAGATCATGAGGATTGACCGCCCGCACCCCTCTCACTTTATTTGCAGCGATGCAGATCCCTTCTGCCGAACCGCAGGCAAGAAGACCAAGCCCGTTGTTCTTCACTACTTTCCGCGCAACTTTCTCTGCGAAATCAGGATAATCATCATCGGAGTTATAGGCAGTATTACCACAATCATCGTAGGCGATCTTCTCCGTATCAAGCCAGGCTTTGATCTTCTCTTTAAGATCGAAACCGGCATGATCCGCGCCAATGTATATTTTTTTTGTTTTCTGTATCACATCAACCACCTTTCTTTTTACGGAGTAAGATTATGATCAAGCCGTACGTCACGATCAGGAGCAGGGCATGAATGAGAGCAGAAAATAATGATTTTGAAACGAGAACACCTGCTTGCACCAATAAAGCGCCAAACAGGGCGGAAGAAAAGATAGGGAGAAAGAGATACAATGGTGAGATCCCACTGATTTTTCTGAAAAAAGGGACGGTTAGGATCGCTAACGCCGTCAGGCCGATCAGCGTCGCCCGCAACGGATTGACTGAAGGATAAACGTATTGATAGAGAGTATCAACCAGCAGATGGAGAGCGAACAGGATCAGAAGAATTTTGGCGTGCTGGTCAAAACCAGCCGGTAGGGCTGAGGCTGTTGTTGAATGTTTGCTCATCGTTTCCCCCCGCTGCCAAAGAGACGGATGCGTTGCTCAGCAATCTTTCGGATCATCTCCCGCGCCGGACCAAGAATGTGGCGGGGATCAAAATCACGCGGTGCTTGCTTCAGAGCGCGGCGCACGGCAGCATCAAAAGCGAGGCGTAGATCCGTATCCGTGTTGATCTTGGTGATCCCGTAGAAAATCGCTGTTTTGATCTGCGTGTCGGGAACGCCTTCCACGCCCCGGAGAGAAGCACCATAGCGTTCGGCGAGCCTGACCAATGGGCGTGGAACAGCAGAAGCGCCATGCAGGACTAACGGAATGGCCACTTTGTGACGGAGTTGTTGGAGAAGATCCTGACGCAGGACAGCTTTTCCAGCGAATTTGTACGCGCCATGGCTGGTGCCGACGGCGACGGCCAGAAAATCACAGCCGGTGCGTTCCACAAATTCTCTGGCTTTTTCCGGATCGGTATAATGAATGTTCCGGCTGGAGACGAGATCCTCCGCGCCGCCGATCGTGCCTAATTCCGCTTCTACGGAAATATTTTTGCGGTGGGCTAAGCGGACAACTTGCTTTGTTCTCAGGATATTCTTCTCAAAATGATCTTGTGATGCATCGATCATCACCGAAGAATAACCGAGGGCGATTGCTTTTTTTATCGTTTCCAGATTTTGACCGTGGTCTAAATGAAGAGCGATGGGAACTGAAGCCAATCGAGAAGCAGTCTGGGCAAGGCAATGCAGAAAATTCATCCCCGCGTAATTGATTGCACCTTCAGAAGTAGCCAGGATGATCGGAGATTTTAGTGTAACAGCAGCCTGGACAACGCCTTGCATGATCTCCATGTTATTGATATTAAAATGAGGAACAGCGTATTTCCCGCGCTGTGCTTTTTGTAGAAGAGTTTTTGTCGATGCAAACATGAAAGGCCTCTTTTGAGGTCATAAAGGAGAAGATGTTTTTATAGATTGTGTTTGTTTGTACGTATTAAGTTAAGTCTGTGCGGGCCGGGTCAAGATGGCCTGCCGAGCGTTGGCTTTGAGCCAGAGAATCAGAGTCTCGCTCACCTCTGAGAATAGTTCTTCAGTTCAACTGCTCTCCACTTTCGAGCGAGACGAGGCAGGCCGACCCGCTCAAGCACAGACTTAATGTACATCCGAGAGATAGTTTTTTAAGTCAGCACTGAATCAGATAACTCATTGAAAAAACAGAGCACTTTGTCTAAATCCATCCTCATTGTCCTAGCCGTCACGTTGCTCCTCTTTACGATCGCGACAAGTCTTCAGATTTTAGACCAAAAATATCACCGGGAACATCTGGAAGAATTGACTTCTAAAAAAGTTATCAATGGATCAACATATTATGATTATGCTGACACTCCTTATACGACGCTGGCTGGTGTTTTTTCCAGCATTTACTTTTTGTTAGCACCATTGATCGTGTTAATCGTCAGCGGGCGATTTCTGTCCAGAGAGAAAGAAAAAGCTGCTTACCGCCGGAGCTTATTGATCCCTTTGTCTTTCCTGGGCCTTACTTTGGTGTTACAGGCTTTTGTAACCTACTATTCCGAAGGCAGTTTCCGGACAGATTTAGCGGTGATCCAGATGGTCATCATGTTCACGTACGCACTCGTCGTTTTTCTGCTGGCATCTTTGATCAATGGCCTGATTTTCTATCTGAAGAAGAAACGACGATCTTGATTTTCTGCTTCTTGATTTCTGCCAACGCCTGCTTTTCTTTCAACAAGCCATTCTTCGTGCCAATACGCTGGATGACCGCAGAAGCATTGGCCTGCCCGAGCCGCAGACAATCTTCAAAACTCCACTTTTTGATCAACCCGGCAAGCAAGCCTGAGGTAAAAGCATCACCGGCTCCGGCAGTATGCACGATCTTGACGCGGGGCGGGAGATAAGAGTAAATCTTATCCTGATGAAGAGCAGAACAACGCCGTGCGCCATCGGTGATGACAACAATTTCTGGCCCTAAAGCGTGAAGCTGATGAAGAAGCCGGGAAGTATTGCCCGTTTTTGCGTGAAGCAGCGCCTGCGCTTCTTCTTTATTGAGGACCAGAACGGTCGTCGCGTGAAGAATCTGCCGAAGATAAGACTTGCCTTTTTGGGCGAGATAGAACGAAGGGTTAAAGAGAAGTTTTATTTTTCTGGCTTTGGCATACGAGGCGATCATCTTGGCTGTCTGAAATGACTTTCCGAGCAAAGTAGCAAGATAAATCCAGCGCGGATGCGGATGCGTTGCAGAAAAGTCGGCGGGGATAAGATCCTGAGACGCGCCTTTTTGGACGAAGATCACCCGGTCGGAAGATCGCGGAGAGGAGATGATTGTTGCCGAATCGGTGGGATGGCGGCTGCGCCGATGGCCGAAATTTTTGACTTTATATTTTTTCATTTCGTGAATGATATACTCGGCATCGTGATCCGAGCCCAGTTTAGTAAGCATCTTGACATTCAATCCCAGAAGTGACAAAGCCGCTGCAGAATTAGTCGCGCCGCCGCCGGAATGGATCTCCGTCGATTTCACCAGCAGTTTATCTCCCGGCCGGATTGATTGTAGCGGAACATCAATGGTCAAGAAGCGGTCTAGTGTTGCCGAACCGACGCAGAGCACATCGTATTTGAAAAGCATGGACAATAACCTCTTTTTGTCTGGAGAAGGAAAGGATGTTTAAATAAGTTGTTGTGCGCAATATTTTCTCGCTTTTTCTGAATTGTAAACTAAAATCGCAATTTCCCCACCAGATCATACTATTTTTAAACACACCTAACTTACTTTTAAATATGTACTGGATAATATTCGCACTATTTGAACCATTTTTACACGGTCTTGCAAATGTTATTGATAACCATTTCACCAACAATTTATTCAAAAAAACGACAACCCTTGTTTTTTTTGCTTCTTTCACAAATATCCTTTTTTTACCAATAATACTTTTACTGGACTTCCCATCACTGATAACACCTTCGCAAATTCCTTTCTTTATAATCTTAGGATTAACGGGAATTGGATATTTGTACCCTTATTACAAAGCGTTACAAAATGATGATACATCTGTTGTCGTTTCCCTTTTTTCTCTTGGTAAAATATTTGTCCCATTACTTGCTTTCCTTCTTGTAGGTGAAACTCTAGGGCTGCTACAATATCTTGGCTTTTTTGTTGTTATTCTAAGCGCAACATTACTGACACTAAATGGAAAACAAAAGTTCCTCCTGAACAATTCATTTTTCTGGATGATTTTGTGTACACTCATAATTTCTTTTGAAGTTGTAATCTACAAATACATCTTTAACATTATGAGCTGGGGAACTGGATTTACATGGGCAACTTTATTTTCGTTCCTGTTTGTGCTTCCACTGATTTTCATAAAATCAACAAGAAATAGTATTATTACCCAATTTAGGACATTCAAAGCTAATTTTAAACTTTTTGCCTTTGAAGAATTTTTAACTTTCAGTGGATCGGCAGCGTCGACATTTGCTATTTCATTGACATCAGTTACACTTGTAAGTGCAATCAGTTCTTTTCAGCCGGTCGTCGTTTTGCTGTATGCCCTTACGCTTGGACGCTTTTCCCCAAAATTCTTCAAAGAAGATATAACAACAAAAAACTTAATTAAAAAAATAATTTTGTTTGTAATAATGGTATTGGGCGTGATTATTATTCTTTCTTGAGGGGAGAGTTAACCGGAAAATTTCAGAATCGAAAATAATCTTTCTCAGTCGTCGCGCGCGTAAGCCCGCCATGCATTGATGTCACCATCTCCAGATCTTTCGGGGTTAATCGTTCATTGCAGCTGGCAATAGTCAGATCTGTATCTGAAGGCACGCAAAGCTCTTGAAATTGCTGGTACATCTTTTCCAACCGCGTAACTTTGGCAGGTGTCTTTTCTAATTCCGCTTTCTTTTCAACAAGAGTGCGTTCTAATTCACTCACAGCAATGCCCAACAAAGCAACTCTTTTTCTCTGTGAATCGACGTATTGTGAGACCTTCGATGTAGGTTCAATGTAGTCAGCTGTAACCGCTTCTAACGTGCTTGGCGCGGCGGGGTACTCAGCAACGGTCTGCACAGCGCATGGTTGTGTGTATCTTGCGCTGATTTCTTGTAGGCGTGGAGCGTAGCGATCACGCACTTGTTCTGGTTTTTGTATCCCAGAAGTTCTCCAACCATGAGCAGTATATTTTTCCCATTTTTTTTCTGCTTTGGCTACTTCACGGTTGCATTCAGCAAGAAGGGAATTATAACGCTCTTGAGGAGATGGTTCGGAAGGGGTTTCTGAAAGATCCTGATGGGGCACTGGTCGCGTAGTCTTCCGGTAAGATCCTCCATTCCAGGTATTTGGTGTAAGTTTTCTTTTTCCCATAATCACTTTTTAGTGAGTTAATTTATAAACTTTTTGGGGATTTTGGCTAAACTCAAAGGTGGACGGCCTCGTTCCATCTCAATTCAGAAAAAGTATGATCTTTTGTAATCACAATCGTCGCATCTGCTTTGGTTTTCTCATAACAGAGATAGGTAAATGGCAGGAAGAGATTGACAAAATGTGCTATCTCGGCGGCGGACATGCCCTGCCCGCGTGCTTTCTTCAATTCCCGTTCCTGCTGCTGGCGCCATTGAACATGTAACGAAGCGGTTTGCGGACGGAGCATGACCAGGTAATCCAAAAATTTCCAGAGGGGACGATAACTGCGGATGAAATGCAGGACAACAGCAGAATGCTGAAGTGTTGGATCAATTTTGTTCAATGGGATCTTCTGTTTCGAACAGAGAAGTGCAAGCGCAGACGGTGTGGTATCGGGAATTCCGACACACCAGCCTTCAAACAGGACAAAGTCCTGTCTTTGTGAGATGATTGTCTTTAATGGGGAAATATCACCTTGGCCGTTGTCAACCGATTTATCAAAAATGGGGAGTTCAGTACGCTGGCCATGTTTAAGTTCGGAAAGAACTGTTGTGAGAAGAGGGAGACGATGCGTGCCAGGAAGACCACGCGGAATCTGATAGAAAGGGTTCTGGGGATATTTCTGGTGCAATGCTTTCCTTTCTCTCAGCGAGAGATAGAAGTCATCGATGGAAAAAGAGACAACGCGGTAGCCCTTGTTTTGTAATTCTTTCTGAAGAACCTTGACCAGCGTCGTTTTTCCCGTTCCCTGGCCGCCCTGAATGCCGATGATCGTGGTTTGGTTCTTCTGGTACAGTTTTTCAAAGCGCGCGATGAGGGGGTGGATGATCTTTTTGTGTTCTTTGGGGGAAAAAGGGGAAGGCATGGTGAAGAAGATTTTTTTTGTTCTTATATATCTTCTGGCGGCTTTGTCATCCTTTTTTCCACATGGATCAACGCCATGCGCAGAGCCTGCTTGGTATATTCCTTGCGATTGACTCTGCCGCGGGTAAGAATACTGACGAGGCCATCAGCTTTGCCCAGATCGGGATCAGAAGTGTAGCCCGCAAGATTAGCCGCTTCAGTGAGATTCTTTCCTTGCCGGACATAGTCCATGATGTCTTTGGGACAATTAAAGCCGGAAGAAAAACCATAATGGACATCTTTTCCATCATAAAGCGCACAGACGGTGATCTCCATCAGTCCGCCGTTGGCTAACGGAGCTTCCAGAAATCCAGATTCGATGCCAACGCTGAATTGGCAGTCTTGATAGGCTGCTTTAGCCCGGTTCTGTGCACCGAGCATAGTCTGATGCAGAGTTAGCGGCTGTTCATTGACTCCCGAATCAATTTTAGCGGATGAGATCAGGGCAGAGGATAATTGTTCATACTCTTGGACTATCTCTTTCAGAGCTTGGATCTTTGCGGGATTCTCTGTGCCAATATTGATGTTCATGGATTCTTTCTCCCGATTTCGGTGAGTACCGCGTCGTTCAATGGTTTAAAGCAAGACTTAGCAAAAGAGACGGCATCTACAGCTTCAGGCAAAGAAGGAGAATAACCATAATAATTAATTTGATGCCGTAATCTTCGTAAATTATCTAAAAGAAAAATTGGACGAGAGGTATCTACTTTTAATCTGATCAATTCCTGGATCGGAAGTTGATGGTCCATCGATTCTATTCCACGAGCAACAAGAAGAGCGTCTCCTAACATCCGAAAACATTCGTAAACATTTCGGATAATGGTTGAAGCAGCATTTGTTGTCAATTTTAAAGTCAGTGTAAAATGCATTTCCCGATCTGCTGCTAAAATGATACTGAGAGCATTTTTTGGATCTGGTCTCTTATATCGCGTGGTCATGATTTTACTTCTAATATCCCCTCCAATACAATACCATTGGCGATGTTAGTGAGGAGATTTATATCTATTTTGGATCTGGAAAATAGATGAAGATGAACAACAACATTCTTACGATAGCCAAACGAGGGGAAAACGCCTAATTCGATTATCTTTAAATTGTCATTCCCCTGAGTCTCGAGAGCAATATCAATGTCGCTCGTTTCGATATCATCACCTTTTCGATAACTTCCAAAAAGAATAATCGCATTGGAATGAGGATATACCTTGTGGATCTCTTCGAAAATGACCGATTCTGAGATCATGATAAAATGATACGCCACTTTCCGGGTGAAATTGTAGATATGTCTTTGATTACAAGAAATCTGCCAAACGCGCCCAAATTCTTTAAGCAGTAAGAACTGCTCTTTAACTAATCTCGAGACTACTCGATTAGCCGTAGTCTTGGAAATCTTCAGCCGCCGGGCTAAATCGCTGAGATTCATTTCCCGAGTAGGATACGAAAAGAACCAAGATAGGACTCTCTGATAGGCTTCATTTAGTTCTGGCTGCTTTACTGTGCCTAATTGTTTAATCATCCTTTCTATTGAAAGATCCGGATTATTTAAACTTTTTGGTAACCATTAGACTTTTCCAAGAACCACGTGAATTTTTAGGGAACCATAAATGACTTCCAGCCAATTAGAAGTCTTCAGAACCTATTTAAATAAGGGGAATATCGATAAAAACATGACCAAAAATAATTTCCTGCTTGTCGATCTGAATGAAGCTAAAACCAAGAAACTAGCCGAAACAATAACCTCCGATACCAGCCGGAAGATCCTTAATCATCTTACGGAAAAAGAAAGCACAGAAAGCGTCATCGCCAAAGAATTGAATCTGCCACTTCCCACCGTGCATTATCATCTGCAGAAACTGCAGGAAGCGGGTCTTGTCATAGTCGAAGAATTTCATTACAGCCAAAAAGGGAGAGAAGTGAATCATTATAAGCTGGCAAATAAGTATATTATCATCGCACCGAAGAAAGTGATGGGTCTAAAACAGAAATTAAAGGGGATATTGCCTGTCGGATTGATTGTTTTGGGAATCAGCGCGGTATGGGGCTTCCTAACTGGGACAACTACTTTTGCAAATAAAACAATCGCCATGGATAGCGTAGCGATGATACCAACATTGGAACAGAATATCGTGATGATCCAGCCGCCGGTATATGCTGATCAATATAGTGTGCTCTGGTTCTTGGCCGGGGGCTTGTTTACGTTATTAATGTATGTGCTGATTATTGTGATGCAAGAAAAGAGTTTACGGAGATGAACGGAGACGAGTGGAGATAAAGAAATGGATGGTGATGATCATGAATAAAAAAATATTTTGGATGATTAAAGCAAAATATAGGTGATTTCAAATGAATGACAAAACGATACATGGATTGATGGTGGGGGGAGTTATTTTACTCGTAGTGTTGGCGCTCTTCCAATTAGGAGAAAAAAATAGTTATGGTGAGAATATAGCAAAAATCAGCGTCTCGGGGACAGCAGAGACAGATGTCCTGCCAGATGAAGTACTCCTCACCTTAACAGTTTTAACAGAAGGCAGCGATGCGAAAGATGTCCAAGATAGAAATACACAACAGATGAATACAGTTATCACTGCGCTAAAAGCGACAGGAATCAAAGACAAAGAGATTGAAACAACGGGATATAATCTTTACCCTTGGCAGGAATGGAATCCCGCATTGCAGAAGAGCGTAGAAAAAGGGTATCGCTTACAGCAAACAATTACTGTAACAACAAAAGAGACAACAAAAGCAGGAGAATTAGTTGATATTGCAGTGAAAAGCGGCGTGAATACCGTCAATGGCATCTCATTCAGACTTTCTACTGATCGAGAACAGGAAGTACGTGAAGAATTAGTAGCATTAGCATCAACGAAAGCACGAGAAAAAGCAGAAACCTTAGCAGAGAGTTTGAAAGTTTCGTTAGGAGATGTGCTCTACGCAACAGAGAACAGTTTTAACAATGGGCCATGGTATTACGGGAGTGTGGCCAAAGCAGTGGTGATGGAAGCAACTTCTGCACCAGACATTGCCCCGGAACAGGTGAAGGTTTCGATTCAGTTAAATGTTGATTATGAAGTCAATTAATTTTTTTATTCTATTGTATTTTTTATTTTCTTTTTTTTTCTTCGACCAAAAAACATAAAAAGAAAGAACGGATCATAGTATTGTGATTCATCAGAATAAACAACACCTTGACCGGAAGCTGATCTTCCGCCTGCATCTTCTCTTCGCTATCTTCGTGCTCATGCTCATCGTCATTGGCTATGACCTCTTGGTACGGGCGATTGGGTTTCTCCTCGCCATCTCGGGAATCCTCATCGGCCTGGGCATCGGTTTCCTCACCAGCAGAATGCTCCAGGTGCGTTGGCACGAACAGAAGAACAAAGTAATAACCACGATGGACACTGGTGGGGCCTTTGTTTTGGCGGGATATCTGCTCTTTGTTTACTTTAGGGATCGCTTCTTCGGCCATTGGCTGCAGGGTGCAGCGTTGACGGCATTTGGTTTTAGTCTCCTGGGGGGGATTGTCCTGGGGCGTTATCTTAATCTGAGATTAGAGACCGAAAGAATATTGAAAGAGAAGAACTATCAGTAAATTGTTATGGCTTTTCTCTTACTGGATCTCTTGGCAGCAACACGGCCTCACGGACATTATCCAACAACAACAACCGCTGGGTAATCCGATCCAGGCCAAATCCTGCACCGCCATGCGGCGGACAGCCGTACTGAAAGATCTCAGCATATTCCGGCATCCCTTGGGGATTGAGACCTTTCTCGACCGCCTGTTTCTTCCACACATCAAGACGATGTTCGCGCTGTGAGCCAGAACAGATCTCCACGCCATTAAATAAGAGATCAAAAGATTTGGTCACCTGAGGATTATCTTCGGCTTTCATCTGGTAGAAAGGCTTGACCTCCCACGGGAAGTGGGTGATGAAGACAAATTCAGAACCAGATTTCTCTTTGATCAGCTCGCAGATTAATTTCTCTCCTTCAGCATCAAGATCCTCATCAGCGTTATACTTCTTGCCTTTGGGAGCAAGCATCTTCTTTGCTTCATCTAAAGTTAAGCGAGGTATTTTCTGAGGAATCTGATGCTCGACGTTAAGCAATTGCAATTCTGCGGCTGTGTCTTTCTTTAAATGCGTCATCAGATCGATAAACATCAGTTCGATGAAATCCATCACATCAGTATAATCTTTAATGAATCCCATCTCAAAATCAACGCCGGTAAATTCCGTCAAATGACGCATTGTATTTGATTTTTCTGCTCTGAAAACTGCACCGATCTCGTACACTCGTTCAAAACCGCCGACGACGAACATCTGTTTATAGACTTGCGGTGATTGGGCGAGATACATCGGCCGGCCGAAATAATCCACTTCAAATAATTCTGCTCCCGATTCAACACCAATCTTGGTCAACTTCGGACTGTTGATGTTCGTGAAGCCGTTTTGGTCAAAGAAATTGGTGACGATCCGGACGATCTTGCTGCGGACTTTGAAGATGGCCTGATGTTTAAGATTTCTCGTATCTAAAAGACGGTGATCGAGACGCTTATCAATATTTGTCTGACTCTTATCTGTATTATCGATGGGAAGAGGTGTTTCTGCTAAAGACAACAGCGTGATCTTTTTAATCAGTACTTCCATTCCCCAGCGCGATTCTTTGTTCTCTTTTGCCGTCCCCTGAATTTCAACAACAGATTCTTTGGAGAGTGTATTGATCAATTCAAATGAATCCTGATCAGTTTCAGCTTTCAACGCCAGCGTCTGCATATCTCCTGTCCGGTCACGCAGAATGATGAATTTAATCTTGCTTAAATTACGGATTTCCTGGATCCAGCCTTGCAAGAGGACTTCCTGGTTGAGATAGTTCTTTAGGTCTGAGATGAGTGTACGGTTCATGCCGGCATCTAAAATCAGCAGTTGTTTTTATTACTTTTGGTGTATTTGTTTAGCTTTTCTGGCTGGCCGTGAGTGAGAGCGGAAAATTGGCTGTGTTCACCGCTTCAAGAAAAAACGTGACCCGAACATTTTCCGCACATTAATTTTCAGCATAAAGCTTTTATCTCACTCACTTTGTGGCCCAGCCGCCAGCTAAACAAATACTTTTGTTTACAAAGCATAATCAGGAAATGAGCTAAACTTTCCCTCTTAATCTCTCCGCCGCCAATACTTTCTTAACCGCATGAATATACGTCGCTGTGCGGAAGTCATATTTTTTCCCTTCCCAGGCAGACCAAAGTTTACCAAACGCTTCGGTCATCTTTTCCCGCAAACGCGCACGCACTTCCTCTTCTTTCCAATAATAACCAGACTGGTTCTGCACCCATTCAAAATAAGAGACAGTGACACCACCGGCGTTGGCCAGGATATCCGGCAAAACCAAGATGTTATTTCGGTGTAGTATTTTATCGGCCTCAGGTGTTGTCGGGCCATTTGCCAATTCCAAAACGATCTTGGCTTTCACTGCATCGGCATTCTTTTCTGTAATCACCTCACTTAACGCCGAAGGCACAAGAATATCACAATCCAACGTTAATAACTCTTCATTACTCATTTTCTTGCCGGAGGAATAATTCTGTACTGAACCGGTATTATCTTTAATTTTCACAACTTCATCAACATTCAACCCTTTAGCATCAAAGACTCCACCCTTAGAATCAGAAACGGCAATAATCGTGAAACCCCTTTGCGCAAGTAATTTAGCAGCATTCATCCCGGCATTGCCAAAACCCTGAATAGCTATACGCTTTCCTTTAAACTTTAATTTCTTCACTGCTTCTTCCAGGACAAAGACCCCGCCCAGCGCCGTGGCGATGTCACGGACTAATGAGCCGCCTAATTCCAGCGGTTTTCCGGTGATCATCCCCGGATCATGATACCCCACCTGCTGTTCGTATTCATCCAACATCCAGGCCATGATTTGCCCATTTGTGTAAACATCGGGGGCGGGGATATCGATATTCGAACCAAGATGATCTGCAAATGCCCGCACATAGGCGCGGCTTAGCACCTGCAATTCTTTTTCGTTGAGAGTCTTAGGATCAACAATGACTCCGCCTTTTCCTCCACCGAACGGAATGTCCGCAACAGCTGTTTTTAGCGTCATCCAAAAAGCGAGGGATTTGACTTCGTCTTCGTTTACTTCCGGATGGAAACGGATGCCGCCTTTATACGGTCCTCGGGCATTGTTGAACTGGATGCGAAAGGCGGGGTATTTCTTGCCGTTAAGATGAAGCTCCGCTTGGTGAAGATGATGAGGTGTCTTTAAGATGCTGATCTCGGCAGGAGTGAGATGAGCCAGCGGGGCAAGCGTCTGCAGAAACTGAACGACATGGTTAAAAGTCATCGATGGTAAACCTCACGACAGGATTTAATTGTTTGCTGGGTATAAATCCCCACCGCTTGCGGTGATGCAATAGATTCCCAAGCAAACACTAAAAAACCCCGCAGTTTGCTGCGGTTGGGTTTTTTATTTCTTCGACGAGAGGAGAGTATTTAAGATTTGTGGATTAGAATTTATTCCTTGCTAATCTAAGCGCTAACTTCCTCAATCCCTGATTATATTCTTTAAAGTCAGCAATCGGCTTCCGCGCCACCCCCGAATCCATCGCCGCTTTGGCCACTGCGGAAGCGATGCGGGGCAAGAGCCGGGGATCGAATGGTTTTGGAATGATGTACTCCGGACCAAACGTAAATTCCTGACCGTAGGCCTTGATTGCTGCTGTAGGCATCTTCAGATGAGCGAGTGTGACCAGTGCTTTAACTGCAGCTTTTTTCATCTCCAGATTGATTGTCGTCGCCCGAACATCCAAAGCACCGCGAAACAAGAACGGAAAACACAAAACATTATTTACCTGATTCGGATAATCACTTCTTCCGGTGGCCATAACACAATCTGGAACTGCTTCTTTCGCTTCTTGATAAGAAATTTCCGGGTTAGGATTGGCCATGGCAATGATAATCGGCTGATGGCTCATCGTCTTGAGCATCTGGCCGGTGAGAATATTTCCTTGCGAGACGCCGATAAAGACATCAGCAGAGACCAGAGCTTCGGCGAGCGTTTTTTTGTCCGTCTCCCGGGCAAAAGCCGCTTTATACTGGTTCTTTTCATGTCTTGCCGCGGTGATAACGCCTTGACTGTCGATCATGATAATCCGTTCACGCCTGGCACCAAGTTCTAACAGCATATTGGCAATGGCGATAGCCGCCGCGCCCGCACCAGAGAAAACAAATTGACTATCAGTGATTTTTCTGTGGGTTAATTCTAACGCATTCAGCACGGCAGCAGAAGCGATGACTGCTGTACCATGCTGGTCATCATGGAATACCGGAATATCCATCTTCTCTTTCAATTTCCGCTCAATCTCAAAACATTCCGGCGCTTTAATATCTTCCAGATTGATGCCGCCAAAGGTCGGTTCTAATGAAGCGATGATCTCAATCAGCTTTTCGGGATCCTGCTCATTGATCTCCAAATCAAAAACATCAATCCCTGCAAAGCGCTTGAACAAAATACCCTTGCCTTCCATGACCGGTTTACCGGCTAACGCCCCGATATTCCCCAAGCCGAGAACGGCCGTGCCATTGCTGATCACCGCGACCAGATTTCCTTTTGAAGTATATCGATACGCATCGTCCGGATTCTGTTGAATCTTTAAGCAGGGCTGAGCTACCCCCGGAGTATACGCTAGTGACAGATCTGCCGCATTCTTGCACGGCTTCGTCGGGATAACTTTTACTTTCCCTGGAAAAGGATATTCGTGGTAGTGCAGTGCATCTTCCATATGGAAATGGTAAGATTCATCTATATAAGTGTTGCGAATTACAGGGATTAGTAGAAAAAGTCGTCCGCCTGGCCTCAAGATTGACCGTGAGAAGCGATTTACAGGAACAGGTACGAAAACCAGCGAGGAGAATAGCTCGTACGCAACCATCAACATAACCGGTTTTCGCCACGGTCAATGGCTAGGAGGACTTTTTCTACAGAGCCGAATTACAGAAGAAATAAAACAAAGAGAGGAGGAAGTAAAATGAGAACACTTTATTCCACAACTAACGTCCCTTTCATTCCCCGCCATTCATCACAGCTGCTGCAGGCATATTCAAATGAACCAACCTTATCGGTGACGACAGTTACTTTCGTCGGACCACTGACTTTCTGCGCCACGCCCAAGCCAGGAACGGCAAAAGTAAAGTCCAGATTTTCAGGGACAAGATTGAAGACGACCGTCGAACCTTTCTGAACAGTGACGAGAGGTGGATCAAAGAGCCAGCGTTTCGCAACCAGCGTCACTTCCATAGTTTGGCTCGCTCCCGTTTCAGCCGGAGGAGAAGCAACTACAGATGGTTCGGGGGGAGATTCAGTTGGAGAGTTTTCCTGAACCGGCGGAGAGACACTCGTTGGGGCATTCTGATCTGGACTGTCTACAACTAATCCCAACTGTACAGAAGTGTCTAGACCTTGAGGAAAGAATATTTTACCATCTTTGGTCAAATAGGAATCAACTGCCTGTCCAGCAACGGAAATGGTTATTTGATACAGACCGGCAACTTCTTTCGTTGCCACGACTTCCGCGACAAACGGCGGCCGCAATAGATTTTCGTTGACGTAGCTAGTCACGCGCGCCTCTGCTTCAGCTAAAGATAGCTCTTGGCCGAGAGAGGCTGTTTTCTCCGTGAACTGGAAACCTTGGGTAAAGACCGAAAAGAGGAGCAGGATGATTGTTAACCCGGTCAATGCTTTCCAGGTAGAAACATCTTTGAACAATCCCCCCTCGCCGGAAGCTTTTGGTTCCTTCTTCAGTTCCGGATTGTTCTTAACTTCAGTTTTAACTTCTTTTTTGCTCTCTTTTTTATCGTCTGCCCAAGGATCGACCCGAGGAGTCGGCTCAACATATTTAGCTGTTTTTTCCGATTTTGTTTCTGTTTTTGTTTCAGCTTTTTCTTTTTGTTCGGAAACTGATTTTTCCAGATGCTTCCTCTCTTCTTTCAATGGAACAACTCTTACCGGCGCAATAGCTTTTACAGGTGTAATGACAACTTCATCCTGCGGCTTCTTCACTTCAGATTTCACCGATACTTTTGGTTCTGCCTTTGCCGTAGCCGTTTTGAGAATCTTTGATTCTCGTATTTTTCGAGGGGGAACTCTCCTGGACTTTTCTTCTTGAGGAGAATCCAACGCCGAGGCAAAAGGATTCTCTTTCTTGGGGTTCATTGTTTTTTCTTTCGCATCAAGTTCGTCCAAGAAATCTTCACTAAGCACATCTTCTTCCATATATTCCTCTGCAAAAAATGATTCATCCATCTCGTCTAATTGTTTCTGTTCCATCACCATTCACCCCGACCGGAAATAAACCCTGCCCGGAGAGATAAAAATTGAACCATCATCTCACCCTCACTTTTTATGAATGTGTTGTTCTAAGAGAAATAATTTATAAATATTTAGATGATGTGATTTAGAGGATTAAAAGATATGTTTGAAAACATTTCCTCTCTGCGGTGATCAAACGCAAATTACAACGATAGCTTAGCTACGTCTTAGCTACGTCCAGAATACCCTAAAACTATCCGAAAGTAGTCACAAAAGCTTAAGAATGTTCTTTCCTCTCGTTAAGAGGTATGGAGTTTAGAATAGAACGAAAAGGAAATGAGAACTATCACAAATATCCCACTGATAACCTGAAGAAAGCGCAGGATTTTGCCAATCAGCTGAAAAAAGAATTTGATACGTTTATCCTGGCCGTGATCATGTTCGGCAGCGCAGCGCGCCATGAAGCCAAGCCGACCAGCGACATTGACGTTCTGGTGGTGACCGATGACACCACATTTGTGATCTCCGAACCGCTGATCGAAGCCTACCGCCTGACGATTGAAAAGATCGTGCCCAAAGTATCATTACAGCTGCACATCACGTCGATGACCTTTACCGCATTCTGGGAACATGCACGCGGCTCTGATCCGGTAACGGTAAATATATTACGCGACGGCGTGCCTTTATTAGATGTTGGCTTCTTCACGCCGTTGCAGCAGCTGCTGAAGCAGGGAAGAATCCGGCCATCGGAAGAGAGCGTCTGGCGTTATTACGGACAAGCGCCGCGAACATTGGTCAATTCCCGTTGGCACGTGCTTCAGGCGACGCTGGATCTCTATTGGGCGGTGATCGATGCGGCGCATGCGGCGTTGATGAGCAGAAACGAAGTGCCGCCGACGCCGGAGCATGTTCCAGAGATGCTCGAGCGGATCTTTGTCAAGCCGCGGCTGATGGACAAAAAATATGTGGAAGTTATGCGGGATTTCTATAAGCTCAGCAAGGCGATCACCCACAGGGAATTGAAAGAAGTGAAAGGAATTGAATACGAAAAATATTTTCATCAGGCTGATGACTTTGTCAAGATGATGAAAAGATTGATCGAGAAAGTGAAGATGTGATGACGTGAAGATGCGCAAAAAAGACATTTTCCCGCTTTCACTTTTGGCCATATTTATCCTGTTTTGGTTATTTTCAGCAATCGCTCCGCGCTATCGGGAAGTGTGGCTTGCTGAGAATATCTTAACAATAGCGTTTATCCTATTCCTCATTATAACGTACCGCACTTTTCGTTTTTCAAACTGGAGTTATGGCCTCATTTTTGGATTTATGCTCCTGCACGTTCTGGGAAGTTATTATTCTTATTCAGAAATGCCGTTATTTTCTTACTTCAAAGAATTATTTATGCTTAGCCGCAACCATTATGATCGGCTGGTTCATTTCTTGTTTGGAATTATCTTTTTTCTGCCACTGCAGGAATTCTGCAGGAAGAAATTGCATCTCTCTCGAGGCTGGAGCTTCCTGTTTGCGTTCATGATGATTGCCGCGTTGAAAGGGATGTATGAAGTTCTGGAATACGGCTGGCTGTTGGTCACCAAGAATGAATTGATCGGCATGGCCTATCTGGGAATGCAGGGAGATGCCTGGGACGCGCAGAAAGACATCTTCTGGGGGTTGGTAGGGGCAGGAATTGGTTGGCTGGGAATGATCGTAAAAGACGTTCAGTACAAAAAAAGGAAGAGGGAATAACTCTCTAGAAAATAACTATCAAGAATACATAAAACTGATATAACATCTTGGTTCTTGAAAGAGAGTGAGATTCAACTTCAATGTTGGGAGAAGTAAACCATATCCCCCGGATCTGGAGAAATCTTTTCTGCTTTTTCAACGTATTGGGTTAATTCTTCAAGAGGGATAATTGTTATTCTTCGCTTCAAGACGTCAATAAGTCGATAAAAGTCTTCAGTAGTTCGTTCTGTTTTTTTCATAATTTCTTCTTTATGTTCTTCAAACTCTTTGAAAACGTATTCTGACACCAATAGCTGAAATCTGCCACAAAATAATAGAGAATAGTTAAAACTCTCTTTGATTAAAGCAGCAAAAATAATATTAGCATCAACGACAAGATCCATCTTTATCTCGCCATTTTTCGCAATCGATTACTTACCGCTCTGCTTACTTCTTTTCCGATTTTGAGAGCATCAGCTTCTGTAAGTTTGCTCTTCTCTTTAAACGTCTTCAGAAAATCCAGATCTTCTATTTTCTGAAGGAACGCTTGTCTCGCTACTTCAGACCAGTTCATTTCTGGGAAAGAGTCCATTTTCTGTTTAAGTTCTGTTGGTACAGATAGGGTTAATGTCGTCATTTCAAGCACCACGCATTATGTTTAAATAATGAAAATATGTGTTAATATTTAAACTTTCTGGTGTAAAATGCGTATTTAGTTAAGTCTTTGCGGAAGGGTGCCAAGATGACCTGCCGAGTATTGTTATTGGACTTAATACGTACGGTGTAAAGATCACGTTGGTAAGAAGCAATGGCCATAAAAACCAATCAAAACCTTTAATAACATCCATTGACTTCTAAACTTTGATGAAAGATAGTGTGAGAAAGTACGTCCTGAAGAATGCCCACGATTTTAAAGGCAAAGTCAATGACAAAGTTGTCCTCGGCCTGGTTCTCAAAGAAAAGCCGGAACTAAGAAAAGATGTTCCGGCAGTATTGAGAGAGATCCAAGCAATCAGCAAAGAAGTAGAAACACTTTCTCAACAACAGATAATCAGTGAGTTGAAGAAACTTGCTCCGGAATTACTGAAAGAGGAGAAAGAAGAACATAAAGGGCCATTAAAACCGCTTCCTAACGCTGAAAAAGGAAAAGTAGTCGTCAGGATGGCGCCGTCGCCCAGCGGACCGCTGCATATCGGCCATGCCTACGGACTCTCACTGAACTCGGAATATGCACGGATGTACGACGGTAAGCTGATCCTCCGCATCGAAGATACCAATCCGGAGAATATATATTCACCGGCATACAAATTGATCCCCGAAGATGTTCAATGGCTTACGGGCAATAACGTCAAAGAAGTCATCGTGCAATCATCAAGGTTAGGTATCTATTATGATTATGCAGAACAACTGGTGCAGCAAGGCAAAGTCTATCTCTGCACCTGTGATGCCGATGCCTGGCGGGAAATGAAGAGCAAAGGAAAAGCCTGCCCCTGCCGTTCACTGTCCGTGCCGGAACAACAGGAACGCTTTGCCAAACTGTTTAGCAGCTACGCCGAAGGCGAGGCAGTAGCCCGATTAAAGACGGACATTACCGACAAGAATCCGGCGCTGAGAGATTTTGCGATCATGCGCATCGTCGAGCACGTCCATCCAAAAACGGGAAAAGAACAAAGGGTCTGGCCGCTGATGGTCTTTTCCGTCGCGATTGACGACCATGAGCTGGGAATCACCCACGTCCTCAACGGCAAGGATCACATGGACAATGCCGCCAAAGAGCGGATGATCATGGATTGTTTTGGCTGGACATATCCTGAGTACAAACATTGGGGGATGATCAGTTTTATCGGTTTTGATCTCAGCACTTCTAAAACACGATTGGCAATTGAACAGAAGGAATATACTGGCTGGGATGACATCCGACTACCGTTCCTGCCGGCGCTGCGCAGACGTGGGTATCAAGCAGCAGCATTTAGACGCTATGCAATAGAGATGGGGCTGAGCCAGAATGACAAGACCGTTTCGCTGGATGAATTCTGGAAGAGCATCAACGCTTTTAACAAAGAGATCATCGAACCGCAGGCAAACCGCTATTTCTGTGTGGAGAAACCGGTTGCAGTGACGATCGCCGGCGCGCCGAAGAAGAAAGTATTATTTGATCTTCATCCGAATTTCCCCGAACGGGGAAAACGAGAATTCCATTCCGCCGGAGAAGTATATATTGCGGAATCTGATTATCATAAACTGAGCGCAGGCTTTACCCACCGCCTGATGGATTACGGCAATTTTCAGATCAAAGACGGAAAATGGTCTTTCCTGTCGGAGAGTTATGATGATTACAAAAATGCCAAACAGCGCGGGATGATCATCCACTGGCTGCCGATGCAGCGCCATCCGGCCAGAGTTGAAGTGACTCTGGAAGATGGAACGACAATTCAGGGAATTGGCGAGGAGGGGATGACCTCACTGAAAACAGGACAGATCATCCAATTGGAACGGATGTTTTTTGTCCGGGTGGACGCGGTAGAAGAGGATAGGGTGAGGTTATGGTATTTACATCGGTGAAAAAATGACAACGACTTTACTCTGCTACTGGTGTAATGATCTCACTGATCCGAGAAGAGGATATGTCCCGTTAGGCGTACTTGTTAGGGAAGGAGTTGAAGTCGCGTTGAGGATAAAAGAATATCAAGAATTACCGGCAGAGCAACAGCCTCAAGATAGGTTTATGAAAAGTCTGTTTGATCCCAAAAATATTGAACGCATTTTTAGAGGAACAACCGAAGCGACGAGAGGACAGCCGCTGAGTCTTTATTTTGTCACAATCAGCTGTAATCAGACAGGAACAGTCGAAGAAAAAGCGGATGCTTTATTTGACATTTACGTTAATGATTATTATAAAAAATAGGACCTAAAATCTAAAAAGGAGTGATAAACATGCCAACAATTTCCAGAGATACGCCATTAGCCGAAATAACCTTGCGCCGCTATGAGAAGCCGACGATGAATGAACGTGAATTAGTGCGCAAGTTCTGCCTTTCCGTCGGATTATTACAGCCGGGAGATTCGCGGGATGTCGTCGTCGATGTCCTGCACGTCCTGCTCAAAGCAAAAACCCGGAGAGAGGAATTGCATTCCGAAGAGATCAAGAATCTGGTGATGGACGAGCGGAAACAGGGGGGATTGCCGATGCTGGGGATCGCATCATCAAATATCCGCCGTCAATTGAAGCGGATCAAGGACCTCCATCTGATCGAAACCAATGCCAACCTTTATCGGATTGCCGAATGGGCGCAGGTTTCAGAGATCTTTGAAGAGAAGGTCGAGAAATTTTTATTGAATTCAGTGATGAGCCGGGTGCGGGAGTACGTGCAGCGGCTTGATGAGGAATTCATCCATAAAGAGGATAATGAGGAGAAGTAGAAAGTTTGTCTACATTTAGGGGGTAAAAGAATCTCCGTTAATTTTATATACCTCCTCTCTCTTTTTAAAAATATGACCGAGAAAAAAACAGAAGATCCCCTCTCTCCGAAAAGAAGAAGAGGTCGTCCCGTAGATTTTTCAAAAATACTAGCGGGTATCCAAGCAGAAAATCAGAGAAAGATTGACCAAAGCAAGCCCTATGAAGAATTGGTCGTGCCGTTAGAAGTGCTGGTGGAATCAGTAGAATTTAGATCAGCCAACGTCACGGTTTCTGATCAGTTTGTTGGTGAGGGACACCGGGAATATCTCACCGGCCAAGTTCAAGGTGCGACATATCAGGTTTCAGGACATGACGTTGTCCGGGAATTATCTTTTGCCGGAGGCTGGCCAGAAATCGTCGGCGAGATTGTTCGTGCTTCTGTTTTCAGAGGGAAAACTGTTGATTTGAGCGTAAAAGATCCGTTTAGAGCATCAATTTATGAAACGCTGCATTCTGGTTCTGTCTATCACGACCGTGATTTTCAGGAGAAAGAACAGGCATTAAGAATTGAAGTTCTGGATAAAGAAGGTAAGGTCTCAAGGACGTATAACGCAGCGGGAAGATAAAAATCATGCTGAATAAATATTCCTTGTAGCAAGTAAATTATTTCTTCGATCTCTATTTTCGATTTCCTAAAGCTATAATAATGTCCGTCAGAGTATTCTCTCCATGCGCAAATCCATCGCCGTCATCGGAGCACAGTTAGGAGATGAAGGAAAAGGCAAGATGGTGGACTATGTAGTCGAGCAGGCTGCAAAAAGTGTTCATTCAACGGATACTTTCCACAAGCCGATTCTCGTCCGCCGCTATCAGGGCGGAGCTAACGCCGGACATACGCTCATTGTCAATGGCCAAAAACACGCTCTCCATCTCGTCCCCAGTGGGATTCTCGAGCCTAACGCCTATAACCTGATCGATCAGCAGGTTTTCGTCAATCCCCGCCTGCTGGTGGAAGAAATTACGAAACTACGATCAGCTGGTGTGGCTGTTTCTCCAGAAAATCTGGGCATCGCTGCCAATGCGCACGTTACATTGGAATATCATGTTGCCGACGATCAATTTGACTATACCAAAAAACAGCGTTCTTCTACGGGCAACGGAATCCGCCAGACAGCTGTAGACAAGCAGAATCGAACCGGCATCCGCTTCGTGGAATTCCTTGATCAGCAAGCATTTAAAGGGGCGCTGGAAGAACGCTTTCCAAAAGGCCTTCCCGAACAATACGGCTCGTTGGAATCTTTCATCGATAGTTATGCAGCAGAAAGGGATTTCCTGCAGGGATTTGTTATCCAAAGCCATATCGCCGGCAAGCGGCATGGCGGTGAATATGAAATTTGGGAAGGTGCGCAAGGCGTGCTGCTTGATGTTGACGTGGGGTTATCTCCGGATGTTACCTCTTCAAATCCGGCATTTATCCCGGGGAAGACTGACCTCAGAATGGGTGTGTTCAAGTTATATAAAAGCAGCGCGGGAACGGGAAAAAGGCCGTTTGTTTCACAGATGCCGCAAACATTAGAACGTAAAGTGAGGAAACCCTGGGGCGAATTTGGCACGACAACACATAAGCCCAGAGACATCGGCTGGTTTGATGCCGTCGCCGCAAAGTATGCCGTAGAAGCAGCACAGATCGATGTCGCCGTGTTCACCTGCGGTGATAAGATGGAGTTATTACATCAGCTTGGCGTGAAACCAAAAATCGCCGTCGGCTATGTTGTTGGGGGCATACAATTCAACGAATGGAATCATTCGTTCCACAAACGTGGATTTCTCCATCACGTAAAACCAGTCTATGAAGAATTTGAGCCATGGGAGCATTTTACAGAACAAGATGGAAGAAGCTTGAGTCCAAATGCAGCACGCTATGTCCGGCGCATTGAAGAATTGCTGGACCGAGAATGTATACTCCTCGGCACCGGTCCGGGAAGGGAAGAGATGATTGTCAGAAAGAATCCTTACGATTTGATCCGGTGAAAAAATAGAAGCCTCATTCAAAAACTTAATAAACCCTCTCGTTCTGATTATGTTGTGGGAATTACATTCAAAGATTTTACAAAGAAATTTTCGAAGCGAATGAATCTTCATGGAAACAAAATCCAAGGCTTTTATGCAGAACAAACATATGCTACTTCTAGAAGATTACAAGGATATGAGGTAAAACGAACTGGTAAAGGTCATGATTTTGTGGAGAGTAAAGTAGACATTTTGACTGGTAAAAGAGGACCAAGGACTTATGTTGAAGTAAAATCAAGTAGGACTGCTCCTCTCTCTCCTTTGCAAAAGAAAACAATGAAAGAAAAAAGAAATTATAGAGTAGAAAGAAGAGGCCTATTTTAACAGATTTCTACCTAAATAATATCTTCTTCCGCCACAACGATAAAATCACCTGAGGCAATGACTGCAGAGAAAGGGATGAGGATCTGCCCTTCTTTTGTCTTTTCCAATTCCATCTTGTCAGTATACGATGTTGGGTTCTTCAAGAGAATATGGATCAGTTCGCCAGAGCCGATCTCAAAGATCATGTCGGCAACTTCACCAAATTTTTTTCCAGACTTAGAAACGACGGTCTTCCCGACCAGTTCTCGTGAATATAATTTATCTTTGTCAACCATGCTGTGTCACCCTCGATTTTCAATCAGATACAACCCTATTCTCATCAGAGTACAAAAGTGAGTATATAAAGTTTACGGTAATCAATTGATGACAATAGAAAACTATTAATAATCTGAATGAAACGCAGGACGGATGTATGTTTATAACCTCAACCCAGTTCTTCTCCAATTAGGCCCGCTGGAGATCAGATGGTACGGATTGGTGTATGTTCTTGGCTTCCTTCTGGCTGCCTGGTGGCTGCAGCGGGCGCGTACGCAGGGAAAGATAGCACTTTCTCAAAATGAAGTTTGGGATTTCCTCTTCTATCTGATGGTCGGCGTGTTGGCCGGCGCCCGTTTGTTCATGCTCTTCTGGGAGCCGCAGATCTATCTGTACAATCCACTCAATCTCTTGAAAATTTGGGAAGGGGGAATGAGTTTCCATGGGGCATTTGTCGGCGTGGTCATCGCCGGCTGGTGGTTTTGCCGCGCAAAGAAGCTCGATTTCTGGAAACTCGCAGATGTCATTTCTGTTCCAGCCATGTTTGCGCTTGCTCTCGGCAGGATTGCCAACTTTGTGAACGGAGAATTAGTCGGTAGGGTTTGGAATGGAAGATGGTGTGTCGTCTTTCCAGAACAGGGAGATCTCTGCCGCCACCCCAGCCAGCTCTATGCGGCAGTGAAACGCTTTCTCATCTTGGGCTGGATAGCCTGGTTAAGTTCTTTCACTTCGTTCAAGCCTGGATTTATTTTCTGGAATTTCGTCTTTTTTGAAGGGCTGGGCCGGATTATCGTCGATTTTTTCCGTGAGGATCCGCTCTATTTTGGTTTCAGTCTCGGACAATGGTTCAGCTTGGCCATGGTTCTTGTTGCGTTGTGGTTCTTCTGGAAGAGACATCGAGAAGATTGGAAGAAATTATTGAAAAGATAAAAATCACAACCGCCGCAAGCATTTGGGGGGGCACAATCCAAAAAGTGAGTGATGGTGACGCCAAATGGTCGCTGAAGGATAACTATAATACTAGAAAATGCGAGATGGCTCCGCACAAAGTGCGGAGTTAATAACACTAGCTCGCATTTTCTGTTCCGAAAACTCGCCAATTGATACGAGAGCCG
>JACQNE010000034.1 GCA_016203205.1 Candidatus Woesearchaeota archaeon
TGGGCCGGTCGGTCTGCCTCGTCTCGCCCAGAAGTAGAGATTAGTTGAACTGAAGAACTATGCTCAAAGATGAGCGAGACTACAATCTTTCTGTTCGATAGCAACGCTCGGCAGACCATCTTGACCAAGCCCGCACAGACTTAACTAAATACGTTCGAAAACAAAATTTCACTTCTTCAGCAAAACGACCAGCTTATATCCGGCGGCGATGAACCAAGCCACATTCAGGATGATGAACGGCCAGCTGGAGATCGTGAAAGCGTAATATGCCAACAGACCGGAGCCGATGATGTTCAGGAGATTATACTTGATGGAATTCTGCCGCCAGGTTTTGAAAAATTCATCCAGAATAAACGCCGCTAAAATAAAGAGCATGCCGACAATCCCAAAGTACAGGCTCATCGTCTCCTCCCATTCGGCGTGCTTTTAGCCATCTCGACGAAATGCCGGCCCAAATCACGCGCGATACGCTGATGTTCACGCGCCGTCTTGAGCAGCGCATAGAGATAGATCTTATGCGGCAAGTCCATGAAAAAAATCGTTTCTTCCAGAGAGAGATGTTTCTCCAGCAGTTTGTTGATCTCTTCGTACTGCTCTTCGACCAGATGGACAGTTTTATCGAGTTCCTGAATCTCGGTCAATGTCTGCGACATACTCAGGAATTCGTCTTTGAGCAGCCGGTTGGTGAGCATCGCCGCCTTTTCCGGATCGCCGCGCAAGGAAGCCAGTTTAAGATCGACGAGGTAATGGGCATAGATCCGCAATTTTTCCTGGATGTTTTCCTCCCGGCGCAGAACGGCGAGTGAACCATAACATTCCATTACTTTCTGGTTAAGTTCTTTCTTTGCCGCGGGAGGTAATCGGTGGAGGAAAGGAAGACGGCGATTGGTGTTTGTCCGCAGCGGCTTGATCCAGTTCTCCTGAAATTGTTCGATGTGATCGGAAATGCGGGGAAGGTTCTGAATATCCTTGCGCAAGGCACGTAAATCCATAGAAGAGATACTGGCTTGTCGGTATATAAAGATTGTGGGGGAGATGGGCCTAACAGACAAAAGCAGAAAAACACGCCCACTCCGAAACTTTTATAAACAAACACCCAAAATACATCCCAAAACCCAGGGAGGACAGCTTACCTATGTTCTATCGAGTCAAAGTCAAAGATTTCATCCGTGTGCCGCCAAGCATGTTTAATCTAAGCACAAAAGATGCAGTGCTCCAGAATGTGAAATCATCTTATGAAGAATACGTCTCTAAAGAGATGGGCTTCGTCGTCGGAGTTCTCGACGTCGGAGAGGTCAAAGAGGGGGTTATCGTGCCCGGCGATGGGGCAGGGTATTATGAAACAGAATTCGAATTGCTCACGTTCAATCCAGAATTAAACGAACTGGTCTTTGGAAAAATCAGGGATATAACTGATTTTGGCGCTTTCATGGATATTGGGTCCATAGAAGGAATGGTGCACATCTCACAGAGCATGGATGATTTTGTTTCGTTCAGCAAAGAAAAAGTCCTTCAGGGAAGGAAATCAGGAAGAACAGTAAAAGTTGGCGACCGCTGCAAAGCACGGATCATCGCCGTGAGTTACAAAGATATTAATAATCCTAAAATTGGCCTGACTATGCGTCAGGAAGGCTTGGGCAAACTGGATTGGCTGGAAGAGCCGGCAGCTGCCGAAGCGAAAAGCGGAAAAGAAGAGGAATAATCATGACCAAGAAAAAAGCCTGCAAACGCTGTAAGTTGTTTGTCGAGGACGATGTCTGTCCAACCTGTGCCACGAGTTCGTTCACGACAAGCTGGCAAGGCAGACTGTTTATCGCTGACCCGGAAAACTCACTTGTGGCCAAGCAGGTCGGGATTACGACAAAAGGAGAATACGCGATCAAGATCAGATAGGAGATTTACCATGCAATTAACCATTCAAGAAAAAGTAGAAAACGTCCTCCTGGATCGGACCAGGGTGCGCGGTGAAGTCACTTTTGAAAAAGCAACACCAAGCAACAACGAACTGGCGGAAGCAATCAGCAAACAATTGAAAGTGGAAGGTAGTTTAATTGTAGTGAAGCACATTTACACGCAATTTGGCCACCAAAAAGCCAGTTTTGAGGCGGTGGCCTACACAACACCGGAGGCCCGGCAGCAAATAGAAAAGACAACCAAGCATCTCCGCAAGAAAATGGAAGAAAGCACAAAAGGTGAGGCATAGATGGCAGCAGCAAAAGGCGGCGCAAAGAAACCGGCAGCGAAAAGCGGTCCGGCAAAAAGTACAAAGAAAACCCGCAAGTTACATACCCTGTATACTCTTTCCGGCGATAAAGTACAGCGGAAAAATCGTTCTTGTCCAAAATGCGGCCAGGGTTATTTTCTAGGCGTGCATGCGAACAGATTAGTCTGCGGCAAATGCGCGTATGTGGAGTATGTAACGAAGAAATAGAATCAGAAAATTTTTGGTTTGATATTCTTGGTGTGTACTCTTTGAAAAATGCAAAGTAGTAAAACCAACCGACAAGAACAGGTCTCCAAATTAGAACGCTACCTCGCCGCAGCTTTTGAGAGAGTACGAGATGATAGTTATCTTTATTTGGACGAAGAAGGAATCATCTATGATGAACTTCTGGGAAATTTTTCGGCCGGACAAAAAGAACGACTGCAGCAGCAGATCGCCAAAACAATGGCTAAACCGGGTGTCCATCGCATTATGGATCAAGGATGCGGTTATGCCAATACGCTCTGGAAAGTAACATCCAATTTTGCCCAAGCGCATACCAACAATCAATTTGAGGGCTATGGCGTAACGGCAGCGCTGAGGTACATGAGATCAGGAAGAAACAAAAAAGATCAAACCGAATGGACGCAAGAAGATGAGTTTGCCGGCCGATATGGCATGTATCCTTTTGCATCAACCGTCGGAAATGCCTCTTATTATGGGCTGGAAAAAGATCTCCATACGGCAATGAGAGATTTTCCGAGGCAGTTAGACTTGATCATTTCCGACCATACCTATTTTCATCTCGCTGCGCCTTGGCTAGTCTTTAAACATACGGCAGACCGGCTGCGCGTCGGAGGAACGGCAATTATCAGAAATTTGTTTTACAAACCGGTACACATCAGGCCTGAAGAAGTGCTCGGTTTATCACCAAAAGAAATTGTCCAGCGCTTGGAAGAGATCAATCCGGGATATGATTTCCTGCTCGAGAAAAATGATCGGATCAGCACCACCCTCGCCGTCATCAGAAGAAAACAAGATGTCCCTTTCAGAACAAACATCTCGCTTCGATTTGTGGGTTGGGGTTATGGACAATATTTCAGAGAAACGCCGGATGATGATTTTGTGAGTATCGATGAACTGTAGAGAAAAAAATGCTAAACGGAATAACGGAAGCGGAATTGGAAAAGAGATTATCTCAAAGATTTAATCTTATTAAACAGATAACGTATCCTTGTATGGATCAAGTCGATGAAAGATTTTTGGAAATTGGTGTTGCCGATACGAAGAGAAAACCTACATTTCCACGTCTTTTAGGATACTTTGACCGGCAAACAAGACAATTCTTGGAAGAAAAGATATTTGACCATTTTGATGAGCAGGAAAAACATCAGCATACCTGCCGGATCATGGATCAGGGCTGCGGTGTTGGTAATAGTATTAAAGAAGCAACATTCGATTATGAATGGATGAGCGGGCATTCAGTTCTTTTCGAAGGATATGCAGTAGGTGGTTCTTTAAAACAGATGACTGCTTTGGGAAGAGCACGGAGAGACACTCCGCCTGCTGAAGAAATAATGGAAAGGCCGCGAATCTATCATTTCCCAAAACCAAAACCCCAGTATGGCGTGGAACAGAATGTTCGTCTCTTTGGTATTGCAGAGGATCTCCATACGGTCATGAAAAGATTTCCTTACGAAGTAGACTTGGTTTTCTCGGACAGGACATATATGCATCTTCTTGCTCCGTGGCTGGCTTTTAAGAGAACGGTGGAAAGATTGGCTGTTGGTGGTGTGGCTTTAGTGAAGACTCTCTCCGCGGGACAAAAGTTAAAAAATCTATCCGGAAAAAGAGTCAATGATTCATTTTTACTTGACCAATTAAGAGAAGGCAACCATCCCAGTTATGATCTACTTAGTTGTTCGAGCGGTCTTAATTATGGTAAAACTGTTGCCGTCATCAGAAATGGGAGCGAGCCATTCAGGACGGACATATACTTGGGATCAATAAAAAACGCTTGGGAAAGAGAAGAGTCAATTCAATGTGTCTACAGCAAAGATGAACAGCAAGTGGCAGGCCTGCTGGCGATTGATCGATTATAGTCCAGAAAAAATAATGTAGATCACCAGACGTTTAATGATATGACCATTTCATTTATTTGTACGTATTAAGTCTGTGCTTGGACTGGTCGGCCTGCCTCGTCTCGCCCAGAAGCAGAGTCAGTTGAACTGAAGAACTATGCTCAGAGATGAGCGAGACCACAATCTTTCTGTCCAATAGCAACGCTCGGCAGACCATCTTGACCAAGCCCACACAGACTTAACTTAATATGTACATTCACTTGATAAACTTAATTCCCAGATCATCTTCCAGATCGTCTTTCTTCTTCTTGAAATATTTATGATCGCCGCCAAAGATCTGATCAGAACTTACACCAGTGATGATCACCATCGTACGCACCGTCTTTTCCAGATCTTTATAGATCTGCGCTCCCCAGATAATCTTTGCCCCCGGATCCAAGCGGCTGGAGACGGCTTCGACGATCTGCCGTGATTCGTCCAACGTCAAATTTTCACCACCAGAGATATTGATCAGCGCGCCAGTGGCGTTGGTGACATCAACATCGATCAACGGATTTTCCAAAGCTTTCTCAACAGATTCGCTGGCCCGATTTTCGGAATCAGACTCGCCAACGCCGATCATCGCCACGCCGCCTTCGCCCATGATCGCTTTCACATCCGCAAAATCAAGATTGACCAAACCGGTTTTGGTAACCAATTCAGCAATTCCTTTGACGGCGTTGGTCAGGATCTCATCAGCAACTTTAAATGCCGTCTGGAGCGGGAGCTGGGGTGCAAGTTCTAATAATTTTTCGTTGGGGATGACGATCAACGTGCTGACATTTTGCTCTAATTTTTCCAAACCCATCATCGCGTTCTCAAAACGATGCGTGCCTTCCATCGAAAAAGGAATGGTCACGATGGCAACACTGAGAATACCCATCTTGCGGGCAGTTTGCGCAACAAATGGCGCACTGCCCGTGCCTGTGCCGCCGCCTAAGCCACAGGTGATAAAGACCATGTCCGAGCCTTCCAAAAGTTTCTTGATATCCTGCTCGTTTTCTTTTGCCGATTCTTCGCCGATGCGCGGATTGGAACCGGCGCCAAGACCATTGGTCAACTGTTTTCCGATCAGCAGTTTTTTGTCGCAGGTCGTGTACAGAAGATCCTGCGCATCAGTATTGAGAGCTATTGTTTCGATGCCTTTGATCCCCACTTCTGAGATGCGGTTGATCGTGTTATTTCCGGCGCCGCCACAGCCGACAACTTTAATCCTGGTCTTTTGGTTAGCCAAGAGCTGTTCTAATTCCGCATCGACATCCAGTGTAGCACGTTTACGGGCCGCTTCGTCAGCGGATACGGTTATCGAAGAAAACGTGCGCTTATCTTGACTATAACTATCCATTCATTACCCCAACCCTTTTTGATAAAAGCTGGAAAGGGAAAGGCTATATAAAGATTTTTGTGATGGGGAATAGAAGAGTTGGGGACAAGACTTAAACTTGCCGATCCAATGTGAAAATGTAGAGCCGAACAGATGATTGATAGGGAAAACCAGGCGCAATTATTCCCCGCGCATAGCGTCTTAACGTCTCACTATCGCCCTTGTCTAAAGCTTCTGCAACAGCCTCGATATGCTCCCCCCAAGGTGTGGTATGATCTCTTTCAATACCCCGAGCCGTTTCTATTGCTTGACGCAATCCTTCTTCCAGTTTAGATTTAGGCCGATCTGCTAATCCCATTGTTTAAAACACATCTCTCTTTACTATTCTTTTATTGTTTCTCCTGGCTTCTTAAAGACAAATTCTATGGTCTTTATCCCAGTTAATTCTACCAATTTCTTGGAGAGAAGATCGGTGAGCTCAGGTGGTAATTGTACAGGCATTTCCACCGATGTTTTTTCTCCCTCTACTTTAACCTGCATCTGATCTGTAGGGATGTTCAATGAACCGGTCAAAAAAGAACGTATCTTCTCGGAAACATCCATCACCTTACGTCGGATGATGTAGGTGTACGTGATTTCTTTCCCAGACAATGGGTGATTAAAATTGACGACGACACGGCCGCCGGCGATACTGGTGACGATCCCACGCTCGCCGTCGACATCAACCTGCAATCCCGGCCGCGGCTGGACTTCATGCTCGCGGAACGTGCCCATGGGAATGATCCGGACGTTCTTGATGTCACGCTTGCCGAAAGCCTGTTCTGGTGGCAGGACTACAGTATATTCCCTACCTGTTTCTTTTCCTTCCAGATCCTGATCCAGCCCCGGAAGAAGCTGCCGTTCACCAACGCAGACAACAGCTGGCTGCAATGTGCCATGGTGGTGAGGAAGACCAGCTTGATGAGCGACTTCTTCGTTGGTTGTGTCAAAGATCGTTCCATCACTGAGCTTACCGGTGTAATCCAATTCTACAAAATCGTGATGTGCGATTTTTTCAGCCATAATGATATTCAGAAGCGGGGTGTTTATAAGCTTTGCGGGATCAAAGATCGATTTGTGAGGGAATTGGGGCGATAAAAATCATGATATTTTTGGATATTGTGATATTAAGCTTCTCCCTGTTTGAAATTTACCGTTTAACAAAAACTATTGGGTCCCACCCATCTTCTTCTGGAAAAGAAACTTGGTGTACCTCCAAGTAATTAAATTCCTTCCCCCAAAAATTTTCCTGCAACGCTTGTTTGGGAGGAGCATAAAATCTAAACCCACTTGCAACATAGAGTAAACCACCTTCTGGCAGAATGGTCATGAGATCATCAAGAGACCTTTCGCAGTGGAAACATTGCGACTGACAATCCATCGCATTGGAAGCATATATTTTGGTGAAACCGATAGCACCTGCATTTTCACAAACGTAGGAAAAAAAATCACCATGATGAAAATGAATATTCGCACGATTAGCCCTTATTCTTTCCAGACGCCCTTCCACAGAAAAATAAGCATTGCTTTCCCTGGCAACAAAGCCTAGCGATTCCACTCTTCCACGATAAGCTCGATTGAAAAATATCTCTTCTTCTTTTTCTGTTCCCAGCGAATGCAATCTTTGCTCCGCGAAAGAGATTTGTTCTAGATTTTTATCAACCACGAAAACACGCGCCCCGTATTCAGCAAGTGCAAAGGCCTGGTCGCCGGAGCCGCAGATAGCAGCGATACGATCGCCTGGTTCGGGATGGAGACCATCAACGATGTTCTGTAAAGACTCGTTTGTTGCTAGGTACATATATCTCAAAAAAGATGTTTCTTTAAAAATTATTTGTCTTTTTTTTGGATAAAATTCACAATCTTTCCAGCGATCTCTTCTGCACTCTGCCGTGTACTGTCAAGTACTAGATCATACTGTGATTCATCACGGTGGTCAATGCCATAATATTTCTTGTAACGCCGGGCATCTTCTTCTTCGCGTTTACGTGTGCGCTGTTCTGTTTCTTCCAAAGAACGAAGATTCCCTTCGTTCCGTTCCTGCCTGGTTGCTGCCGACTGAAGATCTTTCCAAATACGCTGGGCGCCGACGACAGGATCTACTTTGATGTAGACTTTCACCGATTTCGGAAGAAAATGAAACTGCGTACGCCCTTCGACGACGACGATCTTGCCTTGTTTTTCTAAGAGACGCGCTTCGGCAGCTGCTTTTGTGTCAACGTCAACATCTGTTTCCGGATGTGTTTGGGCATAGGCATTTAATTCTTTCAAAGTCATCCCTTTCTCCCTGGCCAGCGCACGAAGGATGCCGCCAACATAGATGCGTTCAGCAGATAGTTTTTCAACAAGAAGCTTGGCCACGGTACTCTTCCCACTACCCGGCGTGCCGGAGATGGTGATGATCACAGACAATGGAGCGTAGGAATATTAATAAACTTTTAGTTTTGCCGTACCATCTTACGAAAGTTATAAAAATCCCAAAACAAACAGACAGCGTGATGGATGTCATTGTTGACGGGCAAAAGAGAAAGATCAATTGGACTAAGATATCTCTAGCCGTTGCCGTGATCGTTGCCGTTGTCTTATTCATCCGACCGGGAATTCTGGGATATGGTGTATATCTGGAAGCAAAGAATAGTAATTATAGCATAGACGAGCTCGGGCAGAATCTGCAGGCACTGCAATTCAAGCTTGATTCTGCAGAGCAGAATCTTTCCGTACAAGATTCGCTTAACGATAAAGTGGTCGATCTTATCGAACGAAGCAACTCCAATCTATTGGCTTGTGAATCAGAAAGAGCAAAACTTCAGGCAGAAAGTACCTACGCCGCACAGCTTTGCGCGCAGCGTACAGAAATTCTTCGCCAGGAACTGGCCGATAATTCAGCGGCACTGGCCAACCAGACGAGTGCGGAATTACAAAGAGCACAGGAAGATTTGGCAGTTGTTCAAGATCAATTGGATAAGACTGTAGGTAATTTCAATATGTTTGCTGAGAATACGGCGCGCAGTGTCTGCTGTAAGCAGAAGTATGATAATGCGGAGATCAATTCCTACAATATCATCAATAACAAGCTGGTCTGTTTGGGGTCTGGTGGTTCGCCGCTGAATTGTACGCTAGGATAATCACCGTACTTTCTCGTATTCATTTCCAGGGAGCTTGCCGAACTTATCGTTAAGCCATTGCTGAATCCAGAAAAGCGTGACCCGGCCGACACCCCAACTCTTCAGACGGCGCATCGACGTGATCGAAGGAGCATCAACACAGCAATATTTTCCTTTCTCCAACAATTTTAAAATCAATTTGCGGTGTTCGAGCATAATCAATTCGGGATCATAGCCATTGACCGCATCGAAATCCGCACGCCGGCAAAGCAAAGCGCCGCTGCAGCCTTTATAGAGGCCGTTGCGCAGACGGAATGATTTGAAAGCCATCGCGGCAGAGAAAGATAATTTCTGTTCGTCAGGCTTGACTGTCGTCGTGGCAACGGCGTGTTCCGAAGTGAATTGCTCGTTCATCTTCTGCAAAGCATCGGGGGCAAGCTGAGTATCAGCATCGAGAAAGAGCAGTAATTCACCTTCCGCTTTACTTGCGCCGAAATTACGGGCGCGGCTGACGTTAGCCACCGGCAAGGTAAGCAGCTTCACTTTTCCGTTTTCCCGCTTCTCGATGATCTCTTCAGTCTTGTCTGTACAACCGTTGGCGACGACGATGACCTCAAAATCTTGATAAGCCTGGTTTTTAATGCTGTGCAGCGTCGGACGGATATAGTTTTCTTCGTTATGGGCGGGGATGATCAGAGAAATGTGCGGAGGCATATTTGCCTACGGGGGCGATTGTTTTTTAAATAATTACCACACTTGGATATAACTATTGAAGAATATGATTCATAGCGTCAAATAATTTGCTGCCCAGAGCATCCCCCGATCACAGGTATACAAAGGAGTTGCATACGGTCGGCCATCTTTTGTATACACTTCGAGATAATTTCCGGCTTTTTCAATCTCCTGCGTATAACGCTGGGTATACAACGCAGCTTTGTCTTTGTCCACGTGCTGTAATAACTTGATATACAGCGGGCCCATGTGCGTCCAGAGCGCATCACTCTCATAATTGGGCATCAGTTTTTCCTGCCAGACAAAATGCACATGGCGGCGGCTGGTGGTGTATTTCAACGGAAAAGGGTCGGCCAAACCGGCGCCTTCCACTGCTTGAATGGCCGAGGCAAGCATTTTCCGGTCGAAAATGAGCCCGGTAATAAATGGAAAAATATTGGCATCACCGGCGACATAATTCTTCTTGGCGAGATCGTCAAAGAAAAATGACCCGTTCCAGAACTGTTCTGTAAGTATCGCGGGATAATCATATTTTTCAAATGGATTGTCTAATTTCAACTTTTTCAGATCAGCAGCAAGCATACCGGCCATGCAATTATCATAGCAGGAACTTTTTCTGACGGCAAAGTCTTTCATCGAAGAAACATGAAGATCAAGCTTAACCAGGCCGTTGAGCGGATTGATGAATTTGTCGAAGAAGCTCTTGATCTGCTGGTTGAGGAAAACGCGATGTTCATAGTGAGGAAAAGCCGACAGGCGGATGCTGTGGATCAGCCAGGGAAGTGAATCGACGGCAGGTGCGGGAAAATCAAATGGCTTCCCGCCCGGCGTGATCGTGGTCGTGATTTGATTCGCCTGCTTGAAGCGATTGAGTGCATAGCGCAAGGTTTGATGTACTTTTTCTTCGTGGCCGAGGGTAAGCAGTGACTGGGTGCACCAGCCGAAATCACGACTCCAAAATTGAGGGAAATTGTTAGTAGATGTCTGAAAAAACCGGCCGTTCCAGCAGTCATTGATGACCTTTCGGCAGATATCTCCCGCCGACCCATCGTAACGCGGCGGCTTGATCTTATTCTTGAGGCTGGTCAGCAGAATGCGCGTGCCTTGGGTGGCGTATTGGATGGGGGAAGTCATCTGATTCGCGCGATGTTTTAGATATAAAAAGATATGGGTGATCGGGAATAAAAATTAGAACATTACTTCTAAGTGATAATTTTAACAAAATATTTATAAAGTGGTTATCACTCTGTCGAAAATGGTGAGAATATGGATATACACACACAAGTAAGAAATTATTCAATTTTTAATGAAGTTGATGAGTACATGGGAAACGTTAATGGGGACTTGAGGAAAGTGGATGAGGAGGAATTGAGGAAAATGAGAGATAGATCCATAGAAGCTCTCGGGAGAGATCCACAAGACGACCTTTTGTTCAAAGGAATGGATGGAAAAGATTATTTTTATTCGGAAGATCGGAAAATGGCAGACGAAGAATACCAAAGAAGGATGTATGTTCCAATCGGAGAGCACTATCTAAGATAGAATCTATGCGACAATGATTACCCCACCCCAAGATGTCACTCTGACGATGATTGTCCGGGATGAACTGATGAATCCAGCAGGAGGGTTGCACGCTGTCTTGGCACGACATCTTCCTTTCTTTGAACATGCTGTCGTCTTGGATACTGGCTCGTGCGACGGTACGCGACAGTTATTAGAACAGATGGCCGGCGATTATCCCCAATTACGAGTATTTGATGCAACATTTGAAGGGTATGGGCCGGCGCGCAATACGGCAAATGACCATGTAGAAACAAAGTATACGTTTATGCTTGATGCGGATGAGAGGGTGAAAATACCACTTTCTTTTATCGAAGAAATAGAGAATTTTTCAGGAGATTATTTGGCATTTAGGATGCTGGGGGTATCGCCTTCTAGTGGAATAGGAGAGGAGTCATTTTCCTGGAATCCACGCTTGGCGCATCATTCAAAAATAAAATTCAAAGAAATTGTTTATGAATTAGCTAGAGATAGTAGCGGTTTTCATTACATTCATGGAGAAATGACCGCTTCCTGTCCACTTCTTCACTTTCTTCCAGAAAGACGAATTTTGAAAACGAATGATTGGTACGGAAGCTTCGATAGATGGAGTCTGGAGATCCCACAACAAAGTCCTGCATGGGTACTATCATTTCCTGTGTGGAAAACGCCAAACCCGAATGTATTATTAAACTATGGAGTCGACGTGGCCGAGGAGATGAGATATTTGGCCGCTCTTGGCCTGCGCCTGCATCCCGGCATCGCCGAACGCTTAGCACAAACTGCTCCGGCTTTGTAGAAAGTCTCGAAAAAGTCAGCCTGGCCGTTGCGCTCGTGCTTCTCCGGTTGCTTCGATTACAGCTAAGAAGCACCAATAACTTTGGTAAATTGTAGTTCTCGCGCAACTTCTTGGCCAGGCGGCTGACTTTGTCCACAGCACAAACTGCTCCGCAAACTATATAAATAAACCGCAGTTTACGCCTATCGTTACGCACCGCTTCCAATATCAAATTCAGGTGAACATTCATGGCAAAACAAACAGTTGAAGTCTTAATTGAAGGGGGAAAAGCAACAGCTGCTCCTCCGCTCGGCCCTGCTCTCGGCCCAACGGGCGTGAACATCGGTCTGGTCATTTCTGAAATTAACAAGAAGACGGCAGACATGAAAGGGATGCAAGTCCCCGTCAAAGTTGCTATCGATACCGCAACCAAAGAGTTTAGCATCGAAGTGGGAACTCCCCCCGCAGCGGCTTTGATCAAAAAAGAAGCAGGCGTGGAAAAAGGCGCAGGAAACCCCCTGCGGGAAAAAGTAGCAGATCTGCTGATCGAGCAGATTATCAAGATCGCTAAAATAAAAGAAGATAACCTTCTTGGCAAAGACCTAAAGATGAAAGTACGCGAGATTATCGGGACGTGCCAATCGATGGGGGTCTTAGTCGAAGGGATGTCTGCCCAGCAGGCTTTGGCGGCAGTTGCTGAAGGTAAATTTGACGCTAAAATCAAATCTGGACGTACGGAATTAACGGAAGAAGAGAAGAAACATCTTGCCGCAGAGAAAGTACGCTTGCAGAAAGAATTGGAGAAGCAGAGAGCGGAATTCGAAGTGCGCGCGAAAGAGCTGGTGAAAGCCAACGAAGGCAAAGAGCCGAAGAAGATTCGTTCTGCCCTGCTGGAGGCTGGCATCCCGATGAAGATCGTGGACGAGTTAGTGCCTCCGGAAGCGAAAGAGAAGGCTCCTGCAGGTGGCAAAGCTGGCGGCAAATAGGCCGCATTTTTTTCTTTCTTTTATTTATTATTTCTGTTATTGTATTTGTTTAGCTTTTCCGGCAGGCCGTGAGTGAGAGCGGAAAAATAGCGATGTTTCTCGCTTCAGGACAGATCATGGTTTGAACATTTTCCGCAGATTAATCCTCGGCAGAAAGCTTTTATCTCACTCACATCATGGCCCAGCCACCAGCTAAACAAATACCTTTTTTTTATTTACTATTTCCTTTACTCTCTACTTTTTTATTCTCTTCGGCCTTACTTTCCGGCTTGCTTTCTTCTTTCCGCTCTAAGACCGAACTTCCCCTCTCCAGCATTTCCCGTTTGGCATGAGAAGTAAGATGGTAGGTGTTCTCCAGAGAAGTGACCACATTCTTCATCTTATTCATCTGCTTGATGAAGACAAACAACATGACTACTGCTTCGACAAGAATGATGATGATCAGAACAGCAATAGTAAAAATCACTTCCACCAAGGGGATATCCACACCAAAGACTAACATCTGTTGATCACGCTCATCGAAGAAGGAATGGTTTTAGGATTATAAAGATTTCGTTGGAAAGTATTTGTTAGACGACATTTTGGTTCGGGCTTTAAAACGTAAACTTTAAGAATTTACTTCATTTCAAAGTTATTATGACAAGAGTTTTGCATTTCGTTCAAAAACCAGAAGTTCGCAGATATAACCTTCAAAATGTTCAGTTTGAGTTGGAAATAAATGAGCACATATTTCCACCGTCTCCACACGGATCATTTTTTGCCGAAAACATGAAAATCAATGCTGGCGAATCTGTTATTGATATCGGTACTGGTTCAGGTTTTTTAGGTATTCTCGCCGCAAAACTTGGTGGCAAAGTTTCAGCAACTGAAAATGATAAAGACGCTATTGAATTAGCAAAGAAAAATGCGGCGAGAAATAATATCAGCATTGATTTTCAACAAGGTGTTTATTTTGCCAACTTCAATAAAAAATTTGATGTTATTGTAGTTAATCTTCCACAAGAGATAGTCCACAAAGATTATCAAGAAGCAATCGGTAAGCAACTTACCCAAAGTTTTGATGGTGGGCCTGATGGAAATAAACAAGTTTTAGAATTTTTAGACATCGCAGAAGATTTCATGCATGACAAGTCTCGCATATACATTATTGTCTATACAGTCACTAACTATGCTCAAACCATAAAAAAAATCATTGAAAATTACAATGCTCGACTTGTCGCTTTTGACACGGGACCAACCAAAGAATTTGTGGAAGATAATATTGAATGGTATAAACAACTGAATGAAGTTGGCAAAATAAAGATATTTAAAGTCGGTAAAAAATGGTGTGCTCATGAATATTTATTTGAATTAACTTTGAAATGATAAATGATGAAGCCCGAACCCAAACGCAAGGGGACGCTTCAGATACATTCTTTGGCCTTGCTGTCAGCTAAACAAATACGTCAGAAATAGTTCATTTCCATAAGTCAATGAATTTAGTCTTGTTATTGATCCTCTTGAGGATATCGAAAATGAGAACAAGAAGAAGTGCCAAAAAGACGGCAGTCGCCCAGTTCCCGAGAGAAAGAGCAGTCGTTTCGAAGATGACCTGTAATGGAGTATAGATGACCACCACTGTGGCGGCAAGCGAGATCAACGAAGCAAAAACGAGGGGCCTGTTGGCGAATAGAGAACGGGTAAAGACACCTTTGCGAAAAGACCGGAAATTGAACGCAGAGGCAATTTCCAAAAGAATCAGCGAGACCAGAGCCGTTGTCCGGGCAGTGCCGATGCTTTCCTGGAAGACATTAAAAGAAAGATAAAACACGGCCAAGACAAAGAGGGCGATAAGAATGCCCGTGAAAAAGAGCAGGACAAATAAATTTTTGCTGAGCAGCTCCGCCTTCCGGCGTGGTTTTTCACTCATCACGTCTGCCGAGGAAGGATTGAGCCCTAAAGTAATGGCAGGAAGATTATCGGTGACTAAATTGATGAACAGGATCTGCAGTGCGAGCAGGAGAGGAATCTGCCAGCCCAGGAGCGGCGACAAGAGGACACCACAGAATAAAACGAGTAATTCAGTGAGGTTACAGGAGAGCTGATAAGTCACGAACTTGCGGATATTGCGGAAAATCCTTCTTCCTTCTTCGATGGCGCTGACCATAGTAATGAAATTGTCATCTTTTAATATTAAATCGGCAGCTTCCCGGGACACATCTGTTCCGTTTCTGCCCATTGCTACACCGATATGCGCTTCTTTCAACGCCGGCGCATCGTTAACGCCATCGCCGGTCATCGTCACGATTTCGCCGCGGGATTTCAAAGCCTTGACGATCTGGAGCTTGTGTTCTGGTTTGACCCTGGCAAAGATAGCGATATTCCTAATCACTTTCCGCAGTTCCGCCGGGGATAGTTTTTCCAGTTCGTGTCCTTCCAGGACTTCTCCAGAGAGATTTATTTCTCGGGCGATAGCCAGTGCCGTTTCCTTGTTATCGCCCGTAATCATCTTGATCTCGATGCCGGCATGCTGGCAGAGCATGATCGCTTCTTTCACTCCTGCACGCGGTGGATCTTCCATCCCAGTTAAGCCGAGGAAGATCAAATCGTTTTCCAGTTCGCCATCTTGAACGCCGGAATTTCTTTTTTTTGTTCTCTCACCAACGGAAAGATCTTTCGTGGCAAAGGCCAGCGTACGGAGTGTCTTTGAAGTCATCATCCGGTTCGCGTTTAAGATCCCTTTTTTTTCTGCGGAACTGAGTGGAACGATCTTATTCTGTTTTCGGATAAAAGTACAATGATCTAAGACCACTTCCGGCGCCCCTTTCACGAAAACAGCATTCTTCTTCTCCAGTTCACAAAGAACAGACATCATCTTCCGTTCAGAACTGAATGGAATTTCTTTCAGCCGAGTGTAGCGTACGTTTTCTTTAACGATCCCCGCTTTTGCTGCAAGGATCAATAAAGCAATTTCTGTAGGTAATCCACCGCCGCGATAAACTTGTGTTTCACCTTCCAATTCAATACGAGAATCATTACAGAGAACCGCGGTCTTTAACAATAACAGGAGGGTTGGATCGGAAAGAGGATGTATTTCCTTCTTTTCCAGCAAAAATCTTCCCGCGGCAGCATAGCCGATTCCTTCAACGTCGATGTCCTTCCTATCGATGACGATCTTGCGGACAGTCATCTCTCCGGCGGTAATCGTTCCCGTCTTATCAGAACAGATGACTGTCGTCTCTCCCAAGGTCTCGATAATCGACATCCGGTTGACGATGGCATTTTGTTTCGCCATGCGGCGCGCCCCAAACGCCAGGGCGGTGATCAACACGACCGGCAACCCTTCCGGGAAGGCAGATACGGAAAGAGCGATGACCAGGATGAGGACAGATACCAGAAATTCTGAGGTAAGCGCTTCTGCCTGTAGGACCATCAACAAACCAGTTAAGAGAGAAACGATGACGGCAACAAGCGCCATATATTTGGCAATCTTATTGACTTTTTGCTGCAGGGGTAGTTCTTTCTCCGTCGTGGAAATCATTTTGGCAATATTCCCAAAATGTGTACACATCCCTGTGTGCTGAACTCTGGCCAGACATTTGCCATTGACGATAAACGAACCCATGAATAAAAGATTCTGTTCAGCAGGTTTTAGGCCATCTTTTGCCGCTTCTTTCCTGACTTCTTTGGCTTCACCGGTGAGGAGCGCTTCATTGATGGAAAGAGATGTTTCTTCGAGCACGAGACAATCAGCGGGAATCCTCTCGCCACTGCGCAGAAGGAGAAGATCACCGGGAACCAAGACAGAGGAGAGTACATCCTTTTCTTTTCCATCCCGGATCACCAGAGAAAAAGGCAGGATCATCTTTTTCAGCGCTTTGATCGCTTTGTCTGCTTTATATTCTTGGACGAAGCCCAACCCCACGACCATGATAATAACACAGAAAATGACATACGCGGTAATCGTTTTTCCCACAAAGAAAGAGATCAGCACTGCACCGAGAAGAAGGTAAACAATGAAGTTGTTCTTTACCTGGCGGAGAAGGATGCGGATTGCCGTTGTTTTGGAAATATCGGTGATTTCATTAGGCCCAAACTGAGCGAGCTTTCTCTTTGCTTCTGCTTCAGACAGGCCTCTTTTTTCCATAAGACATCAGAGCGGGAATGCTCTTGAACAGAAGGTGCTGCGCAGTTTATATATTTATTTGGTGGATGTATTTGTTTACAGGTGTGTATTTGTTTAGCCAAAATAACTGTCTTTTCGATCTTCTTTGATCTGCTTGGCACGGGCCGAACTGAAGTAATTCTCTAATTGCTGATATGATTCTTCTACTTCTTTATCAACCGACGGCTTGACGATCTCCATCGCCGCCTTGAAATGGGCCAGCGTGACCGTTTTGGCAAGGATGTCTTCACGCAAAGCGATCATCGCAGCTTCCCGGGAAAGGCCTTCCAGATCGGCGCCGACATAATTTTCGGTCAGTTTGGCTAATTCAACAGCATGGACATCGCCGGCTAGGGGCATTTTTTTCAGGTAAATCTCCAAGATCCGGCGGCGGCTCTCTTCGTCAGGAACCGGTGTCAGGATGACGCGGTCGAATCTGCCTTGCCGCAGAAGAGCGGGATCGACAATATCCGGCCGGTTTGTGGCAGCAATGATCACAACATCATTAAGAATCTCCAGTCCGTCCATCTCGGTAAGCATCTGGTTGACGATACGTTCGTTCGTCCTACCCGTGTCAGAAAGACCGCCGCCGCGGCGGGGAACAAGGGCGTCGATCTCGTCAAAGAAAAGGATGGTCGGTGCCGTCTGACGGGCTTTACGGAAGATTTCACGCACTGCTTTTTCCGATTCACCGACCCATTTGCTGAGCAGGCTTGGTCCGTTGACCAGGATAAAATTAGCTTCACTTTCTTTTGCGACTGCTTTTGCCAGCAAGGTTTTACCTGTCCCGGGCGGACCGTATAACAGAACACCTCGCGGAGGGCGGATGCCCATGCGCTTAAATACTTCTGGTTTCTTCAAAGGCCATTCCACCGCCTCTCGTAATTTGTTTTTGACATCTTCCATCCCGCCGATATCAACCCAGCCGACATCAGGAGTTTCCACCAACACTTCCCGCATCGCACTAGGACGAACATCTTTCAATGCTTCCACAAAATCTTTCTGGTTGACTTGCAGTTTCTCCAAAATCTCTGCGGGAATAGGCTCGCCTTCTTCCACTCCTTCCACTTTCAGATCCGGCAGGATACGGCGCAGGACGATCATGGCTGCTTCTTTAGCCAAAGAACTTAAATCAGCGCCGACAAAACCATGAGTGACTTTAGCAATGTCTTTGAGGGAAACGTCTTTCGCCAAAGGCATGTGGCGCGTATGAATCTTAAGGATCTCCAGACGGCCTTGCTTGTCCGGAACACCAATTTCAATCTCGCGATCAAAGCGGCCGGGACGGCGCAGAGCTGGATCGAGCTGATTGGGAATATTTGTCGCCGCGATGACAATGACTTTTCCCCGCGACTTAAGGCCGTCCATCAGCCCCAGCAGCTGAGCGACGACACGTTTTTCTACGTCGCCTTTGGTCTCTTCACGCTTTGTGGCCAGAGCATCAATTTCATCAAAGAAAATGATCGAAGGCGCATTTTGTTCTGCTTCTTCAAATTTCTTCCGCAGATTGGCTTCACTTTCGCCATAAAATTTAGAGATAACTTCCGGACCGTTGATCAGGATGAAATGCGAGTTTGTCTCCGAAGCGACAGCTTTGGCCAGCAGCGTTTTTCCCGTCCCGGGCGGACCATGCAGAAGAACTCCCTTTGGCGGCTCGATTCCCAGCTTGTCAAAGATCTCGGGATGTTTCAGCGGCAATTCGACCATCTCACGCACTTTCTTGATCTCGTCTCCCAGACCGCCGATATCCTCATAGTTGATGCCCAGACTGATCCCTTCTTCTTCGCGGACATCTACTGCCGAAGGATTTAATTCTACTTCTGTTTCCGCGGTAACGACGACGATTTCTTTCTTGGGAAGAGTATCAGCAACAATAAAGCGCAAACTGCCCAGGCCGAAGCCGGCAAACTGCCGTTCCATCATGGAAAAAATGTCGCTCATCTCCCGATCAGGATAAGAAAGGCGGCGGCGTGGCGCACCACCCAGTGAGATTAAATCACCTTTGACAAATGTCTTTCCCAAGAGGCTCTGCTTGAACCAGTCGGGAGATGCTTTGACCATAAACCCTTTATTTGCCGGGGCAATGACAACTTTTTGGGCTGGTTTTACCTGCGCTTTTTGGACAATGACAATCTCTCCCACACTGGTCCGGGCATTTTTTCTCAGATTCCCATCCATGCGGATGATATTCAAGCCAATGTCACCAGGGTAGCCGCGATCAACGATGGCTGCTGTTCGACGTTCGCCCTTGATCTCAACAGCATCACCCGGATTGAGGTTGATCTGCTTCATGAAATTGGAATCGATCTTGACAATGCCACGATTGACATCATCCTGTACTGCTTCCATGACTTTCAGCCGCAGCTGAGAGGTATTCTCTGTTGGTTTATCCATAGTGTGTATCTAAACTCCCGAAAGGGGCCTGATTTTTAAAGATTATGGTGATTTGGTGCACGACAAAAAATATCCCGATTAACTAAAAAAAAAGAAAGAGAATCTATTTCTTGGCTAACGGTGTTTCCACAGTGGCCCGTACTTTAGGAAGCGGCAGCGGGCTCGGCAGGTTTACATCTTCGCTAATCTTGATCGCCTGGATATTTCCTTTGTGCAGGGCCGCGTTGATGATCTCTTCCATGACTTCGGCAGGAATTGTCTTGTCTTTCTCCCAATCGGTCTTGGCTTTGGAGACTTTCTTGTCCACATCAACATAGAGAACCTGTCCTTCCACGTCGATCTTTCCCAGATTTGGCTCATAGGAGCAATTAAAGGCAAACGTTACTTTAAGCCCTTTTTTGCCATCAACGGCAAAATTGAGATCTTCCACGTCCTTGACAGAAACGTTGTTGTTTATTTTAATCTGGCCGCCTTTGGCACTAAGGTTGCGTTCGGCATTTACTTTATGAAGATTTATTTTCACAATAGTCATGATTAACCACCTTATTTCGTTATGTTATGATAATCGTGGATGCTTCTTTATAAATTTTGTGCTGGACAGGGCTCTGTAGAAAATGTCAGCCCGGACAAGAGGTTGCGTGAGAACTACGATATACCAAAGTTATTGGTGCTTCTTAGCTGTAGTCTAAACAACTAAAGAAGCACGAACGCAACGGCCAGGCTGACTTTTTCGATATTTTCTGCAGAGCCGTTGGTCGGGAACAGAGACCAGCTTTAGGCCCATACTCTAAAATCAATTTCAAAAAATAGATCTTGTGTTACAATCAATAATATATACTCTTGATTTGACTAAAATAAATAATGGGAAAAGAAATCGAGAGAAAATTTCTGATCTGGGAGGATGGCAAAAATTATGGAACAGCTGCTTTCCGTGATTGGTACGCGGCCATGGGGGGAGATACTTCCAGAGATATAGTCCAGGCCCTACGGGCGTATGTATTAAGAGATGGTGTTTCGCTGCACCAAGGATATTTCCCCAACATTGAGGGAGAGACCGTCCGAGAATTGGCTGATCTCGTTGGTTTTAAAGATAAATTTAAACCAACAGAAGCACGCTTGCGCAACAAAGGTGAAGAACAGTTCTACTTTACATTGAAAGGACCAGGCGGCGTGCAGAGAGATGAGTTTGACCCGGAAATTGAAAAAATAGTATTTGCCCGCTACTGGCCGGGTACGCAAGGTTCGCGCGTGGAAAAGGTCCGACTGGCCAGAGGATATGGCGAGCACACTGCTGAAATTGATTTGTATACTGATCGGGATCTCATCGTCATAGAAGTAGAAGTGCTGACATTGGAAGAGGCAGAACGTTTAGTGCCGTTGGGAAAAGATGTGACGGAAGATAAAGCCTATAAGAATAGGAATTTAGCGAGATAGGTTCTGGTGTTTAATTGAGGTAATTATGAGGTAACCACGGTTTACTCAATTGTTTTATTTGTTTAGTTTTTCCGGCAGGCCGTGGGTGAAAGCGGAAGAGTGGCGATATTTCTCGCTACAGAAGGAGCTGTAGCCTGAATCTTTTCCGCTTATTAAATCAAAAGAGCATAAATCCCCACCATTCAGGACCAGTAGCCTCTTTTCAGGATTTTCTTTTAATACGAAGTTTTTATAAATGATTACCATTAACTGATTAAAATGCGTGAATGTCATAATTGTAACCAGAAAAATATTGATAAAGCAAAGTTCTGCACGGAGTGTGGCAA
>JACQNE010000029.1 GCA_016203205.1 Candidatus Woesearchaeota archaeon
ATCCTCACTTTATGCTTAAAGAGATTATGGAACAGCCATTAACAATGGAAGAGACGCTACACGTTCCACTACCTGCATTGCCGACACCAAAGAGAATGATCATTGTTGCCTGTGGAACAGCAAGTTATGCGGGATTGGTTGGTAAATATGTTATAGAGAAAGTAGCGAGAATTCCCGTCGTGCACGAAACAGCATCAGAATTTCGATATAAAGAGCCGTTGTTCCTTCCAGGAGATCTTGTGATCCTGATCTCACAGAGCGGTGAGACAGCAGACACGCTTGCAGCCGCTCGCCTCGCAAAAGAACACAACGTAAACACACTGGGAATAGTCAACGTCGTAGAGAGTACGATCGCACGAGAAGTAGATGATGTTATCTACACGCGAGCTGGCCCAGAGATCGGCGTGGCTTCGACGAAAGCATTTACCGCGCAGTTGATAGCACTCTATAAGCTGGCATATCACTTCGCCGGAAAAGAATTTAGGGGAAAGGGAATAGTGTCGTTAGTCGAGCAGGTCCTGCAATTACGAGAAGAGATCAAAAAAGTCGCCGAACGGTATGTAAACAATCAACATTTTTTGTATATCGGAAGGAATATATTTTATCCTCTTGCCTTGGAAGGAGCATTAAAGTTGAAAGAAATCTCTTATATCCATGCTGAGGCCTATCCCGCCGGGGAATTAAAACACGGACCGATTGCGCTCATCTCTGAGGAAATGCCGACTATTGCTTTATGCCTAGAGAGCGAGACGTACGACAAGATGTTCTCTAATATCCAAGAGATCAAGGCACGGAAAGGAAAGGTTATTGCTTTCGCCAGCGAGGGAGATGCGAAGATAAAAGAAATCTGTGACGAAGTAGTGTATCTCCCTAAGGTGGACGAGTTATTGTCGCCTTTGCTCGTTGCAATCCCGCTTCAACTTTTTGCGTACACTATCGCGTTGCTCAGAGGTTGTGACATCGACAAGCCAAGAAACCTCGCTAAGTCAGTGACGGTAGAATGACTGCTTAAAAAAGAGCGTTAAATGCGATAAAAATGTTCTCGAGGAATATCTGCCGGCGAAAGATATTGCTCTTCCTTGTCGCCGAGGTAATAGAACGGAAATTTCTCATTCGGCTTTTTCTTGGGCAGAAAAACCTGTTTGTCTTTGTTGATGCAGTCGATGATCTGCGCGCCGTATTCTTGTTCAGGAATGACTCTGACTGCGACAGTACGCCTAAATTCTTCTTTGGACAAAGTTCGCAGTACTTTACCTTCCCGGCTGATGAAATTCATCTTTTGTCCCGGGCGCCAAATACCGGAAGACACGATCGTACGGGAATCTACCAGAATATCTGCATGGGCGATGACCTTGCTTACCGAGCAGTTCAGCGCCGCAAGATATCTCTGGACATCACTTCTCTCTAGATAACGACGGATCAGGCCGATCACGTTCCGAGAAAGGATGACCAGCAAGACGCGGGGATTCTGCTCTTTCTTACGGATACGCTGAACGGCAGCAACCCATTTGCGATTGAGGGTAAGATGGTCGGCGACGAGTTGCAGTGCCTGCGCATCAAAATGAAAGAAGATAGTATAAAACTCGCTGGTTTTTCCGGTGATCTTATAGGTGACATAACGATAGAGCACTTGAGTCAGGAATCCGGGAAGAAACAGAAAACCGAACGTCTTCTTGTAGAAACGGATCATCTTTTTGGCCATGATCTTGGCCGAATCCTCTTTGATCATCGTTTCGTCGAAATCGGTGTAGATAACGATCCTCTTTTGTTCAGCCATCAGAGGAAGGCGGCGGTGGAAGTATAAAAATATTTCTTGTCCAGAACAACAATCCGGTACGTATTAAGTTAAGTCTGTGCGGGCTTGGTCAAGAGGGTCTGCCGAGCGTTGCTATCAGACAGAAAGATTATGGTCTCGCTCATCTCTGAATATTATTCTTCAGTTCAACTTTTCTCTGCTTCTGGGCGAGACGAGGCAGACCAACCTGCCAAACACAGACTTAATACGTACACAATCCACAAAACTTTATATAGTTCTTAATTATTATTCTGATGATGAACCGAGGGATAATGTTACTAACTATGCTCTTGGTTATTTTTCTCTCCGCCTGTCAAGCACCACCGGAATCATCGACTGCCGCAGTTGAATCTGAAAGAGCAGCAGGAGAGAACAAGGTGATGCCTGTACCAGAACCATTTTCGGAAAAGCCCGAAGAAGTAATCTCCGGAACTAATGCTCTGCCTGCGGAACCGGTGGCGAAAACAGTATCATTTTCCTGGGAAAAAGATAGCAGCTCGAGGATAATAGATGGTTCTGTTCCGTTCGTACAAAAATTAAAAGATGGAAGAACTCGCTTGTACTACTGCAACAACCAAGGGATATTATCAGCAATTTCTAAGGACGGCCTGGCTTTTACAAAAGAGCAGGGAGTCCGAATCTCTCCGGGAATGGGATTTGAATTACAAGTGTGCGACCCGACGATTGTCGATCTTCCCAATGGAAAAATAAGAATGTACTACAAAGGTGCGAATAGTCTGGCTGGTGGACCGGGGCAATCCATACATAAGATTTATTCTGCCGTATCCACTGATGGATTGACTTTCCAAAAGGAAGGGCTGCGGATTGATTCAGAGACCAGCGGCGATAATGGCTGGGCTTCTGTACCAGATGCAATAATTCTCCCAGACGGCCGAGTGAGGATGTATTACGTGACCGCTGCAGAGATTGAACACGGGATTGGTTCAGCTATATCTTCCGACGGCCTCAATTTTGTAAAAGAACCAGGAATCAGAATTAAAAATTTAGTTGACCCGGCCCTGGTTAAGATGGGGGACAAGTTCCTGCTCTTCGCTGCGTCCATCGACGAAAGGTTTGCCAGTGTTCCAAAAGGAATCTATTATCTAGAATCCTCTAATGGTCTTGATTTCAGCGAGCCAATCGCCGTCTTCCAGGCCGCCGATGTGTACGATCCGTCTGTCTTAAAAATTGATGAGCGCACCATCCGGATATTCTATGGGAAAGTAGCCCCTCCACAACAACCGGCGGTGGAGAGTCACACCGGGCAGATCGCAGATATCTGAGACAGTTGCCAAATCGATCAATTACGACCTAAGAATTTAAATGTAAAGCCGCTTTTGAGAGCAATATACCCATCGAAGATAGAATTCTCCAGGATACTTTAGTTACTTGGGGAATGTGCCACCGGAATCGGGAATTCTATACGAACAGAACGGATTTTTGGAAGTGGTATGAAAGTGCTTTTGCCGAACTCCAACTGCTTCCCGGCTTAGCTGATGCCCGCCAAGTATCCCAGTGTTATGCAGTAATTCATCCTTATCTAATCGAAAAAGGATATAAACTGGTTTAGAAGAGGAATATTCTTCACTTTTCTGGCAGCTGACTTTTTCGTATTTGTGTAGCTGGCCTCGCCGCGAGCTAAACAAATACACTCTTTCTACAACGCTTTGTCCAGAACAACAATCGTTATAAAGAAGAGTACGACCAGAAAAAAGATGAAATATGCCCATCTCGGGGATTTGCATTTGGGAGCATGGCGTGATCAGAAGATGCGTGATCTGTCTACAAAAGCTTTCTTGAAAGCGATAGATTTGTGCATTACCCAGAATGTTGATTTTATCCTGTTTGCGGGAGACCTGTTCAACACTTCTCTTCCCTCCCTGGACACGCTGAAAGTCGTCGCCAAGAAACTGAAAGAATTGCTGGATAAGAATATCCCTGTGTACACGATCGCCGGATCACACGACTTCTCACCCAGCGGGAAGACGATGATCGATGTGCTGGAAAATGCCGGTCTGCTGATCAACGTCTGTAAAGGGAAAATAGATCCAGAGACAAAAGAATTGCATCTGAGGTTCACCATCGATGGCAAGACTGGTGCAAAGATTACGGGAGTATTGGGAAGAAGGGGGTTATTAGATAAAACGTATTATGAAAGCCTGCAGCGGGAGATTTTAGAGACAGAACCAGGCTATAAGATTTTCCTGTTTCACACGGCCGTAACCGAACTCATGCCGGATCATCTTGCGTTGATGGAGTCACAGCCTATTTCGGTCTTCCCGCGCCAGTTTAATTATTACGCCGGCGGGCATATCCACCATCCCACCAAAAAAGAGATCGAAGGCTATGGCTTGGCGACGTATAGCGGGGCGCTATTCCCCAATAATTTTCAGGAAGTAGAAAAGTATGGACATGGGGGATTCTATCTTATTACGGTCGATAATGGGACACCCGGCATGGCGATGCAGAATGTCCAATGGATTCCCGTTGAAGTGATCAAGCATATTCCTGTTGTCCTCGATTGTACTGGAAAAGCGCCGGAGGCGATCGGCCTGGAAATTGTATCCGTACTGGAAAACCGTGATCTCACTGATTGCCTCTTGACGCTGCGCTTGAAAGGAGTGATCAACAGCGGAAAAATCGGGGATATTAACTTTAAAGAGATCTTTGAACAGCTTTCTGTGCGCGGGGCGTATCATATTTTGCGCAACACGGCAAAATTACAATCGGAAGAATTTGAAGAAATTGCCGTCAATGAGAATGCGGAAAATCTGGAAGAGGCATTGATCGCCGAACATCTCCAGCAGGTTTCACTGTTTGATCTGGAAACAGAAAAAGAACTGACGCGCACGTTGTTGACCGTGTTAAATACGACCAAGCAAGAAGGAGAAAACGTGGGCGATTTCCAGACGCGAGTGGAAGGGGAAATGAATAAATTGTTTGGGATCTAAAGACGGTACGTATTAAGTCTGTGCTTGGGCAGGTCGGCCTGCCTCGTCTCGCCCGGAAGCAGAGATCAGTTGAACTGAAGAGTTATTCTCGAAGATGAGCGAGAGTCTGAATTTCTTGCTCAAAGCCAACGCTCGGCAGGCCATCTTGACCCTGCCCACACAGACTTAATTTAATACGTACTAAAGACGCCCACATTTATATATCTCCAGCTCTTTCTTTCAAGCATGAAGCGATTCGCGCTGAACACATTTCCCCTGGACGGGAAGAATGTCTTTCTTCGTGTTGACTTTAATGTTCCTCTTCGCGCAGGAGATGTCGCCAGTGACCGCAAGATCCGGGCGGCTCTGCCGACGATCGAGTATCTCCTTCAGAAAAAGTGCACGATTATCCTGGCGACGCATCTTGGGCGCCCGGAGGGAAAAGTTGTGGAAAGCCTGCGTGTTGCGCCGTTAGTGAAGGCGCTGCGGCAGTTGCTGCCCAAGGTGCCGATTATTGCGTTTCCTGACTGCATCGGAAAAGAAGTGCGCCAGACGATTGCTGCCGGCAGCAACGGAAAGATCTATTTTTTGGAGAATCTGCGATTTTATCGGGAGGAAGAAGAAAATGATCTGGCCTTCGCCCACGCACTGGCTGAATTCGCCGATTTCTTCGTGAATGAGGCCTTTGGCGTGCATAGCCGGGATGCATCGGTTGATGCAATCACCCGCTTCCTGCCCGCTGCCGGAGGGTTCCTGCTGGAACGTGAGATTTTTGAATTGAGCAAGGCATTGCATCCGCAACGTCCGGCAGTATGGCTGATTGGCGGAGCTAAATTGGATAAGATTGGATTGATTACGCAGGCCCTGAAAAAAGCAGATCGCCTGCTCATCGGCGGGGCGCTGGCGTTTTCATTCCTCCGAGCAAAAGGATTTGCCGTTGGACATTCTAAAACAGATTCCGATTCGATCATGACCGCCCGGAAGATCCTCAAGACGAGACACGCCGGGAAAATTGTCCTGCCGCTAGATTTTATTGCTGCAGATGCGTTTTCTTCCCAGGCAAAGACAAGCATCGTCTCGGCGGCAGACATTCCTGCCGGCAAGATCTGCTTGGATCTTGGTCCGCAAACGATCGAATTGTTTAAACGACATCTGCGCCAGGCACGGACAATTGTCTGGAATGGGCCATTAGGTTATTTTGAATGGGCGCGCTTTGCCGTCGCTACCCGTACGATCGCCAGATTTATCGGAACACTGACAGCAACAAGCATCTGCGGCGGAGGGGAAACAGCAGAGGCAATTGAACGTTATCATCTGTTGGATAAGATCACGCATGTGTCTACGGGCGGCGGGGCAGCACTGTCATTCTTAGCGGGAGAAAAGATTCCGGCGCTGACGGCGCTGGAGAAAAATTATGTTCGGTTTAGGAAGAAGATCAAATCGTAATTACCTCGTATTTGTTTAGCTTTTCTGGCTGGCCGTGTATCCGAGCGGAAATTTGCAAAGATATTTTCTGCTTCTCGCTGTGAACCAGAAGATTTCCGCACCTAGTTAGGACAAAGTCTCTTCGAATACACCGCTTGGCCCAGCCACCAGCTAAACAAATCCATAATATCAAATCGTAATCACAATGTTTCTCTGCAGCGCTTCACTGGCGAGCGATTCCAGTTGATGGACTAATTCCTGGCGCTGTTCATGCACGCGCTGGATTTCTTCTTCCAGATCCTGGATGTCCTGCTCCAATTTCACGACCTGCTGCTGATGATGCTTCAGCCAATAATCAAGGTCATCCAATGTTTGGAGAAGATCTTTGCGGTTAACCTGCTGTGAGATGAAAAAAAGATCCTGCTGCAAGTCCAGGCATTCCTGCTGAATCGCCGTGATGACAACTGGTTCTAATGTCTGAAGAGCGGCATGGGCTGCCTCCAGATCGCGGAGTGGAACAACTAACTGGTGGGCATCTAATGCTGCCTGGATCGCTTTGAGCTGGAGGACAATACGCAATTCCCGATCGGCAAGAAGAGTTTTGATTGAATCAAAGAAATAATGGGAGAACAAAGCGTGGTGAAAGACGGCATTTTCCGGCCGGCTGAGGAGTTGATGCAGAACCGTGAACGCGGAGTCGAGCGTATTTCGATGCTGCGTTATCTTTTCCTGCGCCTGATCGCGGCGCTGCTTGAGTTCGACCAGATGCTGCCGGTGCGGATCAAGCAGCAATTGAGCCCATTCCTGTTCTTTGGACTGGACGAGTTCTTGTGCTTTCTCCCGGCGCTGCTGATGGTCAGCAATACGTTCTTGGAAAGAATGAAGGCGCTTGCTAGCGTGAAGTACTTTTTGAGAGACAATGGTTATTTCTGAAGCTGCGGCCGGGGATGGTTGTTCCTGTTCGAACCAGGTCTGAAAAGAAGAAAACGGCAGACGAAAGGTATCTTTCTCAGGAAATGATTGTTGTGCCGGCATTTCCGGCCGGAGCATTGCTTTGAGCCACCTCATTTTGGAATATTGGGATGAACAGGGTATTTAATGATTATGGTGATGGGGGCGAGATTGGTTTTAGACATGGCTTTTGGTAAGCGTTTTCTTGATAAAGAATACCACACCCGTGCAGTGTGTTCTCTGCGCAATATTACTCGGAAAAGATGGGGGGCGGGCGTTAACGAAAAAGAAAAGAGAATAAAAAGAATTAAAGTTTATCCATGATATCTATTGAAAACTGCTGTCATATCGTTTGGATGTTGTTCCATTAAAGTATCAAGATTAGATTTCCTTCCAACTGTTGCTTGATAGCCTCTTCCGGCATCTTGAACGAGTTTTACAATTGGATTATCTTCCCCTAATCGTCCAACTAAAGCAGTTTCATCAACTTTCTTTAGATGTTCTCCAAGTCCAGAATACATTCTCATAACCGAGTCTTGTAAATCAAGAGAACAACCGTATCCTTCTCCTCTAAGACTTTGAGCACTTCCAATTATTCCACGCATGCTAAGAACTGCTTGTCCCGTTTCAGCGTCAAGACACTCAATTCCTGCTTCGTATAAATCCCTAGGAACTTCACTTTGATAAACATTACTAAAGACAGTATCCGGCACTTTTGGTTCTGGTGGAAATTGAACAATTTGAGGTTGTTCTCTGTAACCAAATGTTCTGGGTTCTTCATTTAAAACAACTGCTTCAGAACGTCCTTCACCAAAAGATTCTTTAGGTGGAAACATTGCAGCAATTCCTAACAAAGTTCCATAAACCGGTGATTTTAACTTTCTATTCAATCGCTCTAATTGTTCTGTTAATTGTGCCATTTTGATCTCCGCTTTTTAGGTGTAAGCTCACCATCTTTTTATCATTTCTGGTACTAAAAGTAGGACTACTATTTAAAGAAAATCCTGAAAAGAGGCTATCCCCAGCCCTGAAGGACGGGGATTTACGCCTCTTTTCCAAGACGGATTTTCTAAAATGAAATGTAGCGAAATCAATCGCAGCATTCATCCCCTCACCATAAATAGTGGGGATTTCTGCTCATTTCATTTAAATCGTTCGTCTCTCTTTAGGGAATACACAAAAAGCAAAAGTTATTTATACTTGTTGGTCATTTTTCTAACCACCTGGTCAAATAATTAACCGAGTGGTCGACATGGATGAATTATTCAAAAATAACACCTACAAAATACTGGAACTCTTTATAGAATTTCCCACTAAAGACTTTTCAGTCAGAGGTCTCGCCAGAAACTTAAAGCTTAGCCATGCTACCGTACTAAAATATATTGCTGATTTAGAGAAATTAGGCTTTATCAAAA
>JACQNE010000030.1 GCA_016203205.1 Candidatus Woesearchaeota archaeon
CTGAAGCCGATTTTAAGAAATTTCAGGGATACAGAAGAAAATCGGACCAGTTCCAGTAACGAAAACTCGCCACTCGAGCCTATCCACGAACTTCGTCCGTGGCTTTACGGCTCTCGTATCAATTGGCGAGTGTTCGGAACAGAAAATGCGAGCTAGTGTTATTAACTCCGCACTTTGTGCGGAGCCATCTCGCATTTTCTAGTATTATAGCTATCCTTCAGCGACCATTTGGCGTCACCATCACTCACTTTTTGGATTGTGCTCGAAGAAAGAAATGTTTATTAGCAAAGAGAGATTCTCTGTACCTAGAGGTGACAAAGAATGGATGAACTGAATACATTGACCAAAGCATCAAAGGCTACAATCATTTCTCTTGCTGCTGAATTCAAGTTTGCCCGGGAATTAGCAGATTTGCTGAAAAAGTTAGAAAAAGAGCAGGCACACGTGAACCGATCCATACGAGATGCCAACAAGATGCTTCACGTCTATAAATGGCTGGCGCGGGCGGAGAGAAAAACAGCGCAGAGAGAAGGGCGGATAGATCAGCTGACGAGCGAATTATTGGAGAAATTGCCCCCCGGCGGCAGTGAGTACCCTCTTCTTGAAAAGATGACAAAACAGCTTTCCATTGCTAACAAGCATCTCCAAAAATTAGCTTCTTATTACACGGGCGCGCTGGGGAAAGACATCCGAGAAATTGAAACAGAGGAAGAACTTCTCCGCTCGCTGCTCAAAAAAGGAAAGCAGGATGATGAAGCAAAGGCCCTTCGCACGCGTCTTACTGCAGGAATGCTGCGGCTGGATGCCGACTTAAACGAGCTGCTGCAGTGGATCAACTCTAATATCATCACGGTAGAGATCATTGAGCGCTGGGCACAAGGTCTGGAGAGGAAAATAAACTTAGCAAGAACAGCGGCTGAAAAAGGAATAACCGGGCCTTATCACTGGTGGAATAGTCTTGTAAAGAGGAGATAAGGTTATAATAGCAACACCAATATAATAAATGACAGAATAATTTATACAAAGAGTCGTTTACTTATTAGCAATAGATACACAAGTTGAATGAAGATATTTGTCTATACTCTATTTATTTTAAACAGCATCTCTTATCTTTTCCTTCTCTCTTTCTTCAACTCTTCGACGATCAACGGCATGACATCGATCCTATTTGTCGGATGCTCGATACAATTTGTCGTGATGATCTGATCAAAGCCGGCTTTTTTCATCTTCTCCAATCCTTTCTCTACAAATAGCCCATGAACACCAATCGCGGTGATGCTTTTTGCTCCTGCTTTTTGTGCTTTTTTCAGTGCTTCGATCATCGTCTTTCCGGTGGAAATGATATCATCAACGATAATCACGTCTTTTCCACGCAAAGAAATATCTTTGACCATCCGGCTGGCCACACGGCGTGATGAAAAACGTGTTTTCTCTAAGACAGTATGTTCACAGCCAACTTCTCGCGCGATAACTTCTGCCCATTGGTAGGATTCCCAATCCGGACCGATAATAACTGGGTCTTTGATCCGATTTTGGATATAATGTCCGATCAATTTATTTGCCGTCAATTTCACCGTCGAGATAGTAAAAATATCTTTCAATGATCTGTAACGATGGAGGTGGGGATCGAGCGTAACGATCTTATTGATACAGGAATTGAGATGTTTTGCCATGATGCGGGAAGAGACCGCTTCCCCGGGATGGAAACGTTTGTCTTGTCTCAGATATGCCAAATAAGGAGCGACGAGGATGACTCTTTTTGCTCCCAAGTCTTTAGCTGTTTCTGCTGCCCAGATGACGGAAAGCAGACTTTTTTCCGGGCTGGGCTGAAAGCTCTGGACAAGAACGAGATCTTTTCCCTTGACTACTGCGTTAAATTTCAGGTACGTGTCGCCATCGGGAAAAGCGGAGATGGTCAATGGAGAGTATGTAACATTCAGCTTTCTGGCGATTCTCAGAGCCAATTGCTTAGAATTACCACAGCTGGTGATGATCATTGTAAACCTCCTTTTGACAAGATAGAGAATATTCAGATGGTATATAAAAGTAACGAGGAAATGTACGTATTAAGTCTGTGCATGGGCAGGTCGGCCTGCCTCGTCTCGCCCAGAAAGTGTGAACATCTTCTCTCCAGAACTATTCTCGGAGATAGGCGAGACTCTGAATTTCTGGCTCGAAGCCAGCGCTCGGCAGGCCATCTTGACCAAGCCCGCACAGACTTAACTTAATACGTACGAGGAAATGTTTATATAATGAGCCAAAGTTAATCCTTGCGATGGCCAGAACTAACGGAAAAGAGACAAACACAAACCAAAAACCGGCTTCTCCAGAATCAGAAGAGCAGCTTTACCACTGGTCGGATGTCGCTGCGGAAAAAGTCATCCGCGAGAAAGGGAACAAGAAACAGTATACCGTCGCTGCCGGAATCACTCCCAGCGGTACCGTGCACATCGGCAATTTTCGAGAAATAATTACTGTTGATCTGATCAAGCGTGCTTTAGAAAAACGGGGAAAGAAAGTCCGGTTCATCTATTCTTGGGATGATTATGATGTCTTTCGTAAAGTCCCCAAAAATATGCCAAAACAGGACTTCCTGGCGAAGCACCTGCGCTTCCCGATCGTCGATACACCGGATCCATTCGACTGCCATGAAAGCTATGCCGCACACCACGAGAAAGAAGTGGAAATGACCGTCCCTCGTGTTGGAATTAAGCCGGAGTTTCTCTATCAGGCAAAAAAATATCGATCCGGTGAATATGCAGATGAGATCAAGAAAGCACTGGAAAATAATGAGAAGATCAAAGAATGCTTAAACGAGTATCGTGAAGAAGAAGTCGACGAGCATTGGCTGCCGATCACGATGTTTTGTGAGCAATGCCATAAAGACACGCTGACAGAATTGAGATGGCTTGGCGGGTATGCGGTTTCGTACATCTGTGAATGTGGACACCAAGAGACTTTTGACTTCAAGAAAAAACCGCTGGTCAAATTGAAATGGCGGATAGATTGGCCGATGCGCTGGCATTATGAAAAAGTTGATTTTGAACCGGGAGGGAAAGATCATTCCACGGTTGGCGGAAGTTATGATACTGGGAAGAAAATTGTCAAAGCGGTCTGGGGCCGTGATGCGCCGACGTATGTTATGTACGACTTTATCACCATCAAAGGTGCTGGCGGAAAGATGTCCAGCTCTAAAGGAGATGTCATCACTTTGAAAGATGTTCTCGAAATCTATGAACCGGAAATCGCGAGATATATTTTTGCCGGTACACGGCCGAATAAAGAATTTGCCATCAGTTTTGATGCCGATGTCCTCAAAATCTATGAGGATTTTGATAAATGTGAACGGATTTATTTTGGTGTGGAAACAGCTAATGAAAAAGAGACGATCAAGCACAAAGTGGCCTACGAATTAAGTTACATCGGAACGATACCAAAAACGATTCCCTATCAGCCTGGTTTCCGTCATTTAACGACACTCCTTCAGATCCACAGTTTAGATGTTGATCGTGCAGTCTTGTATTTTGAGAAAGAGCTGAACAACGAGCATGATCGGAAACGGTTGCGGGCAAGAGCGGAATGTGCGAAAAATTGGCTGTTAAAATATGCGCCGGAAGAATTTACGTTCAGCGTGCAAGAAAAACCTACGGCAACAGTTTCACCTGCCGAAAAAAAGCTTCTTCATCAGATTGCCGAAAAATTGACCGGGCGGCAATGGACCGATACGGAACTGCACGAAGAGATGTATATTCTTTGCAAGAATAATGACGTGCAGCCGAAAGATTTTTTTGCTGCCGCCTATCGCGTCTTGATCAACAAGGAAAAAGGGCCGCGCTTGGCAGCATTTATCCTGGCGATTGGAGCGAAGAAAGTAGCGGCGTTGTTTACAAGTGTTTGAGTTTTAGCGCCATTTCTGTTTAATCGCTCTCAATCTTCGCCCAGTAGTGGTCGCGAGTATTTTGACAATGTTCGGCATTACGGAAATATTTATAAAGTTTCATTTAAAACAGACAAGTATCTCTCTCTAGGAATACAAAAGAAGATAGCGGTCTTTAGTCATGATTTCCTTTTTCAATTTCTGCAATAATCTCTTCTGCCGTGTCGGCGAATGTGAGTAAATGTAAGTCGGTTATGTCGAGGAATTTTTGTTTCAGAGTGGAATCTTCCAACCATTTAAGCAAACCTTGCCAGTATTCTTTATCAACACAAATTATCGGCACTGTATCGACAACACCAGTCTGCATCAAGACAGCATACTCGAATAATTCGTTGAGCGTGCCATAGCCGCCAGGATAGAAAATTAATGCTTCGCTTTTGATCGACATCAAGAAGCGGCGAACGAAGAGGAAATGAAATTGAAGATCATGAGTAAAAATGGGATCGTGAATGCGTTCTGCAGTAAGTAATGTTGCGCGCATGCCGATCGAGGGAACTTTGGCGCGCATTGCACCACTATTTGTGGCGTGCATGATTCCCGGTCCGCCACCAGATATCAACGCGTATCCTTTCTTTCCAAGAGTATGTGCTACGTTTTCACAGTGCAGATAGACTTTATCTTTGGGAGTTGGTCTTGCCGAGCCAAATACAGTGATGATCTTGTAATTAATGCTTTTCAACAAAGATAATCCATTTTCTATTTCTTCTTTGACTTTCTCTGCGGTCCACTGTTGGTCAAAGTATTCTCTATTTTTACGGAAGGTGCTCATCTGTTCCTGAAAGAATGTTTTATTTAAAAATATGTCCTATAAGAGATGGTGTGGGCGTCAGGATTTGAACCTGAGTAAGCACCGCGCATAAGGACAGTCTGCCCTTATCAACCCCCATAGTATTAACGCGATGTGCATCATGAGAAAATGGTGTGGGCGTCAGGATTTGAACCTGAGTAAGCACTAAGCTAATAGGTGTCTTCTTGTCATCGCATCATGCTCATCACACCTGCGTGATTAACCTAAGCCTATCCCGTATGGTCATATTATCCGCCTTTGCTGATAACACGTTGACCGCTCCGGCACGCCCACGCTAGAATGTCTGTTTTAATCACCTTTTTTATATCTTTCGATTAGATTCTACTTCGTCTCTTTCCACTATAATCGAATTCCATAAGATTTAAAAGAAGAAGCCATCAAGAACGCTTCTATGAAACAGTGGTTTATTGGAGTAGTGCTGATTGCACTTGCGTTTTTAATCGTTGCGTATGGCACTACGATCCCGGATGATTCTTTAACCGGAGGAGCAGCAGCTGACACTGCTTGTGCTTCTCTAGAGGGAATGGCACAGGATAATTGTTATGCAGACCATCTTCGTTGCAGCAAAGTTGATGACAAGACGATAAGAGATTCTTGTGTTGCTGATCTCGCGTTCAAGAAAGAAGATAGTTCGGTCTGTAAC
>JACQNE010000031.1 GCA_016203205.1 Candidatus Woesearchaeota archaeon
GCGAGACTCTGAATTTCTGGCTCAAAGCCAGCGCTCGGCAGACCATCTTGACCAAGCCCGCATAGACTTAACTAAATACGTACAAAGAAACTGCCCACAACAGCGATCGCCTGCGGGCTTAACACCGGTTGGCACAAGAAATTCTTCTCTAATCTGAGGAGGAAAAAAATATTAAAAAAAGAAAAAAACAAAAGCCGTGAGGCTTATTGGTTGCTCATTGGCGCGCCGACTTTGACGTCACTGAGAGAAGTTCCTGATACTTCAACTTCCGCTCCCATTAACTTTGCTGGCTGCTGCGCAACAACTTTACCCGCAAGGCGCGTGTCTTCACCGCTGTAACCGGCAACAAGCATTGCTACTTTGCCGTTCTTCTCATACAGCTTGACGACTGCTTTTCCCGGCGTGAAGCCTGCGGTACAATCGGCAGGGTTGCCCATCAATTCAGCGGCAACGCTGTTCACACAGGGACCACCGACAACAAGCAGGTTCTGCGCCCAAGCATCAGCGACTTCGCTGGCCAATTTCGTGGCTACACCAACATCGACAGCAGTCAAGTCACCAGTTGTACTCGAACTCGAAGCAACGGCACCGGAGGTAACGTATACTTGAGGCAGGCGTTGATTCTCAGGGTAGTTGTACGTAAACTGTTTTGGCGAACTCGTGGGAGATTCGTATGTCCACTTGGCACCCATCGTCGTGTACCCATAGCCAACATTTTCTTCTCCTTCCGGTGTTAAGGAAGGATCGCTTACATCCCCTACTTCAAATAAGTTGAGGGTAACTTCGTTGGTTGTCGTCGCCGTGATGTTAAACTCCAAACGAGCAGGGGCTTGCGTGTCATAGTCGTTGGTATTCTCGGTCGTCCAGTTCATCAGGATCCGCTTTACTTCACCACCCGATGGCTCTAACGGTTGATGCAACTGGTGCACATTATCACCAAGTTCTCCAGCGGCAGCAGTTCCGTTTAAGTACAGAACATTCCCAAAATCCATGGTCATACCATAGTAGTCAACGATATCCACTTCTGCTGACGTAACTGCATCATCCGCTAATGTTCCATCACCATTAAGGTCGACATTGATCACAAAGTCATTGACAGTCTTTCCCGAGGTAGTGATGTTCTTGATAGCGAATGAATACCCACCAAGTTTAATCGTCGCAACTGTACTGGTCGCACCGGTATCAATAGAGTAGTCCAACGTTTCGCCGCTCCCCAAGTTCTTAAAGCTGATCTTGGGACTCGTTGCCGTGGACTTGTCTGCGCCTTTGTACTGCAAAGCAAAACTCTTTGCGGTTCCCGCAGAAGCAGTTCCAGCAGAAACAACAAAGTAGTCATTCTTAGAGATGTTTAATGCTTCGTTCAAGATGACCTCTTTCTCATCGGCAGCATCTGCTAGCAACAACGAGGTACTTGAGTTAGCAAAAGCAAATGGCATATCGACCTTGTTGTTATCTCCATCGTACCACACCAGTGAGTATTTCCGATCGGTGGAAGATTTCAACCGGATGTCATGCGCTGCAACATCGGCAAGACCGTTGTACAAGAGATCCCAGTTGTTACTGAAGACCAATTCTTTCTCATCGCCTTGTTCAACAACCGCATCGGACAATTTCTTGCCAGCCCCAACAAAGTAATCATCCTGCGCCGTCATGTTCACTCTAATCTTTGAGAGAGTAAACGTCGTGTTATCATCTGTTCCTTCGATGTTCACATCAGCGCCGTCGATTGTTTCCGTGCCGACTTTCAGGGAATTTTCTCCGGTCGCCAAAGTAGTGATATCATTATCACGCAATTCCACTTTGCTTGCGCCCAAGAAGAAGTCTGCGCTATGCACACCACCAGCGTAGTTCTGGTAGAGGATTTCAGAGACACCAACTTCATTTCCATCGGCTAACTTAAATGTATCTCCTACTTGCAATTTATCGCTTTGCTCACCGTTAACCGTAAATTTAGCGTAGGTTGTATCAACGTAACTCAGAGCGACATCGTAGCTTTTATCACCAACAGAGACAGAAGTGGAATCACTCTCTAATAAAGAACCACTGGCAGCGCCGCCCATCAGCGTTAACTTGATGCTGTCTTCCGGTGTTGATTGCGGCCGGCGAGCGAGAACAACAGTGTATTCTTTTCCGAGCATAGTCAATTTGGTGTTTTCATAATCATCCAGAACGGTACCCGATGAACATGTTGCGCCGGTGGTGTCCTGAATGGTGGATTCGGGAGCGGAAGAGAATTCCACAACGTATTCACCGATGTTGGCGCCGCTCTTTACATATAAAAAGTCAGCAGTAACATCAAAATCATTTTCCACATAGCGGACAATTTCGTTGGTGTTATCATTCTTTACATCAAAGTAAAGGTATTGGGTATAGGAAGAACTAGTTCCGGTAGTGCTATATGTGCCATCCGCTAAAGCAGCCAATTCAGTTTTCCCAATGAATTGTTCAATATCATAAATCTGCTCTCCGGTAGGAGTAGTGCTATTGGTGTTAGCCATCTCTAATTTCTTAGAAGCGGTTCCAACAAGCCAGGCATCACCAGTGACAGTAGTTGTGGTCGTTGCAGCAGCATCAGCTTTTTTATATTTCATATTAGCTGCAATGTCAGTCAAAGCCAGATTATCAACTGAGGATGCCGTATCACCAACAACTAACAAACCATTAAATTTACCATCCGTAACAAACATACTGGGATAGTCTTTCAAATCAGCTGCAAGAGCGCCCATTGCGGTTGCTCCCAGCATTGCTACTCCTGTTCCAACTGCGAACAGGCGTTTCACCATTTTTTTTACTTTCATTGAAACACACCTCCGTGTTTAAGTATCTGATAATATAACCACCGATTCTTGTTACCGTCCACAAAAATTCCGAATGGCGCACCCAACGTTTGTGCCTTTTCGATTTTATAGACGATTGAATCATAACTGATACCAGAAATTGATTTATAAGCCTTTCGGTAAAGCTCCTGTTCCCAAAAAGCATAGGCTAATTAATAAGCCACGAATGTCGAAAATTTTTGTCTTAGAGAGGTTCATCATTTTTCTGTAACAAAAAGAAAATTGTGGAACATTGTTCTGTTTTTCACTTCGGGAACGCTCACCGGAAATGTTCATATAACTACAACAGCACAAAAGATTATAAAGATTTGGCTCACGCAAGAGGGTATGAAAATACGAACAACCCCTAAACTAAATAAAAATCTCGACCGCCCACATGAACGGGGTATCACAACAGATAAAACACCAGAGGGAGTAACAGAATACACACTCAAAAACATTCCCCTTCCCAGTTATTTCACTGAAAAATACGCTCGCCTTCAACAATTCACGCCAATCCAGCAGAAATGTCTTCAGGCCGGCCTTTTGGAACACAAATCGCTTCTCGCCTGCGCTCCAACGGCTTCCGGCAAAACTCTCATCGCCACGATGGCCATCTGTAATACCTTAGGAACGGGGAAGGCCATTTACCTTGTCCCGCTCAAAGCGCTGGGAAACGATAAACTGCGGGAATATCGCCGTCTTTTAGACGGTACAGACTATTCAGTCACACTTTCAACAGGGGACATGGACTCAGCATCGCTGCATCTCGCTAAAAGTGATCTCTTGATCTTGACAACCGAAAAATTAGACTCTCTCTTAAGGCATCGTCTCCCCTGGTTGGCAGAAATCAAGACTGTCATTATTGATGAAATTCATCTTTTGAACGATGCCTCGCGCGGGCCGACACTCGAAATCATCCTCACGCTGCTTAAAACATTGATCAAACCGCAGCTTATCGGTCTTTCGGCGACGATCGGCAACCCGCAAGAGCTTGCCCAATGGCTGGAAGCAGATCTGGTGATGGACAGTTGGCGGCCAGTAGAATTACAAAAAGGCATCCACTGCGCTGGAGAAACAGTATTTTATTGATTGGAATGGTATTTGATCAGTATTTCATCGATTAAAAAATTATTCTTTCTTCCCAAAATGAATATTCTCCGCATACGCCGGATTTAATTCCACGGCTTTCTTCAAGACGATGGCTGCTTCCCGTTCTTTTCCCATCTCCAGATAACATAATCCCAGATTTTTGAAGAGATCTGCTCTCTGGGGATTTAGTTCAATGCCCTGCCAGAAAACCCGCTCGGCATCCGAATACTGCTTCTGTTTGACATATACCACCCCCAGATTAAGATAAATCTGTGGAGCAGGAGGATTATATTCCAACGCTTTCTGCAGGCAGAAAACTGCTTGCGGAAGATTATTTTGAATCAGATGCACACTTCCCAGATTAAACCAGCTTAACCAAAAATCAGGCTTTAACTTCAAAGAACGTTCAAACATCCGTTGCGCAGCGTCTAAGCATAGTTCGCCCGTACCGGCCTTTCCGTTGAGATATTGCCGGCCCAGCTCAAAATAGGCATAATAATCTTTTTCTTCTTCCGCTTTCCGCTCACCTAAGCGTTCGTACAATTTCCATTTCTGCTTCCATGTTTCCATACTCAGCTTGCCGTAATGATGGATGGGGATAGCGCTGTTGATAATCTTGCTCTTAAGGGAGGGAGAAACATCTTCATGAACTCTTCCGGAAAAAGCGGCAGTTTCCCGCCGGAATAAACGAACAATCGGCGTCGGCAGCCAGCCTATTGTTCCTGCGCTCTCGGCATAAGAGTCATCCTTCGCCGAAATAAAGCCAAGCTCACCGCCGGCCGCGCTCACATGCAGTCCGGCAAAAGAGCCGTACGACAAATCTTCCATCGATCTAAAGTAATTCCGCTGCGTCAAGATAAAACCGCTTACGGCCGGTGGAGCCGCTGAAATCAAATTTGTGATCTGCAAATGATCTTTTTCGGCCAAGGTTTCATCGGCATCGAGAATCAAGACCCAATCGCCAGCGGCATATTTCAGGCTCTCGTTCCGGGCCGCCGCAAAATCATCGCACCAGGCAAAATCAAAGACTTTCGGCGTAAACGAAGCCGCGATTTCTTTTGTTGTATCTGTAGAACCAGTATCAACGACCACGATCTCGTCAACCAGACCTTGTACTGAGCGCAAACACTGCTCCAAGAATTTTTCTTCATTCTTGACGATCAGACACAAAGAGATGGTTGGCATGAGCATTACTTCTTTCTTATTCTTTTTAACGGTTTTGGTAAATTTTATAAATATTACAACTACCATTTAAATCATGTGGATAGCCAAGATCATCATTAAACACGATTGTCTTATTGGAAATAAATGTGAGAAATACCAAATTTCTACGGTCTCAGTCCCATTTAACATTTTAATCGAGGGGCAAACCACGTACTCGCCAGAATTTCACACTCTATGGGGAGAAGAGAAGAATATCCAACAATTCATCAAAGCACTGAAACAGGATAAGAATCTTAAGAATATTGAAGTCGATGGTAACAAAGTATTTCTGGTTGAGGTAGTAGAAAAGAAAATTCCGGTTACTATTCGTGCCGATCTGCAACAGAAAGTGATTTGGACAAAACCAATCCGTATCAATACGAAAGGAGAAGAGCATTGGGAAATCGCTTCCTGGGATAAGAGATTTATTATTGATTTTATTGCTAGAACAAAGAAAATCGCAAAATACGTAAAGTTAGAAGCGATTAAAAAGACAAAGCTAAAAGACATTTATTATACAAAACTCCTCCCAGACCTTTCACCGAAACAGAAAGAAGCGATTACACTAGCATTTGCCGAAGGATATTATAATTGGCCAAAGAAAACAGACTTTCAAAAATTAGCACCACAAATGAAAGTATCGGTAGCAACGTTTAGAGAACACTTAAAGAAAGCAGAAGAGAAACTTCTCCCCGATCTGATTAAACAACTATAGATTCCCTCAATTAACCACACATGTGAGGGTAAAATTGGTTATAGTAATTGCTTCTTGAAGGGATAACCACGAGACATAAAAAATGATACTCACAGACAGCACAAGAGAAGAAAGAGATCCCGATCATGATTCTCGTCATTACTATAAATGGAGAAATCTCTTTAGAACTCCTCCCGGTTGCTGGCAGGATCATAAAGAAATAAGAGTAGAAGCTATCCCAGAACCATATAGAGCTGCCTGTCTGCGAGAAGAGATATTTCCCCCCATTGATCTTCAATTAAAATTTAGATTGGGAACTACCAACTATATTAGAGGAGGTCCATTCGGGGTGGATATCTATGGAAAAAATATGCCCGTCTACAATCTACTCGGAGAGGTGAGAGTAATTCTCTCTAAAGAGGGGTATCAAGTTGCAGGATATGACTCCAATTCTAGAAGTTGGGAAGATTTTAATAGATCATATAAATTTGATCTCGATGAAATAACAAAAGCATTGTACAAAAATTGCCTCGAAAACTCAGAAACAAGAGAAAGGAACAAAAGAACAAAATTAATTAAAAGAGGAATGTCAATCTTTGCTAAACAAGCGGGAGGGAGATATATGGATGAAAATGGTTTTAAATTTGAACTCAACGAAGTAATAGAGGCGGTGCATGCTGAATGTTTAGATGAATTCACAAACCTTCAGAGAAAAAAAGGGTTCTCCGTTTTGGCAGGAAGAATATTCCAAATGTACCTAGATGAATTGGTGAGACCGGTATTAGTTCCTTTTTTGGGGAGAGGAAAAGCGATGAGTGAATTCATTTCTAGAATTGAAGGAAAATAAAATAAGGAAACGGTCAAAAGAGATTAAAATGTGTTAATAATCATCTCAAATCGTTCTTTATTATACTTCTCTTTATACTCTTTTGCTGCCACTCGCAGCTGGGGAACATCAATCACCACTCCTTTCTTCTCCAGCACCGGCTTCAACCGGCAGATATATTCCACAAACTGGGTCACATTCTGCGGCTTTTCCGTCGCGTGGCAGCGTTCAAAATCAATCATCACTGGTTTTCGGAAAGGTGTGATAATAATATGCTTGTACGGATGATGCATCTCTTCTTTGGAAATCTTCTCTTGATCCAGAAGAAAACACTGGTCCAGTAGTTGGTGAAGGACAACCACCCCTTCCGGACCGGAATGCGTTTCCAGCCATTCCGGCAAGTAGTCTCCTGAAATAAACTTGGTGACCACAAATTCTTCCGTAGCCAGAAGCAGCTGAGGGCCGATTCCTCGAAGATTAGCCCTCTCCAGCCATGAGCTTTCTTTAGAAATGGTTTCTTTAGCCTCACTCGCCTCTTTCTTTACTTTCACCGCAACATCAACGTAATTGCTGCGGGAGGGAATAAATGACTTGATCTTCTGATTGAGATTGATCCGGCCTTTATAGATCATTCCGCGCTTGCCTTGGGCATGATAGGCAAGACGTTCGATCCCTCGCGCTTCTAAGCGACGCAGCAGCGGACTCTTTGTTATCTCGTAGACAAATAATTCTTCAAATGCCAGTTTTTGCCGATCGATCTCTTGGAAAGAGAACAGATAACGCCTCACTATCTCATCAATTTTCTGTTTACTGGTCAATGTGGAAAAGAGAAAGAGGATCTTCCCATCGGGAAGAAGATAGCGGGAAGCGTCACGAAAAAAACGCTCAGCGATTTCCCAGCCTTTCTTTCCGCCATACAAAGCGCAGTCTTCTATTCCCTTGTCTTGTGGGAGATAGGGCGGGTTGAAGATGATCACCGTGAACTGCCCGTCAACAGGTTCAAAGAGATCACCCTGCCAGACAGTCATTTTACGAATGTGCTTTTGGGTTAATCTTTCCACCGCAACGGGATTGATATCGACTGCAACAACTTCCCGTACCCGCGGACTTTCCGCTGCCGTCAGTGCCTGGATGCCGGAGCCAGTGCCCAGGTCCAGGACACGGCCGGATGCCAAACTACGGACTGCTTTCTGCAGTAAGTACGAATCCTCCCGTGGTTCGTAGATGTCATTATCCATGGTCATTGAGCTCCAAAACAAAAATCTTAGATAAATATTGTGCTTTAGAGTGCTTAGTAGAAAAAGTCGTCCGCCTGGCCTGAAGATTGACCGTGAGAAGCTATCAATGGGAACAGGCGCGAAAACAATCAGCTTAAATGGCTGGTTTTACAATCATTAACATTACCGGTTTTCGCCATGGTCAATGGCCAGGATGACTTTTTCTCCAGAGCCACTTTAGAATAAGAAGGAGACAAAGTCTGCTCTTGACTTACCCATAGATTCTCTGCAGGAAAGCCTGTCCGGTAGGGGTCTCCAAGAACAAGACAACGATAAAGAGCAGGACAACGACAATCGCCAGCAGGTAGAGAAGCGGCTGGCCGCGTTCTTCTGTTTTGCTCCGGCTCTTCCTCTTTTTCACAGGTCAAAGAAGAGAAAGAAAGTATATAAAACTTACGAAATCTCCCTGATTGACCGAAGAAATTGTTCGATCTTGCCAATATCTTCTTTACTGCCCAAATCCAACCAATAATCAGCCAATTTCAATACTTTTACCTTTCGCTCTTTGGCCAATGCCGTGATCACGTCGGTAAATTCTATCTCCCCACGCGGAGACATTTTTAATTGCTCAATAATCGGAAAAATGTTGGGAGTACATTTATAGAGTCCGGCATTGACCAGCTTTCCGAAAAATTCCGTTGGTTTCTCTTTGATTTCCTGAAGATATTCATTTTCCTGTAATAATACCCCATATTTCTCCGGATTGGATACTTCGACTCCGCCGATATAGGTCAAATGATCGTCCCGGATAAATCTCTGCAGATCCCTCCGGCTAAACAGATTGTCCCCATAGTAGACGATGAACGAAGAATCTCCTACAAAACTCTGGACGTAGCGTAGCGCATCGCCTGTGCCTTTTAATTCTTTTTGTTCCACACATTCTGCCTGAAAATTATTTTCTTTCAGAAATTTCCGCACCATCTCCCCTTTGTATCCGATGACCAGGCAGATATCGCGGATGTCCAGCGTAGACATCTGGTTCAGGACGTACCATAAAAATGGTTTGCCGTTGATCTCTACCAGAACTTTGGGGATCGTTTCCGTAACAGGTAACAATCTCGTCCCTTTCCCCGCCGCCAGAATGACTGCTTTCATGCTCCGTTCTCCCGCAGGATGCGCACGACATCCTCAAAACTATCTGCTTCATATTCTGGCACTTCAAAAGCATCCCGCGGAACATAACTACTATACTTCCCATGCCGCAGATAAATCGTCTTCAACCCTAACTCTTTTCCGTAGCGGATCTCTGAATCCAGACGATTGCCGATAACCCAGGCATCTTTTTTCGGAAACTTTTGGAGCGCTTCCCGAAAACATTGTTTTTTATCTTCATCACGCGGACAGATAAAAACACGATCAAAAAGGGGGGTAAGCCCTAAGACCGCCAGCTTCTTCTGCTGGAGAACTGTTTCACCGCGCGTCACTAAAACGTGAACCATTCTTTTCTGCCGCAACAGATCAACCACACCCGGAAAAGGGGTTATTGCCTCTAATTCGTTCTCGCCGTAATCATCGGGAAGCTGCTCCGTCCGGCTGTACAGTGTATCATCCAAGTCATAAAGAATTAACAATTTTCATCAGCTCCTGCGCTAATTTTTGCGGATCATGACGGATAAGATTGCGTTGTAGCCTGTCGCTTTTTTGGATCTCTTTCAGTCCGCTGCTTAACAAGTCCGCGGAAACGATCCGCGCACCAGTAAGGTTATTGTGCACCAAATCCCCTTCCAGGGCATACGCTTTGATCAATTCCTGAGGCGGCTTGCCCTCGTTGACGATGAGAAAATCAAAGATGTCTTTGCCGATATAGCGTTGGATCTCGCGCAGATAATCGCTTACTTTGAATAACGGGGTCTGGCCGCGCTTATTGATCAGATTGGCAATATAAATTTTCTTGGCCTGTGTGTCCCGCAGCGCTTTACTGATTCCTTCGACGAGAAGATTGGGGATCAGCGAAGTGTACAAACCGCCCGGACCGAGGATGATCACATCCGCATTCATGATCTCATCAATCGCCCGCTTATTGACATCCGGAAAAGGCTCGAGAAAAATGCTCTTATACCCTTTATGGATCTCTTCCGAAAGATGCACTTCTTTCTCTCCCTCCAATATTTTCTGGTTACTCAAGACCATCTTTAGGCGGACAGGATTCGTCGTTACGGGGATTACTTTTCCTTTAATCGACAAAATGCGCCCAGCCTCCTCAACTGCTTTCTCAAAGCTGCCCGTCACTTTCTCTAACGCAGAAAGAAGCAGGTTGCCAAAACTGTGCCCGCCCAGGCCGCCATTTTCAAAGCGATAATTCATCAGGCTGCGCATCAAGCGGCTGGAATCAGAAAGAGCAACAAGACATTGCCTTACGTCACCGGGCGGAAGAACACCTAATTCATCTCTCAGAACACCAGTGCTACCGCCATCATCGGCCATGGAGACAATCGCGCTGAGATCGACGTGATAATTTCGTAAGCCGCTCAGGACAGCAAAATTGCCGGTCCCGCCACCGATAACAACGACCTTTTTCATGAATGGATCAAGAGTCGAAAAATGCTATTTAAAGATTATGAATCAGGAGGCTTTGTAGAAAAAGTCGTCCGCTTGGCCTGAAGATTGACCGTGGTGCCAGAAAAGCTAAAAAAATACAAAAAAAAAAGAAAAAAATAAGACTTTATTCTTCCACAAAATCATCCAGTGGCACAGACAGTTCTTCATCCGTACGCAATAAGCCTTTCTTACGCAGGTATTCTCTGGTGATCAGAAAGAAGACTAAGCCTACCGATTTCTTTCCTTTGTTATTGCAAGGGACAACCAAATCGATGTGATTAGACTGGTTATTAGTATCACATAAAGCGATAACTGTGATCCCCATTTTCGCCGCATCAGCGACAGCATTGCGGTCCGGCCAAGGATCGCAGACGACAATTACTTTAGGTTCGGTAAATGTTTCCAGATTGGTATTGGTCAAAATACCCGGTGGATAACGTCCGATGATGACGTTGAAACCGGTCAATTTTGTCACTTGGCGCAAGGCTTTCCAGCCATTTTCCCGCCGGCTGACGATCATGATATCTTTCGGTTCGTATTGCGCCAACAGATTCGTGGCCAAGGCAATCCGTTCATCAATCTTTTTCAAATTGAGAACGCTCAACCCGTCCGGCCGAGTCTTGTAGATAAAATTGGCCATGTACTTCGTCTTGAATTTCGTTCCGATATGGATTCCACTTTTCAGGTATTCATTGGAATCCAGCAATAAATTTTCTTGTTGTTCTGCCATAGTGTATTCAACTCCTTTAATCCAAACAAGAATAAGAATTATCCTTGTCTGCAATCTTTAGTGCCTCATGCAGCTCTATCCATCTCCTTGGACATGGATGTTGGCTATAATAGAACTAAAACGGGGGGTTATTTATAAATATTTCTGGGAGGATCAATGCTTTATCCCCGCCATCTCTTTTACAATGTCGGGAGTATCCCGGTGTTCTGGGGCATACCAGTTCCACAGGAAATGATCGGCAAAGCGGAGAATGTTCTCAGCGCCGACACGAAGCTGATATTGACAATTTTCAGCGTGTCCAATGACAGCGAATTCTTCCACTCTTATTCTTGATTTCACGATTCTGGCAGGATAAATCGTACCATCAGAGAAAGGACGATATTCATCTTTTAACGAGGCGATGTCAGAATCAGAGGGCAGACACACCTCACAATCGTAAGTGCCAGAATTCCTGTCTCTGAACTTTGATTCTCTTCCCCGAATGCACAGATAGGATTCCCCACGATCATAACTTTTTATAGAAATTTGAGGATCACCGATCCGGCCGATCACCCCTTTTCGGACATGATCTGAAGAGGGAACATAAAAGTCCTCAAAATAGCCGATCAGCTCACCTTTTTCCCCTTTCAGGAATGCATCTATTTTCTGAATATTCTCCAGAAGCAGAGGGTATCCCCCCTGACTCTGCATGATAGCCCAATCTTTAATCTCGTCACCAGTTGTATCTCCTTGGATTATCTCACTTTGAACACTGGTTGCCGTATCGTGAAATTCTTTCGTTGCTTTTTCGAGAGTATACTTAGCTTGTTCGTAATTTCGACGCATTTTCTCCAATTTTCTAAAATTCCCGTTTAAAGTCATCTTTGAGTAACAGGTGGTTTTTCTATTTAATCATTTCTAGTCTGGGGGCTAATCTGAAATCCTTTTCTGTTGTATGGTTACACCAGAACCAAATATTTATTAACAAAAACCCTCTCCTTTTCTCATGGCCAATTCCGTCACCCACATCATCCTCGTTATCTTCCTGCTGGATCTTTTCCGCCATTACGTTTTTGGAAAAGAGAAATTTCCTCGCTACCTGGTGGTCGTCGGGGGAATCGCCGGATTGGGGCCAGACATCGATGTTCCTTTGACCTGGATCTACCAGTTCTTTACCTCTTCCACCACAGACCTCCATGGATTATTCACCCACAGCATTTTCTTTGTCCTCCTCTTCCTGATTATTGCCGCTTTATTTCATTCACGTAACAGCATGAAATGGGCAAAAATATTCTATGTCATTTCCGCCGGCTGGTTCATCCATCTGATCCTCGACTGCCTCTATGGTGGTTATAAAACGTTCTTCTGGCCGCTGCAATATGCCAGCAGTTTCTGCCCGCAATGGGGCATCCAAGGTCATGCGGTCGAGATTGACGCGATCATTCTGGTCCTTTGGCTAATCCATGAAGAAGTGCATCAGAAGATCAAAGATTATTTTTGAGCCAGAGTTTCTTGAAGAAAGGCAGGGAAAACGTAGACAAGACAAATCCCAGTGTCGGCACGATCGAATTGATGAACGGCTTTGGTAATCCAGCTGTAAAGAAAAACAAGACAACCACAAAATAGGTCAAAACCGCAATCAATATCTTCCGCGTGGCGCTGGTCTCCCACGCTTTATCTGCTTCTACTTTCTTATTTCGCAGTTCAATCGCTTCGATTCGTTGTTCGATGTCTTTCATCTTTTAAATCAGAATATATAATCCCCTGATTGGACACTTTTGGGATAGTAATGTATCCGTTTGCTATATTAAAGTATCTCTTCGATCCCTTTCCCGATAATTTTAAACTTTAATTCTTTCCCTTCTGCGAGTGAGCGATGCTTTCTCAAGATCAGGCCATGGCAAGAATTAAATTTCTGCACCTCGAGCAGGCATTTAGAGCCGTATTTCAACAAATCCCCCCCCACCATCCTCACTTTTTCTTTGTTCTCAAAGTCGGCATAGACCTGGTTGGTGATCAACACAGGGATCTTCCGCGTCCGCGCTATTTCCACCAGTTGGGCAATCTGTTTTCCTAAAGCGGAATTCACATCATACACTTCCTCGGCCTGACTCAGTTCCAGGCGGTAGAGCATGGAAATGGAATCAACAACGATCAGGCCAACCTCTCCCGTCACCAGTGCCTTGAGGCCGCTAAACAGCACTTTCTGGTCGTCGAAGGTTACCGGATTGCAGAACATGATTCTTTGGAGAACATCTTCATAACGCAGACTTAATTGTTTGATGCGTTCAACAGCGATTCCCCCTTCTGTATCCACAAATAATACTTTTTTACCTTGCTCGGCGATTTTCACTGCCGCCAATAGGCAGAGATTCGTCTTTCCCGAACCGGAAGGACCGTAAATTGTCGTGATGATATCTGGATCATATCCGCCATCGAGAAATCGATCGAGAAAGTCCGCGCCGGTAGACTGTTTTGCCATGGAAGATTCTTTGGATGGTTTGGGGAAACAACGGGATTATAAAGATTTAGAGAATAGAATGATTACTTCTTCAAATGGTCAGCGCAATTAAAGACTTCATAATGAGGATTTCCTGAAAAGTTCACAGTGAGGATGCTGTATCCCGTATTATCATGACGGTATCGTTTTCGCGTTTCTTCAGCAAATGGCTGGTTATCAATCCCTAACAATAATGATTGAACTACTCCCCCGTGTGCAACAACCAGTATAGTTTCTGAGACACATCTTTGGAGAAGACTTTCATAGAAATCCAGCGCTCGCTTTTGCACATCGAGAAGAGATTCACCACTATCTGGTCGAAAGAGATGGGGTAGATCACCCGAATCAACAATGCCCCGACGAAATTCAGAATAAGTCTTTCCTTCAAAAACACCATAATTTCGTTCGCGAAGCTGTTGGTGATACTCAACTGGCGTAGCAGGATGATGTGCAAGAATAAGATCGGCAGTCTCTACCGCCCTTTCTAAATCACTTGCAAATGCCCGATCAATCTTTTCATCTTTTAATCGTTGAGCAACTTGTTCTGCTTGTTTCAGCCCGGCCTCATTAAGAGAAATATTGGCATGACCTTGACATAATTCTAAACTATTCCAATCAGTTTCACCGTGCCTAATAATAATTAGTCTCATAAA
>JACQNE010000033.1 GCA_016203205.1 Candidatus Woesearchaeota archaeon
AGAATTTTGAAAAAGAGTAATTTTGGTGAATAAATTGCTCGTTTTGTGCCAAAATTACGCCCATTTCAAATTCTCTTGAGAAGTTTGTAGATAAATCATTGAATTATTCAAACTTCGCAAAATCTTCTGATTCACGGCGAGATGCAGACAAAACAGAAGCAGATTTCCGCTCGGATGCACGGCCTGCCGGAAAAGCTCAACAAATACAAAAAAAAGAAAAATTTTTCTTATGATTTCCTCTCCGCCAGCACTGATTTAATAACTGAGCAAAGGTTGAGTCCCAGCTCTTCGGAACGCGCGACGATGAAATCGCCGCTGAGTCCTCTTTGACCAGAGTATGTTATTGCACTTCCATCAAGATACGCAACGTAGCCGCCGGCCGCTTCGACGATTGCCTGCGGCGCACACAAATCCCAGGTACTACATCCATTAGGCATATTGATGATACTGGCATCAGCAACACCTTCAGCAACTTTCATCATCCTCAGCCCTTGAGAACCGGAGGTTATGATTTGGCAGCCTTCTTTGAATGTCCGGCCGAGATTCTCAATGATTTTTGCGCCGTATCCGCTACGAAGAAAAGATGTATTTGTAACTATGACCAGGTTATCGTTTGGCTCCCGCAGATTCAGGTTTGTCTGCCTTTCTCCGCCGCCAAGAGTATACAGTCGGCAAGCGCCATCGTTTTGGGAGGCATACGCCTCTCTTGTCAGCGGCTTGTAGACCAGACCAAAGACTGGTTTGCCGGCTTCAGCTAGTCCGATGTGGGTGGCAAATTGATCACTATGGCTGATGAACTGTTTTGTTCCATCGATGGGATCGATGTACCAGGTTCTTCCTCCGGCAATATCATCCAATTCTTCGCTGATAATTCCATCTTCTGGAAACGCCTTTCGAAGCCCATCGACAATGATCCGATTAGCCGCGATGTCCGCATTCGTTACCGGTGTGCCGTCTGCTTTATTCGCAACCGTAAAATCTCCAAAATAAAATCTACGGATCTCTTTTGCCGCTTCTTCAGCGACCCGTAAAGCTATTTTTCTTTCTGTGTCGTAATTCATGTATCTCAATCCTCCGCTAGTTGTTCTTTATATGGTTTTCTGGCTATTGTATTTGTTTAGCTTTTTCGGCTGGCCGTGAGTGAGAGCGGAAAAATAGCGATGCTTCTCGCTTCAGGACAAGTCGTGGCCTGAACATTTTCCGCACAATAATCTTCAGCATAAAGCTTCTATCTCACTCACATCTTGGCCGAGCCGCCAGCCAAACAAATACGTTATTTTCAGATAATTACAAAGAATCAATGGTAATATTTTTAAATTATTATTAATTCCTAATAATTAATGGAACTAAAACTGCGCCAATTAGGATTGACCAAATACGAAGCAAAAATTTATGAGACCTTGCTGGCCTTTGGCTCGCTCAATGCACGAAAAATCTCTGAACTCTCCCGGCTTCCGCCAACGGCAGTCTATCCGGCGGCAAAAAAGCTTGTTGAAAAAGGATTGGTCCAATACTTTAGTGGGGGCATCACCTGCTATGAAGCTATCCATCCGCAAAATGGTGTTGCATCGTTAATCTCAAAGAAGAAGGAAGAATTGCACCGATTGCAAGATAATCTTGTGCAGGATGCCGCCGCAATTTTTCACAGCAAAACGCTTTCTGAAAAGAAAGAGGTTATCCGCCTGACACAGGGCCAAGAAGCCTCGGTGAATATCTATAGCGATGTGGTCAAACGTGTCCAGAAAACGTATTTTATCCTTGGCTGGAAAATGACGCAAGTCGCGGACAAATATCATCGTCTGCATGAATTTCGTGCTGCCGTCAAACGGGGTGTCGATGTGCGCATTATTCTTGTCGGCCCTCCAGAAAAGAAATGGAGTGTCATCAAAGCATATCGGGATGCAGGAATAAAGATTAGGTACATGCCTTTAGACAACTTTTCTATTTTTGTCGCAGACGGCAAAGAATGTAAAATCACGCTCAAAGGAAACGAGGCACCGGAAAGATATAATCTACAGATATTACATGGTCCATTAGCCAAAGCGATGGAATTTTACTTTCTGGAAGTATGGAAGAAAGCGAAAGAGATCGGTCCTGAAATGGATACCTAAAATTCTCTCGGCTCGTAGAAAAAGTCCTCCTGGCCATTGACCGTGGCGAAAACCGGCGGTGTTCCTGATTGCAGATGAGCTATTCCAATCGCTGGTTTTCGCACATGTTCCTGTAAATCGCTTCTCACGGTCAATCGTCAAAATGCCGGTGGTCGGAGCAGTGCATTTTGACTCACGAATGGAATGACTAGATTTAGGCCAAGCGGACGGCTTTTTCTACTACGCTAATTCTCTCAAAACATTTTTAAAGCTGCCTCTTATTTAATAGAATAATATGAAACATACACGGAGACAATTTCTCATCGGCAGCGGTATTGGTCTTGGGCTCTTTACTGCAGGTGCTACAGCAGGCGTTTATCTGGATCACCAAAGTATGCAACCTGTTGCAGCTCAGCGAGGCGAAGTTCTCTGTGACCTCCATGCCCATCCCGCAACATATCATTCTTATGATGAAACTGTAGGCATGCTTTCTTCTTCTGGCTTGGTTGGTCTTGGACAAAATAACAAAACCAAAAGAAATTTGGTATATGAACAAGCTATCCGCAAGCTGGAAGGTACTATTGCTTTTGATGAACTCACGCCGGGGCTATTAGCCAAAGTAGGAGATGGTTATTTCTGTAAAACACAAGAGCTTTCACCCGAGGATACTGAATACCCTTTCGAAATCCTTGCCGTCGGAAGTATTGGCGATTATCTCCCCGAAAGAGAGAGCACGATAGATACGATCAAAGAAATCCATGATCGGGATGGCTTGGCTATCATTGTTCACCCTTATGTTCAAAGAGGGGGACTGCTTCGCTATCATCTTTTAGGTGTGAGGGAGGAAATGGCGTTGGCTAATTTATGCAATCGTAGCGATCAAGGGCGGCCGGATGCTATCGAAGCCCATAATGCTCAATTGAAATGGCATGTACAAAAAGCAAATAAGTTGGCCGCAGAATTCACTGATTGTTTTGATATCCCCGGAATTAGCAGCTCAGACGCCCATCGACGGTTAGAACAAGTCAAACTATGCGGGATTGGCATCACTGAAACCATCGTCCGGAGTGGGATGGGTGAAGTGAAGAAAGCAATCAGAGAAGGTGATTTCACCCGTTATGGTACGTACGAAGAAGGGCCGTACGTCAGCGCTTGGAGTTTTGCCATGGGCCATTTTTATGAACAAAAATTTGGCGGGAGATAAGCCATCTTCACACTCTTAACAGCCAAGCAGTTATCTATTTTAGAATGACAACAAAGCATTTTAAAGGAATACGGCCATTAAGAGATAGATGGAGAGCGGAACAAAAGTCATGCGCATTCTGGGGATTGACATCTATCTCCACTTTTCCTGGTGGTTTATCTTTGTCATCCTCGCCTGGAGCCTGGCCGGCGGCTTCTTTCCCCAGTATTATCCTAATCTTACCGCCCAAAGTTATTGGCTGATGGGCATCAGCGCCGCGCTTCTCCTTTTCGTTTCCGTCCTTCTCCATGAGTTAAGCCATTCGCTGGTCGCACGCTGGAAAAAGATTAAAGTCAATTCGATCACCCTCTTCTTTTTTGGCGGTGTTGCCGGAATCTCTAAAGAGGACATCGACCCAAAATCAGAATTTTTCATGGCCATCGCCGGTCCGCTCTTCTCCTTCGTCCTGGCGGGTGTATGTTATGGGTTGTATCGCTGGGATGGAAATTTTTATGTCACGGCGATAACCTATTATCTCTTTCAGCTGAATCTTGTCCTGGCCATCTTCAACCTCGTTCCGGGTTATCCTTTAGATGGAGGAAGAGCTTTTCGGGCAATTTTGTATGGATACTTCAAAGACCTGAAAAAAGCGACGCGGATAGCCGCGGGCGGGGGCAAATTTGTTGCCGGTGTTCTTTTCTTCCTCGGTCTTTATGCTCTTTTTGCTGGAACAGCGAACGGATTATGGTTTGTCCTCTTGGGAGGATTTCTCTATGTCATCGCTGGCGCCAGCTATGAGCAGGTCGTCGTGAAAGAGACACTTTCTTCCGTAAAAGTAGAAGAGCTGCTGCAAACTGACCTGCCGCTCCTTTCAGCAGATCTGCTTTTCTCTGAATTCCTGAAGAAAGATGCCCTTTCCGGGAAACGTTTTTTTGTGGTGCAAGGCGCGGCTTTCCAGGGAATTATCGACCTTCAGCGGCTGGCCCAGATCTCCCCGCAGCTCCAGAAAGTGATGAAAGTAAAACAACTCGCCCTGCCGTTATCACGTCTTCCGTCTTTGACCCGGAAAGCTTCGGCCTATACTGCTTTCCGCTTTTTCTCGGAGAAAAAGACCGAGATCATTCCGGTCAAAGAGAAAAAACAGATTATGGGATATATCACTCGTGATCAGGTGATGAACCGCCTCATCGTAGAATTAAAATTTAACGATCCGCATCCGGCACACGTTGTTGCCCGCGTCCATCGCCGAAGATGAAATTGGGCAATACTAATTAATTGGTAATACTCATGAATAATATCATCAAGCTCTTGCTCCTCTCGGATCTCTTCGTGGCCACCGGTTTTGGACTGATCGGCCCGATTTTTGCCATTTTCGTGAAAGACAATATCGCCGGCGGTACAATCTTTACAGCAGGCGTTGCCAGTACGATCTATCTTCTCGTGAAAGGTATCACCCAGCTTCCTTTTTCGCGCTATGTTGATAAGCATGATAACAAAGTAGGATGGCTGATGATCGGAGCTTTCCTGACTGTACTCACGCCGATCCTCTATCTTTTCTCAACCAATATTTATCATATTTATGCGGCGCAGGTGCTTTATGGTATCGGCAGTGCCCTTGCGTTTCCAACGTGGCTGGCGTTATGGAGCATCAATCTGGACAAGAAGCACGAAGGCTATGAATGGAGCCTTTATTCAACAGCGACCGGATTAGGAACTGCGGGAACAGCCGCGATCGGCGGAGCCATTGCCGAATTTATCGGTTTCGCCTATACACTGTTCTTCGTTGCGATTATCTCTTTCATCGGCTGGCTCATCCTTTTCGGATTGAGAAAGAAGAGCATCAAAGAAGATGGAGTGAGAAGCGCACACTACCATAAACACCGGAAGCTGAAAGGGGAAACTCAGTAAAGAAGTGAATTCTCGGGGAAGAAATAGAAGCAGACAAAAGAGGATTTTGCACAAGAAAAAATTAATTATGCAAAGTTCTCAAAACAGAAGTTGTCCGAATCATTCAAAACAGAGAAAAGATGATCAAAAGAAAAAAAAGAAAGAAGAACCAAATGCTTAGCTTAACTAAGGACAATGTTCACTTATTGTCTTTTTTTCTTAGCAGCTGCTTTTTTCTTAGCCATTGAATCACACACCTCTTTTAATTGATGATTCTAGTATAGAGGTTATCTTATATTAATGTTTCCCCGCTTTTTTTCTCGACGATTTTTTGTATTTTCTCGTCGGAGGAAAATGAGCAATTCTTTTCAACAGAAAAAAAATTGCAGAAATTTTTTGTTAAAAAAGAGAGCTGTCTTTTGTCCATTCAATCTTGTTCCTTCAATCACAATAATCTTTAAAAGTGGAGAGATGGAAAATAAAGAAATGGCTAAATCCCCCAGCGTCTTGGATGTTCAACCAGAAAACCTCACTCCAGGAATGAAACAATATCGTGATGCTAAACTAATCCATCCCGACTGTTTGATCATGCTGCGCATGGGGGATTTTTACGAGATGTTTTATGAAGATGCGGTTACCGCGGCAAGGGAACTGGAGATTACACTTACCTCCCGGGGAAAAGGAGAAAAACGCGCGCCTTTGGCGGGAATTCCTTTTCATGCTCTTGAACCATATCTCGGCAAACTCATCAGAAAAGGCCACAAAGTGGCGATCATTGAGCAATTAGAAGACCCAAAGCAGGCTAAAGGGCTGGTCAAGCGCGGTTTGGTGCGGATCGTAACGCCCGGAACGGTGATCGAATCGTCGATCCTCGAGGAAAAAGAAAATAATTATCTGTTAGCCTTAACCGTCTCCAAAGATGAGCATGCCGTCGCCTGGTGTGACATTTCCACCGGAGAATTCTGGGCAACCAGCCATACCGAGGAAAGTGCAGTCCTTCACGATCTAGTGCGGCTTCGGCCGAGGGAGTGCCTCATCCCCGCAAGCCTGCAAGTTAACACCGAACTGATCCAGCAGATAAAAGCGCAGGGCTGTGCCGTAAATACACTTGATGATTATTTTTTCAGCAAGAAAAATGCCGGGCAAAAATTGCTGGGTCACTTCCAGCGGCCGACGCTTGATTCTTTTGGAGTCAGTGCAGATTCTTCCATAGTCAGTGCGGCTGGCGCTCTTCTCCATTATGTTATCGATACACAGAAGAATTCCGCAGCTCACATCAAGACGCTGATCCTGCGCAGCAACCAGCAGACGATGCTGCTTGATGCCAGCACGTTCCGCAATCTGGAAATCCTCCAGAACATCCGTGATGGAAGTCAGCGCGGAACGCTGCTTTCCGTTTTGGAGATGACCAATTCCGCGGCGGGATCACGGCTGCTCCGGAAATGGCTGCGCGAACCGCTGCTCAATGTTGAGGAAATCGAACAACGGCTGGATGCGGTGGAGATTCTGGCTAAGGAGACGATTCTTCGCGAAGAATTACGTTTTCTGCTCACGAAAATTGCCGACATCGAACGTCTGATGGGAAGAGTTCAGTACGGGACGGCTTCTCCGCGCGATCTGGTCTCGCTCCGTACTTCCCTGGAGTTTCTTCCCCAGATCCAGCTGAAAATGCAAAACGCACCTTCGTCACCATTGCTTCAGAAGATACTATCATTGCCGCTGCTGGAGCCGATGCTTGATCTTCTCAGCAGCGCGTTGCGTGATGATCCGCCCGCGACGATCCGCGAAGGAGGGATGATCAAACCGGAATTTCACCCCGAATTAGCCGAATTGGCGACGATCAAGAGAGATAGCCGGCGTTTTCTCCAAGACATTGAAGAACGGGAAAGACAGCGGACAGGCATTGCCAGTCTCAAAATAGGATACACCAGAGTCTTTGGTTATTTTATCGAAGTGACTAAAAAAAATCTTGAACAGGTTCCCGCTTCTTACACCAGAAAACAGACGACGGCCCAAGGCGAACGCTTCATCACGGAAGAATTGAGGCAGATCGAGGAGAAAATCCTCACTGCCGAAGAGAAGATGAGCGAATTGGAGTATCGATTATACCAACAGATCCTCCAGGGGCTTCTCCAGCACGTTGAGCAATTTCAGGAAATCGCCCGGAAATTAGCGATGCTTGACGTGCTCTGCTCTTTGGCCAAGACGGCAGTTGAATATCAGTACTGCCGCCCGCACTTCGTAGACAAAAGTGTTCTTCAGATACGCAAGGCACGCCATCCGGTCGTCGAGCGAGTCGAGCCGCGTTTCATCTCCAATGATATTTCGCTCGCTGCCGGAGAGATGGTGTTGATCACTGGTCCAAACATGGCCGGAAAAAGTACAATCATGAGGCAAGTGGCATTGATCGTTCTCCTCGCGCAGATCGGCAGCTTTGTTCCGGCCGAGGAAGCACAAGTTGGTATTGTCGATCGGATCTTTACCCGCGTCGGAGCTGCTGACGATATCAGTTCAGGACAATCCACGTTCATGCTGGAGATGACCGAAACAGCGGCAATCCTTCATAATGCCACGGAACGAAGCTTGCTGATCATGGATGAGATCGGCCGGGGGACATCTACTTTCGATGGCGTTTCCATCGCCTGGAGCGTCGCAGAGCACATCCATAATGTGCTTAAAGCAAAAACGCTCTTTGCAACACATTACCATGTTCTAAATTCCCTGGCGGAGAAGCTGCCGAGAATAAAAAATTATAACATTGCCGTTAAAGAAGATCAGGGGAACGTTATCTTCTTGCGGAAACTGATCGCCGGAGGGACAGACCAAAGTTATGGCCTTCATGTAGCAAAGGCTGCCGGCCTGCCTCAACCAGTCATTGCCCGAGCACAGGAAATCCAGCAGCTTCTGGAACACGATGATAACCTGATGCGCAAGATAAAAGTGAAACGCTTGGAAGAGCAGAAAAGTCTTGACCGGTTTGGGTGAGAGGGTCTGTCACTTTTTCGTATTTTTTTAGCTCTGGTGAAACAAAATGGGTAATTTTTGCCGGCTTTGTGTAAAAAGTGTGAAGTGTAAAAAATACAACCACGATTGTATTTCTGCACAGAAATGAGATATTCTTCACATTTCTTGTGCCAAGAGGTGCACAGCGAACTACGATTCGTAAGAAAAAATTATTGGCCGCTGTTAAGCTAAAAGATGAGCAATTCTCTTGCAGAATAATGTCTAAACAGCGGCGCTGGGCACGGCACTTCCTGCGAAGCAGACTTTTTACACAAAGCCATTTTTGCCCAAACTTTTTTAAAAGAGAAAGAAAATGAAGATTAATGGGAAAAAGAGACAAACCGGAATCTGACGGCCTCGTTGCCCTGGTTATCGACTTGCAGTGGCCGTTTTTAATAAAAATGCCAGATGAGAGAAAACAAAACGAGTTAATTGATGCCACGTATAATGTGGTCAAATATTGCCGTGAAGAAGAAATTCCAACAATCGCCGTACATATATTTGGGGGGAGAAGAACAATTAGACGAATCAGAAGAGAAGTTGTGGGGAATAGGTATAACAGAGTACTATCAAAAGAAAAGGATGATGCTTTCTCCAATCCTGCTTTGTTAAGACAATTACAACGCTGGGATGCACAAACATTAATCTTGATGGGCATCTATTCTTCAAAATGTGTCTATCGGACTGCTCTTTCGGCCGTTGATCGGGGATTTGAGATCATGACTTCACCAGAACTGTTAGGAGATAACCGGGGAGATGGCCAGTTAGGTATGCTGAAATGGTATCAAGAAAAAACATTATATTTTCCGACCATGGATAGTCTGCTCTCAGCGCTTCGTTGAGTAAAATCACAACACGCAGTGCAGCGCAACCCCAAAATGATTCTAACCAGTTCTCTAACAGGCATACGGATTACTGGCGATACTTCTGTGTGAATTCAACGTAAGCTAATTCGGGAAGTTTAACATCGGCAGGCAAAGATGGAAAACTGATTTGCTCTGGCACAAGATAGTGGAGAAGCAGATGAGCCAAAGACTGATGGGCCAGATAGATATGATTCGGCGCCCAGCCAAGCGCTTCAGCTACATCTTCGGAAAATGATTCCAGAAATAAAAAGAGATCACTTGCCGCTCTTACTGGTTGAATCTGTTCTAGACGATGATAAATATCCGGACAGATCAACAATTGATCATCGCATACTTTGACATTGAGATTACCGGCTAATTCTGGGAAAACCGCTTCCGAAGGAACGACACGAAGATCTCTCTGGAGCTCAGCCATTGGTGGAACTAAGACATTGAAGAATAAAAAGATTATGCAACCGCTGGCTCTGCGGAAAATTCCCTATTCGATGAGCATTGAACCGGATATATTACCATTCAGATCAATTACCTTGGAAATGACCATGATCAATCCCGGGTCATTGAACGTGAGTAATTGCGCCGGCGCGGCGGAAAAGGCCGTCGTTCATCACGCGGAAAGCGGCTGCCCCGGTGGAAACCACCATCACGGCGTTCCCGGTCTTCAAAGTGCGTATTGAACCCGAGCAGAGGATATTTCTCTTTGGGAAGCTCATGGACAGTTAAGTGATAGCGGGAAAGGATCTGACGGAACGTATCATGATCCTGATAACCCAGGAGGGTGATCGCTTTTCCTGATTCTCCGGCACGCGCTGTCCGTCCGATCCGATGCACATATTCCTGTGGATCCTGCGCCAGATCGTAATTAAAGACATGGCTGACATCTTTGATGTCCAATCCCCGGGCGGCAACAGATGAAGCAACAAGAATTGTTGCTTTCCCCGCGTGGAATTGATCAATGACGTGGAGCCGTTTGTTCTGTGTCATCTTCCCGTGCAGCATGTCAGCTTTGATGCCTTGCAAACGCAAATTCTTGGTCAAGAGTTCGACAGTTGAACGTTTGGAACAAAAGATGATCACCAAATCTCTTTTCTCTTTCTTCAAGAGATGAACTAAGAGGGAGAATTTTTCGCGCTGATCGACATTGTAGTAGTATTGCTCCAGAAAATTTTCTTTTACATGCATTTCTGCTTCCACCGTCACCGGTTGATGCATGTGATTATTTCTGATCCCTTCAATCTCTTTAGATAGTGTCGCCCCAAACAGGATGATCTGACGCTCTACCGATGTGGCAGAGAGAATCCGCTCCACGTCTTCAATGAAGCCCATCTCCACCATCTTGTCTGCTTCATCCAACACAAAGAATTTTATGGCGGAAAGGCTGACTGTCCGCCGCTGGAGATGATCGAGCATCCTTCCCGGTGTGGCAACGATGATCTCCGCGTGGGACATCTCCTGAATCTGCGGATTCATGGCTACGCCGCCAAAGACACTGGCAATGTGGCAGCTGAGATATTTTGAGAATTTTTTTAATTCGATAGAGATCTGATGTACCAGTTCCCGTGTAGGCGCAAGAATAATTGCCTGGACTCCTCTGCCCGGCGTGATCATTTCGATTAATGGGATGCCAAACGCAGCTGTTTTTCCCGAACCGGTCTTGGACATGCCGATAAGGTCTTTTCCCTGCTTGATCAGCGGGATCGCTTTCTCTTGAATATCCGTGGGCTTGCTGAAGCCGATTTCTTGTAATGCTTTGACAATTTGCGGCATAACTCCTATTGTTTCAAATGTAGTTGACATATGTTTCCTCCTTGGAAAAAACCCCGGTGGGGAACTGTACAGGGGTACAGTGAAACAGAATGAGAATGATTCCGATGGAGGATCGTCTCCCTGTTTCTGCCTTCCAATGATGCTTTTTAAGAATATATTTGGGGTGGTTATTTAAATGTTTTGGTGAAAATCGCTTAGTAGAAAAAGTCGTCCGTCTGGCCTTAAGATTGACCGTGGGAAGCGATCTACAGGAATAGGTGCGAAAACCAGCGATGAGAATAACTCGTACGCAACCATCCACCCAACTGGTTTTCGCCACGGTCAATGGCCAGGAGGACTTTTTCTACAGAGCTCGTA
>JACQNE010000035.1 GCA_016203205.1 Candidatus Woesearchaeota archaeon
AGGTATAACTATTATATAAATGTTTCTATATTTCTGTAGTTTAGGTTTAATGTAGGTGCCGAGTAATATGTCGTATAACACTTTCTATGCGCAGTGTAACATAGGAAGAGTAACTCCAAAAACATCTCTTCCAAGTGATATTGTGCATAGAACCCACTCCCCACTAGTCAAGTGCGGGTGAGACTTATATACCTCATCCCATCTTGATATCTTCATGAAAACAACCACTACTCAACTCTCCGTCTTTGAAGATCGACATATTCGTAAGATTTGGCATAACAACGAATGGTACTTTTCAGTTGTTGATATTGTTGGCATTCTTTCGGAAAGCAAAGATCCGAGAAACTACTGGAAAGTTCTCAAGTTTCGTCTTATCGAAGAGTCTGGAAATGAAACGGTTACAAATTGTAACCAGTTGAAACTGCCTGCTGAGGATGGGAAATTAAGAGAGACGGATTGTGTCAATACGGAAGGTGCGTTCAGAATTGTCCAATCAATTCCATCCCCTAAAGCCGAACCATTTAAATTATGGCTTGCAAAAATAGGCTATGAACGTGTCCAAGAAATAGAAAATCCAGAATTAGCTCAGAAACGGATGAAGGAGCTGTATAAAGCAAAAGGCTATTCTGAGATTTGGATTGAAAAGCGTGTAAGAGGAATCGCCATCCGGGATGAACTCACAGGCGAGTGGAAAAAGAGAGATGTTGGAACGGAGAAAGAATTTGCTATTCTCACAGCCGAAATAAGTAAAGCCACTTTTGGCATGACTCCTCACGAATACAAAGACTTCAAAGGGCTAAAGAAAGAAAATCTAAGAGATCATATGAATGATCTTGAACTCATCTTCACAATGTTAGGAGAAAGAGTATCTACCGAGATCACTAGAGCAGAAGACAAGCAGGGATTTACAGAAGTTGAAGACGCAGCTAAAAGGGGCGGCAAAATAGCTGGCAATGCCAGAATAGAAACCGAAAAAGAATTAGGTCGTCCAATCACTTCGACAGAAAACTATCTTTCGGAAAAGAAGAAACAGCTAGAAGATAAGATCAAATGACAAGATTCTCTAAACAAATATTTTTTGCCGACAATATTATAAACAAGCCCAATTTCAAAGAATTACCATGAGCCAGCGCTTTCCTTCACTTGTTATCCTCTTGGCAATCGGCCTGTTTGTGCCATTGTTACTATTAATGGCCTATTTCGTCTTGGACAATCCGATCCTGCGGATGTTAAGCCTGGCGCTGGCTGTAGCCCTTACTCTTCTTGATTTTCTTTACTTCCCGGCAAAATGGCCTTCTTCATCTCATCGGCTTGCTTCCCGTCTGGATCATTTCCAGACACTTCTCTTTACAGAATCACTCGCCAGCCTTAAACAAGAGTACGAAAAAATGTATCAGCATTACGAGAAACTCTCGGAGCGCAGGAAAGAGAAATGCTATGGCCCTTTGCTGCAGATCCGTGGCAGGATAGAGGACATTATCCATTCGGTCAAACGTCTGGAAGTTCTGGCGCAGCAAGTCAATCAGGGTACGCTGCAGGGCCAGCAGCAGCGCTATGCTGAAATGGGTGAGATTTACCAGAGATTGCCGCGTAAAGAGCAGAAGCAATGGTATCCTCAGCTGCGGCAGGCGCTGGAAATATTGGAGAAAGGCGTATCTGAAGAAATGAGCCATAATTCTTTTAAACAGGACCAATCTTAAGAGGTTTATGCTCTTCTCGCTGATTGGTGCTCATGGTACGGGGAAAACGACGGTCTTTAACGCTTTGCAAACAAGACACCCTGAATGGCAGTTTTTCAGCGAAGGGATTCGCCATCAAATTCCCGCCTTTGGTTATCATACTCCGTATGAACTGATCGATGCTGTTGGTATCGGCGTATTTGAAGTGATGAACATCAACTCCTGGAGTGTTATCGATCCGCAAACAAATCCATTGATTAATCCCGATAACATCACCATCACGGATCGTTCTGTGCTGGATAATTTGGGATATTTCCTGACGTTAAAACAAAAATCTGACACAAAATTAGAACCACTCATTCGGAAAATGGTCACTCATTACGCTTCGCTTACTGATCATTGGATCTATTTTCCGATCGGTGTTTTTCCGCTCGTGGGAGATACGATGCGTCCGCAAGATGATTCTTACCAACAAGCTATTGATCTGAATATCCGCCGTGCTCTAAAAGAGCTAAAGATTTCTCCAAAGAGGGTCCATTATCTTTCATCTTCCAATCTTGAAGGAAGAATTGATGAAGTGCTCACTCTCATCCAATCTTTTTCGCCGCCCTGATTCTACTGCTCCACAAGCGAAAACTATAAATAACCAATTTCTTCCATCAGTCGCCATGGAAATCAAAGATGTGAAACCAAACCAGGGGAATATTGATCTTGTTGCTGAAGTGAAAACCAAAGAAGCGGCGCGTACATTTGAGAAATTTGGCAAGAAAGGAAAAGTCTGCAATGCCACGCTTAAAGATCAATCAGGCGAAATAACATTAACTCTCTGGAATGACGATGTTGATACGGTCAATGTCGGCGATAAAGTCCATCTCCAAAATGGCTGGTGTTCCGAGTATAAAGGAGCAAAACAGCTTTCTACGGGTAAATTTGGCAAGATTGAAGTTATGGGAGGGACGGCGGCAGGTACCGTATCGACAGCTGCCCTTTCTCCAAAAACGGCAGCCAAAACGGTCTTCACCAACGACCCAGGCATGCTTGCCGGAAAGATGGCTGGCGGTGATGAGGATGACGACGGTGATGATGGTGATGGAGACGAAGAAGAACCAGAAGAAGAGTTTATTGATTGAGCAGCCGCAGACTTTTCGTACGTATTTAGTTAAGTCTGTGCGGACTAGGTCAAGATGGTCTGCCGAGCGTTGCTATCAGACAGAAAGATTATGGTCTCGCTCATCTCTGAACATCATTCTTCAGTTCAACTTTTCTCTGCTTCTGGGCGAGACGAGGCAGACCGACCTGCCCGAGCACAGACTTAATACGTACAGACTTTCGCATATTTTATAAGTGAACCCGCTTTCTTATCTTTATGAAACTGCTTCCCTCGCTCAAGCAACGCAAGCGTTATCTTGTTTTTAAGATAAGGGCAGAAAAAACATTTTCCGCTGCAGAGATTCAGGAAGCAGTTGAGCAGGCGTTGCAGGATTTCCTGGGGCAGTTGGGCATGGCCCGGGCAGCGCCACTGTTCTTTAAAGATCTCTCCCAAAACAACCAATTTGTGCTCAAAATCAATCACCATTATGTGGATGAAGTCAAATCAGCGCTGATCCTAATCAAAAAGATTAAAAACACTCCCGTTCTCCTTCACTCAATCACTACTTCGGGCATCCTCAAGAAGGCTGTCGCTGCGTTCAGCCAAAGCTAAAATTACGCACATAGAATTACACAGATCAAAATTACACAGAAAGCGAGGTGTTGTATAATGAATCCACAAAAACAAATGATTGATAAGATGGGCTATGATCGTTCGATCACGATGTTTTCTCCTGATGGGCGGCTGCTCCAGGTAGAATACGCTAAAAAGACAGTTCGGCAAGGTTCGACAGCGTTAGGAATTACCTGTAAAGATGGGGTCGTTCTTGTTGCCGATAAGCGCATCGGCTCAAAATTGATGGTTCCGGAAGCGATTGAAAAAATGTTCCGGGTCGATGATCATATCGCTGCCACTGCGGCAGGAATTATTTCAGATGCTCGGGTCTTGATCGATCGTGTACAGTTGAAAGCCCAGCAGCACGCGGTGACGTATGATTCAAAAATAGATCTTCTGTCCGTGGTGAAAGAAATTGCTGATCTAAAACAGGTCTGCACACAGAGCGCCGGCCTGCGCCCTTTTGGTGTCTCCCTGCTTGTCGGGGGCGTGGAAGATGACGGCAGCATCAAGTTGTTCCTCACCGAACCTTACGGGCTCTATTACCAATATCGGGCCGCAGTCATCGGTGAAGGCGAAGCTGAAATTGACGCTATTCTCCAGAAGAAGTACAAACCAAATCTTTCTCTCGAAGAGGGGATCAAGCTCGGCCTTTCCGCGATAAAAGAATTTCTTGGTGCTGAATTTAATGTAGAACGTGTTGATGTTGTCTATGTTGATTCCAAGAATCGGCGCTGGACAAAGCTCAGTGACGATGAGATCCGGAAGATGCTGAAATAGGGGCAAGAGAAAAAGCGGAGGTACATCATGGGATTATTTGGGTTCGGAAAGAAAAAAGGGGCCGTCGTGAGTAAGCGTGAGTTAGTTGGTCTAGAGGCTGATCTTCATGAAAATTATCCAAAATTGATTGCACGATTGCAGGTAGAATTTAACAAAAATGAAGGAATTAAAAATAAATGGGGCAGGTTTATCAAATTTTATACGGGAGAACTTGAAACCCTTAAGAGTCCCGACTTGAGATATTCCTCTGCGGCGTTGTTTGTTTCAAAAGATAAATCCAGGAGAAATTTTATTTGGAATGTTAAAAGTGTCGTTCTTATATTTTTTCTCGAGGGTATCCCAAAGTCATGGATTAAAAATAAATATGATATACCCATAGAAGACCTACATCACATTTTTCTTTTGCCGGTATACGATCATAACGTTCCTTGTTGGGGTATTTTATATCAAATCAGAAACACAGGAGTATATCGTTCATATGCACAAAAGTTTACAAGCTTATCGGAAGATGGTCTTTTTATTGCGGTGCGGGATTTAGTGGTCAATAATTCTGTGGGTTGGCCCAATCGGAAGGGTAAGTGATAACACCAAAAACGAAAGAGAGTGCTGCAAGCCGTTCGGTCTGGTGAAAACCAAACTAAAGTCAATGCTTCCCAAAGAGCCATGCAAAAAGATAGTTTTCACCCCAACCTTTCGGTGAAATAGCACTTCAGACCGAACATTGTGACCAAGCAGCACTCTCCGCTGTTATCACTCAGAAAAGGAATTGTGCCTATCGGTTCTCGTCTTTGACTAATTTTTCATCCATTCTCCCCAAACCATAAAAAGCATCTCAGAACCGTTACATTTTTAAATAAGAAGCCAATCGGAGTACAAACAGAGAGATAACAAGGAGGAAATCCGCTGACGATGGCCTTTCTCACCATATTGTGCCATCATCACCAACATATATCTCAGATCAGACAAAGAGTCTCTCCCAGCGGATAAAAAAAATAAATATGAGTAATACCAGTAATGTTGTCGTTCAAGAACGGGCTGTGGTCGTCCCTGGAGAAATTCTCGCAGAAGGGATGGACTTTCTTCCCGGTGATAATACCTATCGCGTCGGGGATAAGATCCACGCCAAAATACTCGGCTTGGTTTCAGTCGCCGGCCGCGTGCTCAAAATAACACCTTTGGCTGGGCCCTATCTTCCCAAGATAGAAGACAAGATCATCGGCAAGGTAACCGATATCACGATGAGCGGCTGGCGGGTTGATACAGCTACAGCTTATTCGGCGATGCTTAATGTCAAAGATGCCACGACCCGCTTCATCAAGAAAGAAGAAGATCTCAGCAAGATTTTTGCCATCGGCGATTATCTTGTCGTCAAAATCATCAATGTCACTTCGCAAAATTTGATTGACCTGACTCTGCGTGAGCCTGGCCTGCGTAAGATCAGTGAAGGGCGAATTATCAAAGTCAATGCCCAGAAAGTACCGCGGATCATCGGCCGGAAAGCGAGCATGATCACTCTCTTGAGAGAGAAGACTGGTTGTGAAATCACCGTCGGTCAAAATGGGTTGGTCTGGCTTAACGGAACTCCCGAGGGAGAATTTCTTGCCGAGAAAGCAATCAAGCTGATCGAGGAAAAATCACATCTGGAAGGTCTTACTGAACGGGTAGAACAATTCCTTGGCGGGCAAAAGCTCCCGGAACGAAAAACAGAGAAAGCTGCGCCGGAGGAGGCCTAAGATGACATATAAATCACGATTAGATGGACGAAAAGATAATGATCTGCGTCCGATGGAAGCAAAAGTAGGAGTTATCCCCAATGCTGAAGGATCCGCTTGGTTTAAGATTGGAAATACCTGGGCAATCGCCGCGGTCTATGGGCCGCGGGAAATATTCCCGCGTTTTTTGGCCAACCCCCAGAAAGGGGTTCTACGTTGCTATTATACGATGATGCCCTTTTCCGGTTCGGGAGAGCGTATCCGTCCGGGAACAAGCCGCCGCGCTCAGGAAATTGCCATGGTGATGAAAGAATCTCTGGCGCCGCTCGTTGATCTCTCTGCTTTTCCCAATTCGGTTGTCGATGTTTTTGTGGAATTACCGCAGACTGATGCCGGGACGCGTTGCGCCGCCATCTCCGCGGCAGCCATGGCTCTCGCTCATGCCGGCATCCCGATGAAAGACATGGTCAGCGCCGTTGCCGTCGGCCGTGTTGATGATCGTCTCGTCGCTGATCTTGATTACCGGGAGGAACATATCGGAGAATTCAATCCGGATTCCCATGATGCGCCAGTTGCCGACACGCCCATTGCCATGCTTCATGCATCCAAGCAGTTGACTTTGTTGCAGATGGATGGTGAACTCTCCAAAGAGATGCTGCTGAAATTATTGAAGCTGGGAGAAGAGGCAACTGAAAAAGTCTATCAGGTGCAGGTCAACGCCTTAAAAGAGAATTACTCTTCAGAATAAAGACAAAGGAGCTTAAAAATGATCGTCAATCAAGAAACAATAAAAACCCTGGCCGCACAGGGAAAACGTCTGGACGGACGCGGACTGCATGATTACCGCCAGCCACTAGTCATCGAAACCGGAATTTCCTGGACTGCTGAAGGCTCAAGCCGCGTGCAGATCGGCGAAACAATCGTGCTCGCCGGCGTGAAGCTTTCTTTGGAGAAGCCTTATCCCGATACCGCGGATCAAGGCGGGATCATGATCAATGTTGAACTTACTCCGCTCTCCAGTCCGGAATACGAACCTGGTCCGCCGGGGATCAAAGCCATCGAACTTGCCCGTGTCACCGACCGCGGCATCCGCGAAGCAAAGGCCCTCGATCTTAAGAAACTTTGTATCACACCGGGCGAGAAAGCTTGGTTTGTAATCATCGATATCATCACATTAAATGATGCGGGAAATCTGTTTGATGCCGCCAGCCTGGCCGCTCTTGCAGCCTTGCGCTCCGCTAAATTTCCGTATGTCGATCCGAAAACCAATGTCATCGATTACAAGAAGAAAACAGATGTTTCTCTTCCTCTGGTCAAAGAACCGATTGCCATTACGATTTCTAAAGTCAATGGCAGCCTGCTGGTTGATCCGACAGTCGAAGAGGAGAAAGTTGCCGAATCCCGTCTTACCGTCGCTCTGGACAACAAAAATATCCTTTCTGCTTTGCAAAAAGGCGGTGAAGGTCCATTGAATGCGGAAGAAGTCGGCGCGATGGTTGATCTTGCTTTTGAAAAAGCAAAAACGCTGAGAGAGGTCCTGCATAAACACGTACCATGAAAAAATCTGCCCCCGTTACTCCAGAATTTGAATATACCAAATACGAAAAAGCGCGGATGATCGGTTCGCGTGCCCTGCAACTATCGATGGGCGCGCCTTTCCTGATCAAGCTTGATGCCGCTGAGTTGAAAAAGATCAATTATAGTACGATCGAGATCGCCTTGCGAGAGTATGACGAAGGTGTCTTGCCGATCACGGTCAAGCGGCCGGCAAGGTAGAGAGAAATAGGAGGATCTCAACATTTTTCTTTGCTCTATTTTTTAAATCAGCTCTTTTTTCCCCCACCAATGAACAACCTTATCTCGGAAGAGAAACTGCACAAATACTTTTCCGTCACGGAAAAAGCGCTGGCGTTAGCCAAACCAGCCTTTGATCCAGCACGGAAAGAACAAGCCGCGGATTTCTTTCAGATGGCTTACGCTTATTTCAGTGATGCCCGTCATTTTCATCAGGACAAGCAGGATCTTGTCCTGGCCTTTGCTGCGCTCAATTACGCCCACGGCTGGCTGGATGCCGGTGCCAGGATCGGCTTATTTCAGGTCAGAGATAGCTCATTGTTTACGGTTGATGATCAACAGAATACTACTAAACAGTACTAAAATTCCCAAAGATTTATATAGTACCTCCTATTTTACAAGTAATTATCATAAAAGTGGTTCTGAGATGCATTCAATAACTGGAGGAAAAACCATGATCGTTCAAAAAGATTTCCTGAATAAACTGAAGGACTTCGGTTTAAATTCGTACGAGAGCAAGCTCTGGGTAGCACTTCTCTCACGCGGTGTTTCTACTGCGGGAGAATTATCGGACATTTCCAATGTTCCCCGTTCCCGGGCGTATGATGTTCTGGAATCACTGGAAAAGAAAGGCTTTATTATCGTCAAAGTAGGCAAGCCGATCAAATATCTGGCTGTTCCCCCTACTGAAGTCATCGAACGCGTCAAAAAACACATTTCTGAAGAAGCTGAAGAGAGAGCAAAAATCCTCTCACATCTTCATCAAAGCGAGCTGTTGAGCGAACTGAACACGCTGCATACGGTCGGAATCAAATTAGTCGATCCGACAGATCGCAGCGGCGCCTTCCGCGGCCGGGATAAAGCTTACGATCATCTCGCATCAATGATCAAGCGGGCAAAGAAAAATATCACCCTAATGACCTCTAAAGAAGGCATTGAACGCAAGCATGAGTTGTTAGGCAATCATCTTAAGCGTGCGGCAAAAGCCGGCGTTGAAGTTCGTGTTTCTGTTCCAGCAAATGTTGACCGAAATCTCCTTGACGAATTAAACAAGTTTGCCAAGACCCGCCAGCATAAGAATGAAACCGCCCGGTTCTGTGTTGTTGATGACAAGGAATTACTGCTCTTCTTGACCGATGACAAAGATGTACACAAAAGTTATGATTGTGCTGTTTGGATCGAAGCGCCCTATTTCGTCGATTACTTTAGCACCCTCTTTGATAAAGAGTGGAAGATGAAGTGATTTAGCGTTAAGACTCCAGTGTATTGTTAGAGAACACATCCCGCATAAAAGACAGCAAAGTACGCTTCTCGACGGACTCGGAGCCAGAAAAATGGTATCTGATCTTTGAGAACATGATTCCTGCTTTTTTGTTTTAAAATAAGCGTTCAAGACAACTGCTGATTTCATCAGGTCTCTTGCAAACATAAATCTCCGCTTCTTGGAGATATTCGATTGAAAGATTTCTTTTTTGTAATTGTTCTTTTATTTTCCAATGCGGTGTATCATTTTTTGCTTCACAGATCAAAGCAGCAGCGCCCCCAGAGTCTTCCATAACAATGAGTGGGACTGAAGTTTCCATTGCATTAAATGCCTCGTCAAGCGTTCCGCTGCCGCCATTAACCAAAACCAAGACATCGGCAATTCCCGCAACATATTCCCTTCTTTCCCTCATATTTTCTCCTGCTCTAACAATGTCTAAACATCCACGGCTGGATGACTCTCCCAATTCCAAGTATTCTCTTGGTGGACGATAGATCAATCTTTTTGGGGCGGATAAAACAGTTTCTCCACCAAAACCTAAATATTGTGCTAGAGATTTTGGGGGCATTATTTCTTCATCATACTCCGGAACAAGAACAAAGAATCGGTCGTCAAATCGTTTTTCACATTCTCCCTTGACGGGAGAGTAATAACCATTTATGTCACACTCTTGGATTACACCTTCGTAAATATCTACGCCCACCCCTCCGACGCCTCCCGTGAAGATAAATCCGTCTCTACCTTCGAGATATCTCCTTAGTCGTTGTCCTATTTCGACTCCACTATCTTGGTCATATTCTGGTGACGGCATCGTGGCGCCGATAACTCCGATGAGGTGGCCTTTTTTCTGTTTACGTATCTTTTGAATGAGTTTTTTGTCCATTTTATTTAAAACTATAAACATGAAAGCCGCTCTTGCCGGTTGTTTCTTTCAAACAAAAACCCCAATCATGAGAATTTCTGACCGACGCGCCTTGAACGGAAGCTACGCCGTATCCTTCCACTTTTTTCATGACATCTCGTAATGATTTCCCCGTACAGACATAATCTTCAATACATATAACTCTCTTGTTTCGTGCAGCTTCTTTGATTACCGGCTCTTGTTCTGGAATGACTAGGGCATGGCTATCTCCTCTTCGTTTTGAATTTCGGATAAAGCCGACATCAACACCCAAGAGACCAGCTAAGGGCATGGCAACTTCGCTGGAGCCACATGCAGCGCCAACAACATAATCAGTATGCGGTTTGTTTCCATCAAGAGAATGTTGCAGATATTCCTGAAGAAATAGAACAATATCGTTGGGGAAAATGGCGTTTTGACCAATATTACGATCTTTTTGCCGATAGTTGGCAAATGATATTTCATCAAACCCCTGCTTAAGTAAAGCGACACCTTCTTTAAATCTCTTTTTGTCCGGTTCTCCGGAATAGTAACTTGTCAGAAAATCAACACCCAACGTGATTAACCCATTTAATAATACTACTGCTTTTTTTCGTGGCTCAACCCCAATTCTTCTATCGTCTATTAGATGATCATACAATGGCTGGAAAGCAGCATAGATTGCGGCCCTGATCGTATCTGGATTGTTTATCGATTCCGCAAACGATGCCCAATTTCCAAAATTTTCAAACAGGCCAAAAGCGTTTGGATCTCCCGAGTACACCAGTTTCCCGTCAGAAATTTTTCGCAGATTCTGTTCAATACGTCGTTTCTGTTCACTATCGGAGAGCGGTGGTAAGCGCCTCTCTCTCTCTCCGATTAATGCTGTTTGAAGTAAGTCAACAATACTCATCTGAAATGATATTTGGCAGTTCTTTATAAATATTTTGGTTAATACTCCTTAATGATAGTAACTAAATCACCCGACATGTTTATATTCTTTTGTTTTCTCTTCCCCTCATGCCACTCAAACAGGTCATCCTCGTCCGCCAGGATCTTAAGCTGCCCAAAGGCAAGCTCGCCGCCCAGGCCGCTCATGCTTCTGTGGAAGCTGTCTTGAAATCAGATCCAAAAGATGTCAAAGCCTGGCGCAATGAAGGCATGGCCAAGATCGTGCTTAAAGTCAAAGACGAAAAAGAATTAGTCGCTTATTTCCAGAACGCGAAGGAGAAAAGCCTCGTTTCCTCGCTGATCACTGATGCCGGCAGAACGGTCGTCGCTCCGGGCACGAAGACCTGTGCAGCCGTCGGGCCAGCTGAAGAAGAGGCAATTGATGCACTGACGGGAACATTATCTCTTCTTTAATGCCCCTATTCATTCCACGATCGGTATTCCAGTGCTTTGAGAACGAGGCATGCTGGTTCGAGCAGGAGATCGGCAAGCTCAAGCACTTTTTGTTGATCTTTTATCTGATATTCCTCGGGAGGATCACTCTCGATCTTCACGAGAAGGCGCGCGTTATTTCCATCGTTGATATCGGGGAAAACAAGATGATATTCAGCGAAAACTCCCCTCTGTTTTGAACGCAGATCCAGCTGAAGCATTGGTTTTTCATAGGCAAAAAGGTCGAGGCGCATTTCTGCACCGCCTTCAATCGAAAGCCCGTGAATTAACTGATCTGCAATCCTCTGCGGCGTTCCGAAGCGCTTTACTCCCCGATATGTTGCTTTTATCTTTCCTACTCGATCATAATCGCCGCAGACCCGGACAGCATATTGTTCGGCGTTTTCATCTGGAAGCGGAGCAACCACTTGCGGACTACTGCAGCCAACGATCAGTGCTGCCAATCCGCTCAGGGTCCATCTTTGAAGCGTAGAATAGCTCATCGCCCGTAGCGGGTGGTGGTGGGTAGATAAATATTTCCTATATACCTTATTTGTTCAATATCCCGCCGCTTACAGAGATTCGGTTTTTCATTTCTTAACCTGTTCTGCTTTTTTCTGCAAGGCAACACAAGATATGTAAAGGAGAGTATCAGCAAATCGTTCAACAAAGGCTCTCTCTTTCTCTTCATAGGGAAGAGCATCATGCGGGGTGATCGCCAGATGCATTTCATGTTCATATTTTACGTCCGGAAAAGAGAGGGCATACTCCGTCGTCCCGCCATTATCTTCTCGGGAAAGGATCAGATCCAAAGATGCATCTCCGTAGGCTAGAAGTTCGAGGGCCGTGTTATCTCCCCCCCGAATAAAAATTTGATGAAGCAATCTGTCTTGATGGGGATTACCTTCCCGCTTTACCAGTTCATAAACTATTTCCACTTTTTTGATTCTGCTGTAACCACTACAGACCTGTTCTGCTCCTTCAGCAATATCCGGCAAAGGAAATAATTCTCTCTGCTGCGCTCCACCACAGCTGATGGTCAACGCTGCCAATCCGCTAACCGCTGCTTTTTTGAAGATCGAATAACTCATTAAAGCCTGGGCAGAACAGATCTTCATAAATGTTTCCTCTTGGCGTAGGGAAATAGTTTCGGGATGAGACATACGTACGCTTCGTTGTACGTATTTAGTTGGCCGCTCGCTCGGCGTTTTTCGGCGATTCTTCCTGAAATGGAAGAGCTTTTTTCCCGAATAAAAACGCACCAGCCTCGTCTGACGAGGAGATTCTCTCGCTCGCCTCTTGGCCAACAACTAAATACGTACGCTTCGTCAAAAGCTTTATAAATAAGCTGTATTCCTAAGACCGATATGAAGATTCCCAAGACGATCAAGCGGGTCTGCAAGTTCTGCAAGAAACACACCGAACAGAAGGTTGCGCAAAATAAAAAACGCACGCCCAGCCCGCTCAGCCATGGCTCTAAATATCGCGCTCGTTTGCGCGGCCGTGCCCGGGGAATCGGCAATCTTGGCCGTTATTCCAAGCCAGCAGTGACTAAGTTCAAGCGTACTGGTGTCAAAAACACGAAGAAAACTGATTTGCGCTATACCTGCAATGTCTGCAAGAAAACAACCTGCCAGCCGTATGGGCTGCGCGTTAAAAAAATGGAGTTAGTCTGATGGAACGCCAAACTGAAACAAAGAGTAAATTTATCAAAGTCCGTTGCGCTAAATGCAAAAATGAGCAGATCATCTTCGGTAATGCCAGCCGGAATGTGTTATGTTTGGTCTGCAACAAAGAAGTGGCTTATTCTACCGGCGGCAAATCGCGCATCTCGGCAAGAGTGTTGGAAGTTTTGGAATAGGAAAGAGATAATTGAGATTATTTTCTTAGTTCTTCTTTTGCCTCATACGTCATGAAATTGGCAGCTATCCAAACTTCTTGGCCTGGAAATAATCTTTGAAAATAATTTCTGGCTAATTTTAATGTTCTTCCGCTATAGCTATCTTCATCAAAGACGACGATATCCCTTCCTGCTGCCCAATGCTTAAGCATAGCTCTTTCTTTTTTTCCTAGCTTCGGCTGCTGATCGAACAGTTTAGCTCGTGAAAAGCGCGCGGTATAAAAAAGAGAGCCTTCCGAATGAACCAGATCGCAATAGCGTAAAAAGACATCTATCCCGACCGCTGTTCCACCATGCCCTAGTGCTATAAAAAGAAGATCATTTCGAGTTTTGTTTGCGATTGCCTGTGAAGTAGCTCGGGAATACTCTGGTTTAGACGAATCCCAAGTTACGGAATCACACATCTGAAATACTTCATGATCCAATACTGTAGCGTCTTTCTCGCTCAGTTCTGCTCTTAGTTTGCATAATAATGGAGACGTGTCTTCCCCGCGATATGTTCCCAGGCCAACCCGGATAGCATCGATAATCAGCCCTTCAATATCGGGAATATTTCTGGTGTTTTTTATTTTCCAATCAACAAGCGCCCTCACGATCCGTGGAGGGTACAGGATTCTCTTCACCGCCAGTTCTACATCTGCTTTTTCTCTTCCAGAGATAATCTCCTGTGTTTCTTGGAGAAGTTCATCGAGAGTATTGGAATAATTCTGGAGTCTGTAAAAACGATGATCACAGGTGTATTCAAACTTAATTCCTTTATCTATACAATCATCAAATAGTGAGCGGTACATGACATTATCTTTTTCTATTTCATTTAAAAATATTTCTTCTGAAAAATCGCTGATTTTGACCGATACCCTTTTAAATAATGTCCTCCCCCGAAAGGAAATGTTCTATCAACGCCATGGAATGCCCGAAGAGAACGAGGTCGTTCTCTGTAAAGTCACCAAGATCTATCCTAACTCGGTGTTTGTTGACCTGCTCGAGTATAATCGGCAGGGGATGATCCATATCTCTGAAGTTTCTCCGGGAAGAATCCGCAATTTACGTGATTTTGTCAGCGAAGGACGGCAGATTGTCTGCAAAGTCCTGCGGATCGATCACGAAAAAGGCCATATCGATCTTTCCCTGCGCCGGGTAAATACAACCCAGCAGCGGGAAAAATTAGATGAGATCAAACAGGAACTGAAAGCAGAAAATCTGATCAAAGCCGTCGCTCAGAAATTAAAGCAGCCGGCAGAAAAGATCTATCGGGAGATCGCCCCCAAAATTTTGATGGAATATCCCTATCTCTTCGTCTGTTTCCGGGAAGTAGTCGATAAACAAGCAGATCTCCTGAAATTAGGCCTTCCGAAACAATTAGCTGATGAATTGGTTCTGGCTATTGCTGATAAGTTTAAGCCGCCCAAAGTGATCCTTAAAGGTGAGATTATCCTGCACACCTATGCCGATAACGGGGTAGAGCGAGTCAAAACAACTCTGCTGAACATCGAGAAAGTATCGCCGACCGTCCGCCTGGCGTATCTCGGAGCGGGCCGTTATCAGGTAACGATAGAAGATATCGATTACAAGCCAGCCGAGAAGAACCTGGAAAAAGTACAGCACATTTTAGAAGACTTTCAGGACAAGCTCTCCACTGCTGAATTTCAGCGGGAGAAAACAGCCTAATGGTAGAAAAACTGCGCTATTGCCCGGCCTGTCAGCGTTACACTTTGGCAGAGCAATGTCCGGCCTGTTCTGCCCAGACGATTCCCCCTAAGCCGCCAAAATTTTCTTTGGAAGACAAATATGGCGCATATCGCCGGGAAGTGAAGAGGCAGAAACTGAAAGAAAAAGGGCTGTATTAAAAGTTATTAGTTATTTCTGCCCTCTCGTCCTCATTTTTGGGAAAAATCTTCCGGTGATTTTCAGGTAGTCTTTATACTTCGGAAATCTTTTTCGGAGAAATTTCTCTTCAGCAACCGCCGTATAAATGAGAATAGCAATTAAGACGAGATATAATAAAAATGTTGTCCCGTGAAAGAAGATCAGAAGCAGACCGCCATAATACAATAACATCGCGGTATAAATGGGATGTCTAACTTTCGCGTATAATCCGCTAGTGATCAGCGACCTTTTCTTCTGCTTTGTTTTTGCTCTCCAGAAGTCATCTTTATTTCTTTCATGGGTCTAATACAAGAAAGCCCTGTGGCTTTCTGTACAGAAATGAAATCTTTGTTTCATTTCTTGTACCCCACTGCTTGCAGTGATGGCTGATACAGCCATCGATTACCATGAAAGATTAAAAATACCCCGCAGCTTGCTGCGGTTGGGATTTTTATTTTCTCCAAGATTTCTTACCGCAATAATTCCTAACAGAAATCCACCAATTAAGAATATTAAGCCTAGTGACAACATGAAATTATTCTCCGAAAAAAACCATCTCAGATTTAGATTCAACAGAATAATACCGACAATCATCGGCACAATGGTTGTTTCGATGGCTCCTAACTGGATTTTTCTCTTCTTCGAACAATCATAAAGAAACGCAATCGTTAAGGACAGATAAAAAATAATAATGGCTATAACCTGAATAAAATTGACCGCCAAAGTACTTCTACCACACATTAATTCCCAATTCTTCTCCACTTACGCTGATCCCCTGCATCGTGCCCTCCAGCGTTGTCGCAGCGGTCACATTATCTTCTTTGGATACCGAGAGCAATCCCCGATAGGCATAAATCTTTACTGCTTCCTCATCTAATGAATAGGTCAGCTTATCTGAAACCGTCAAGGAACCATCTCCCGCGGGGATATCAATATCTTTTAATGAAAGCCCAATTAAATCAAACGTGCGATACTGTAACTTGCTTACGGCAATCGTTAATGTCTTCTCAGAAGAGAAAGCCACGTCGTTTACTTCAATCCTGCTGGCCGTGCCGCGCAGACTGATCCCTTCCTCATCAAAGGCGATTGACCCGCTAAATCCTTTTAACGCTAACGTAACTTCTTTGATGTTATTCAATTCCAGTTTGTCATCATTGACACTGATCGTCGTCGTCAAATCTTCAAAGAATAGATTGATCTCTTCCACTTTTGTGTCTTTCTTGACGCTGGGAATCTGATTGGAACTCAAAGTTACCGGAACTTCCTTACCGGTTCGTACTACTTCTTCGCTGAAAACTTTATTGAATTTCTGCTGAGTTGTTCCTGTTGATTCACCAAGGGCATCTCCGGTTTGAATGAGCGATTTATTTGTCTCTCCGATAATCGCACTCGTCAAGCTGAACCCGGTGGGATTATTATTATTCACTAACAATAGGAAAAGGATCCCGCCAACGATAAGCGTGGCCATCACAATATAGAACCGCATGCGCTGATGTCCACCTGAATAACCGCCGCTCGTGCCTGGATGCATTGTCAATACCTCTTTGTCGGAGGAATTGAGTTTCTGACATTAATAAATCTTTTGGTTTGCTGTGTGTAAATGGGAAAAATTCTGCATCTTAGCCATGGCTGCGACTTTTTCTCCAGAGCCGAGGGTACGTATTAAGTCTGTGCTGGGCAGGTCGGTCTGCCTCGTCTCGCCCCAGAAGCCGAGATCTGTTGAACTGAAGAACTATGCTTAGAGATGAGCGAGATCATTATCCATCTGTCCAATAGCAACACTCGGCAGACCCTCTTGACCAAGCCCACACAGACTTAACTTAATACGTACGCCCGAGAACGCGAAATATTAATAAATGGCTTGTCTTTCTTTTACCCATGCCTGCCTCAGAAATCAGTTTAGAAAAAGCCAAGCACAACAAACTATTTTATTTCGTGGCCAATGTCGTTGTCTATCGGCGGGAGGATGCCCGTTGCCTGATCCTTAAGAGGCATGAACGGGAAATAGCGCACCCCGGGAAATATGCTGTTCCCGGCGGGAAGCTGGAGTGGGGCGCTCTTCCGCTTGAGCGGCCGACACGGATCAATGGCGATATTCTGGATTATGAGCATGCTTTAGAAGAACTCCTCGTCCGCGAGACACGTGAAGAAGCGGGAATTGAGATTGATCTTTCTGAAGGGCTGAAATATATCAACAGTGTTGCTTTTATCCGCCCGGATGGCATTCCGGTTATTTTGGTTAAGTTTGCCGCTTCGTATAAAAGTGGCGCTGTTCTGCTGGAGCAAGGTGGATTTACCGATTATGCCTGGGTAAATGCCGAAGAAGTCAAAGCCTATGATTGTATTGATGGCATCAAGCAAGAAGTTGCTCAGACGATTTCTTTATTTGATCCCCAAAAATGAGGTCAGTAATTCAATTTTAACCAGGTTTTGTAGAAAATCTCGAAAAAGTCCAGCCTGGCCGTTGCGTTCGTGCTTCTCTAGCTGCTTAGACTACAGCTGAGAAGCACCAATAACTTCAGTTTATTGTAGTTCTCACGCAACATCTTGGCCGAGCGGCTGACTTTTTCTACTAAGCTTTTTAACCCGCAACCTTTTTAAATCAGCGCCATCTTTAGGTATAATTCGAGAGATGCATCGGTTCAGCAAGGACTGCTGCATACTGGAGAACGTAGATCTATAGTGAGGGCAATAAATATTCAAACAAATTTTGCCCGAACTATATATGAATGCAATAACCCTCAAATTCGATAATTTATTGCCTTCAGTATATCTTCTTCTCCGGGTCGATAACTAACGAGGTAAAAATAATCATGGCACGCATGCATTCCAGACGGAAAGGAAAAAGCGGGAGCAAAAAACCAGCGGCAAAAATACCAGTCTGGTCCCCACTGAAAGATAAAGAAGTCGAAAAACTGGTCATCAAATTCGCGAAAACCGGAAAATCAGCCAGCGAAATCGGTCTGCTTCTGCGCGATGCCTACGGCATTCCCAGCGTGAAGACCTTGACCCAGAAAAGGATAACAACCATTTTTAAAGAAAATGATCTGCTCAAAAGTCTTCCAGAAGATCTTTTGGCTTTAATCAAGAGATTGATCAAAGTCAGGCAGCATGTCGTGAAAAACAAACATGATACCAGCGCTTCCCGGGGAGTTATTCTGACCAATTCCAAGATTCGCCGCCTCACCAAGTATTACAAGAATACTGGGGTGTTGCCCGCAGATTGGCAGCTGGACATGGATCGCCTGAAAATGTATCTCGAATAGGTCGAGATTATTTTTTATTTCTTTTTTTTTGATGGCAGTATTTGACAGATAGCTTGTCGTCTAAAAAGAAAAAAAACTTATTCTTTAAGTGGATCTCTTAACAATAGAACATATTTCCCATCTGCCCTACTTGTTGGAAAATATTTGTTTGCAGCTTCTTTCACCATTTCTGGAGTAACTGCATCCATTTTTTGTAAGTGTAACTCCGGTGTTAGTCCTCTATCCCATTTAACCTCAATTGCTCCAACATGACCTTCATTAGTTTCAAAATGTTTCGCTAATCCGTAAATAGCATTTCTCTTAATTCTCGCCAACTCGTCTCCATCAACAAGCTCCTTTTTTAGACGACTCATTTCATTGAAAGTAGCATCAATTGCTTCATTGGCTCGTGTTGCCTGAACACTTCCACCAATATTAATTGTCCCAGCATTATTTTTGCAGATATAATCACTTCCAATTCCATAAGCAAGCCCCATTTCTTGACTTACTCTTTTGAATAATCTTGAATTTGCATCTCCGCCTAAAATTTGAACAAGTCTTCCAACAGTATAGCTATCCTCTGCATCATCTGTTGGAGCTACAAAACCAATACTAAAAAGGGCACTGCTACTTTCAGGCTTTTGACGATTATACAATTCTTGGACACGTCTATGGAGTAGAGTCCTTCCCTCTAAATTAGGATTTCTTGGAAAATCATATTTTGCTCCGTTACCTTTAGATTTATCAGCAAAATATTTAGCAACTAACTCATCAACATTTTCAGGTAATGCTCCTACAAGAATTAAATCCCTATTATTAGGGTTGTAACCTCGTTCATGGAATGTCCTAAGATTATCCGGCGTTGCTCTTGATACAACATCTTCTTTTCCTAAAACAAAATAAGTATGGGGAGAATTAACACCATAAAGTGCATCCATAAAATCTTTACTGTCTTGGAATGCCGGATTACTCTTTGCATCTGCTGTTTCTCGTAATACTCTCTGTCTTTCTTGATTTACTCTCCCCAAATCAAATCTTGGATGAAAGACGACATCAGAAATAAAATCAAGATATAATTCTAAATCGTCAGCCAACATACCTACTGGAAAACGAGTTTCATGGGAACTTGTACTCGCATTAATATAACCAAATGTGCCCATAATCCTTTCGGCTGCGTCAGGTGCGAATTTTCTTCCACCACTTTTCATAACAGTATGTTCTAAAAAATGAGCTAAACCTTCTTCTCCCTCCATCTCATGAAGTCCACCATGGTGGACTCTCAACCTTCCAGAGATGGTCTGTGTTGGTGTACTTTGCAGAGCTACGACTAACCCATTATCTAACGTCAATTCTCTATAATTGCCATTTAATGTGGTCATGTTGTACTTAGAAGACCAGCCTATTTATAAACATTTCGCTTAATTATTAACTGACAAGTAGTAAAAATATTATGTTGTGGTGGGTTGTGTGATTATTTGACTGATCCCCTATGCTTACTATAATCCTGGATAAAGTAGTTTCAATAAGTCAAATATGTCCACTACCCCAAAATGATATCCAAAAATTGTATTTGTTTAGCTTTTTCGGCTGGCCGTGCGTGAGAGCGGAAAAGTAGCGATGTTTACCGCTTCAGGACAAGTCGTGGCCCGGATATTTTCCGCACATCAATCTTCAGTATAAAGCTCTTGTCTTACTCACATCTTGGCCCAGCTACCAGCTAAACAAATAAAAAAACTTAATTATAATCTTGTTTTTATGCTCTCAATATTAGATGCGATTTCCTGGCCTTTTTTGGTTAACTCCAATAATTTCAATCGTCCTTCCTTTTTGAAATTGATCAGGTCTGCTTTTTGCATTTCTTGCAGAATCTTAACCACATGGCTATACGTGCAATCAATTTGTTTCGCCAACACGGATGCATAGACATCGCTGCTGGCATTCTTCAATTCAACCAGCATCATCGCTGGTTTCTCCCGAAAAAACACATCAAAGATAACTTTCTTTTTATTTTTGTTCACGGTGACACCCCCAATTTAAACACAAAGAATTTAATATCATTAAATCTCTGCGCGATCAAAATGAGGATCTGCCCATTTTGACACGTCCACCAACCTCCCGCTTCGTTGATGTTTAATATCCATATTTAAACATTTATTCAGTATAATCCCCATGTTAGAACAGCCATTTAATAAATGTTTCGTAAAAGTGACTTTTTCGAGATTTTTGACAGATCCGTTGAGGTACTCCCATCTTCAACATATGTAAAGATTATTAAATATAGTCATTCCACTGGTGTGTTCACCGGATGTTCACATACCAGTTCCATTCGTGAGCATGAAATGCAAAGAATATTACATTTCAGCTCTGAAAATCAATCTTTTGTTGATTTTCATGAGTCAAAATGCACTGCACCCACCACCGGTGGTGGTCGCGAGCATTTTGACAAATGTTTTAAAGGGGCGGCTTTTCCTTCTCTTCCTCATGACAATTCCTCCTTTTTTCCCCCATGCATCTGTCCGCTCTGGTCAAGATACATTTATCGACGATCTCGATCAAGCCTTGACACAGAAAAAAATCCTGCTGGCCCATGCCCCCACCGGATTGGGCAAGACTGCCAGCGCTCTCGCCGTTGCCGTTGAGCAGGCACTACGTTCCAAAAAGAAAGTAATCTTCCTGACCAATCGTCATACCCAGCATCGTCTGGCCATCGACACGTTGGCGCTGATGCGGGCCAAGACAGGCAAGGACATCATCACTGCCGATCTGATCGGCAAGCGCTGGATGTGCAGTCAGGATGTCGCGGGTCTATTTGGTAATGAATTCAATGAATTTTGCAAGGCCGTTGTGGAAAAAGGAGAATGCGAATTTTATACTACTGTCCGCGATAAGAAAACATTGTCCGTGGAAGGAAAAGCCGCACTGGCTTCATTAAAACAACAACCGCCACGGCATACGGAAGAAATCTGTGCTTTCGCTAAAGAAAAAACGATGTGCGGCTATGAATTAGCTATTGCCCTCGCTAAAGACGCCCAGGTTATCGTCTGTGATTATTTTTACATCTTCAATCCGAACATTCAAAATTCTTTCCTCGCCAAACTGGAGGTGGAACTGGAAGATTTAATCCTCATCGTTGACGAAGGTCATAATTTGCCGTCACGGATCATGGATATGTTAAGCTCTACGCTGACCAGTACAATGCTGCGCAATACCATCATCGAAGCAAAAAAATATGGTTATGTCGGCGTCATCAACTGGCTTCAGGAGATCCTGCAGATATTAAATGGAATTGCCGTTTTCCCTTCGTCTTCAGCTGATCTGGAGATCAAGATCAGCAAAGATCAATTCCAGAAAGCAATCCAAACGAAAGTAAATTATGATGCTCTCATCGACGAATTGGAAATGGCGGCGGATGAGATCCGAAAAAAACAACGCAAAAGCTTTTGCGGCAGTGTTGCTTCTTTTCTTCAGGCATGGAAAGGCGAAGATGAAGGCTTTGCGAGAATATTATCTGAGTCTCCCGGAAAAAACGGTCCGGTGATCTCTCTCCGCTATCTCTGTCTAGACTCGTCTTTAATTACGCGCCCTATCTTTGCCCGGATTCACGCCGGCGTCGTGATGAGCGGGACATTGAAACCGCTTTCTATGTATAAAGATGTGTTGGGTGTTCCTCATGCTCTGGAAAAAGAATATGCGTCTCCTTTCCCCTTAGCGAATAGAGTCACGCTGATTATTCCCGAAACTTCAACGAAATTTACCACGCGCAGCGATCTGATGTTCCAGGCTATCGCTGGCAGATGCAGCAATCTCGCGCGGTTGATCCCCGGAAATATTGCCTTCTTTTTTCCATCCTACGACTTACGTGATAAAATCGCTTCTTTTATCCAAACTTCCAAACAGAAATTCTGGGAAAAGCGCGAGATGGTTAAAGAAGAGAAAGAACAGCTGCTTGCTTCATTTTATGCCGAACGCCGATTGGGTGGGGTGCTTCTGGGTGTTACCGGTGCCAATTTTGCCGAAGGAGTTGATTTTCCCGGCGACTTGCTTAACGGAGTGGTAGTTGTGGGACTGCCTTTGGCCAAGCCGGACTTGTTGACCAAAGAACTGATCGCCTACTACGATCGGAAATTTGGAAAAGGCTGGGATTATGGCTATATTTATCCGGCGATGAATAAGTGTTTTCAATCAGCGGGCCGCTGCATCCGTTCAGAAACGGATCGGGGAGCGATCGTCTTTCTCGATGAACGGTTTGCCTGGCACAATTATTTCTCCTGCTTTCCTCGGGAAGGGTTACGGGTGACGAAAGAGTATGAAAGCATCTTACAGGAATTTTTTAGGAGATAGTATCAATTGGCCAAAAACAACACCAGTGTGGGAAAAGGCAACATTTATATACCTCTGCACTTTAGCTATTATCATCATTATGAAATCGGGGTCCTGGGATTCTACCACCCTCACCCCCTCCCGGGGCCCCATCTTTTTAATACGCCCATTTCACAAGTGTTTCACCTGTGGTGGTCGCGATTTTAAGAAAAATTTGATTCTTTTATAGTGGTAACAAAAACATTTATAAATAACCCCCCTTTTCGTGGCAGATCATGAGTAATATCAGGAATTTGGAGCAATATCGGATGCGTACATATACACGCGCTGGTTCTCCGTTCGACGATTCGACAACTATCGGCGATGGGATGACCTTAGCTATTGCTTTGCACACTCCACCAGCTACTTACTCCCCCACGCAGCCGACCGATACTGCTGTCCGTCCTGCTGGAACAAAACCAGTGCAGCCAAGATTAAGCGCTGAGGACATTGCTCTATTAAGAGAAGAGAATCTGACGGGAATTCCGCCCTATGTCGTTGATCTGGGTAATGATCCAATAGCGGCTTACGATTGTTCTGGGCTTCGCCACGGTTCTATCGGAACCAGAATTCGGGAATACACACCAATTTTACCCAAATAATTTTCTGAGAGAATCAGAAATCCTGTTCAAACTTCTCTAAAGCAGTGAATAGAACTGGACAAATTCCTCTTCCGTGATTCGCAATCCTGCTTCGAGAAAATATCTTGCCAAAGTATAACCATCCTGTTGGACATCGTCTGATTTTGTAAAAGAGAGCAGGCGTTGCAGGGTATACTTGCACAGATAACCTTGTTCAAAAGCAAGAATATACTCTTTCTGCGATTTCTCGGAATGCAGCGAGTAATCTTTCGGGGAGAAAATAAGCGGCCCTTTTCGGATCACGCCTTTCATTTTGCTGAATCCCAAAGCATTAAGATGGCTTTGGGCCAGCGATCTGATAAAATCTTTTTTGCCGCTTTTCTTTATCTCTTTGTCAAATTTTTCCGGCAGGATATGGCGTTGGACTTTGCCGAGATAGCGCAGCACTTTCTGTCGCGGGCCTTTTTCTGTCTTTATGCTTTTCACAAGATATGCATATTCTTTGTTTTGAATTTTCTTGATGCGCAGATAGACCATATCCTGATCTATTCTTCTTTTTTATTTAAGTTTTCTCCTGCCCTAGCACAATCCAAAAAGTGAGTGGTGGTGACGCCAAATGGTCGCTGAAGGATAGCTATAATCCTGGAATTGGTCCGATTTTCTGCTATATCTCTGAAATTTCTTAAAATCGGCTTCAGCGACGGCTCACCATCACTCACAAAAAGGATTGTGTCCCTGCTTTGTTGAAAATCCCAACAGTCTCCCTCTTTTGACATCTGCTTCTAAAAATACTCCCGTCAAAGAAAGAAGCACCCCAATAACATATATTTCATATCCCCTTAAGGTGAAAGATATAAATATCTCTTGATTTATATTCAATCTATAATTAATCTATCTCAAAGGGTACGTATTTAGTTGTTGGCCAAAAAGCGAGCGAGAGATGACATTCGTCAGATGAGACTGGTGCGTTTTCCTGCGAAAAACAGAGCGATTATTCCTCATGTTCACGGATAGAAAACGCCGAGCGAGCGGCCAACTAAATACGTACCTCAAAGGTGATATCGATGCATGCTCCATTTAATCGCTGTGTGGAATGCAACGATGTTATTGGCCATCCCGTCTGTTCTGATTGCCTTTCTGAAAAAATGAGGTTATTTGTCGCTGAATATGATGCACGTCTGGCTAAAAGTATCAATAGTACGGCAATTTATGGCAGCAGTCTCTGTATTTTTTGCGGACAGAATATGGCTTTATGTCCTCATTGTTACAGCAAGGATATTTATCTTTTCCTCCATCAGAAAAATAAGCGGATTGCACGGGAATTTCTCACGCGCTTTGATTTTGAACTTAGAAAAAAGTTCAATTGACTAAAAATAATTTTTTGGGACTAGTTTCAAACTTCTGCCTATTTTAATCTTTTTGAAAGATTATTTACCAAGCGTTCAGCAGAGGCATGAGCTCTGTTCATATCCCGGTAGGAATCTGGCAAAGCCCGATCAAAGAGAAGCTCATCATCCCGATACATATCCAACACTCCGGCTCGATGCGCTTCCCCGTCAATCCCGATATAAACAGCCCTTTGCGAGCCTTTTCTGATCTCTAAAGAGTAAGATCGGTCTTCTCTGATTGCGCAAAACTCTGTCCGATCAACTCGTGTGCAAGACATTTCCTGTACTGTTTGACCATGTTCCAAAGCATATTCGACCAAAGTTGCCGTCTTCAGCGTTGGTGGGGCGGACAGGATCAACGTGACAAGAATATCAATTAAGCTCATGGATCAATCAGAAGTAGAAGTATTATAAAAACATTGCTTCTCTGGAGAATAGGTGTAGGAATGTTCCGATCAGATCAGCATTCGATTCCCACTTCCTCTAGTTGCTTTGGGGTCATGCATTTGGAAAGCACGGCACAATACGACGAGAGATCGATCGTCGGTTCAATAGTGAATCCTGGCTCGATATACTTAGAGGGAAGGACATACATTTGTTTTTTCGCATGAAGGGTTTTGATATTGCTGCAGGTGAGACTGTTGCTGAGGAGATCAAAGGCCTGCCAACTCTTAAACTTGACGGCGAAAGCATATTTGTCCGTATTATCGCAATGCACACTGGCTTCTAGAACCTTGCTGCCGCTTTGCGTTTTTGCCACCCGATAGGATACAACATTATCTTCTTCCTCGACTTCCAGGCATAAATCAAACTTCTTTACCAAACCATAAAATTCATTATTTTCTAAATTTTTCTCGATACTTTTCTTGACTGCCGAACCCAATTCGCCGGCATCGCCAAAATGAATCGCTTTCCCGGTCGTCACACCTTGTAATATCAAGATCACGCCGACGATGAAAAACAAAGCAAAGCCAGCCAACAAAACAACTTTTTTTGATTCCATCCCCGTTGTCGGCTGTCCACCCTTCCGACCTGCTATCTTTCGTGCCGCTTCTTGGAATGTCTTCTTGATATCGTCTTCATTCCATCCAGCCTGCGCCAAAGTCTGATGAATTTGTGGATAACGCTGCCCTTGCCGGACTTGCTTCAACATATATTGCAATAACCGCGGGTCGGTTTTCTTTGTCTTCAAATAATATTGCAGGCCGAGGAGAATCGCTGCACTGAGTAAGATCAAGCCAATGATCGTCACAATCAAGCGGAAAGTCCGTATTTTTGCCACATCTTCTTCTACTTCCTCAATGTTCACTTGTGCGGTTCCGACATCTTTCTGCAAACCTGCCAAGCCAGTCGCTACCGTCGTCACCGATTCTTTTGATTGGAATTGTTGGGAATTAAGCAAGTCTATCTTTTCGCTGAGAAGATTGATTTGCTGCTGGAGCAGCTGCACGACCTGTTCCAAATTAGTTATTTTTTCTTCAACACTGGCGGACTGAACTTGCAATTCCGTTAATTTTTGATCGACAGTTGCTGCGGCAGCAGCAGCCGTGGCATCATCAGCTGTCCCATCCTGATCAATATCCGCGTCTGTTGAAGCATCAGTTGTACCATCGCTGATAAAACAAGTAAGTGTTTCTTCAGAACAATAACATTCTCCAGCAGAACAGAAATCGGCAGCGGTTTCATCGATGGCGCAGTCCTCATTAAAAGAACAAGAACTCTCCGGAATTTCCGTGTCTGCTCGGACAAGAGCTAGGCCTGCCACCAGGATAAGAAGCACTCCTACAAATACTGCTATTTTTACGTTGCGCATCTGTCTACTCTTTTTTAGAAAGAACTCTTTTTTCTCTGCCCAACTTTTTTCAGGTGCGATGTTCCCGCTTCTAATATAGGGCCATAGGCTTGCGACGCGGGTTTGAGGAGAAGGCTCTATAT
>JACQNE010000036.1 GCA_016203205.1 Candidatus Woesearchaeota archaeon
GAGCGAGACCATTAAATCAAAAGAGCAGAAATCCCCACTATTTACAACAGGGGATGAATGCTGCGATTGATTTCGCTACTTTTGATTTTAGAAATAAAGTGAATACTTTATTTCTTTATCTTTCTGTCCAATAGCAACGCTCGGCGGACTATCTTGACCCAGCCCGGCACAGACTTAACTTAATACGTACTTTCTGTCAAAACATTTAAATAGAACTGGTTATTTTAATCAACTATGATAACTCAAACCGGTAGTGATTGCCTTCATTGGCAGTACTGATTTTACTAGTTATCGAAATATTCTTTTTGTTGAAAATGGGATTGTAGATGGTTTGCTGTTCTTTGAACATCATCGTTAGGGCTTGTGCCCCTTAAGATTGTTTTTATGGCCGCAGTAGTGTCAATGGTAACATCGAAGACTGTGGTGGAGAATTTTTCTTCTCGGAAATCTTCTGTTGTGGGTTCAATTCCCGCCTGCGGCCCTTTCGAATAAGTCGGCCGGACTTTAAGCGGTGGAGATAAAAAATATGTCAGGACAAGACGATAAATTTGGGTATATGTACGTGGTTAAAATGAGATACGAACGCTTGGTAACATTGTTGGCTGGAGAAAATATAGACCTCGGGAGTTTACCGAAGAGATTACGTGAGACTATGGAAACATATGAAGCCTGCGAGTGTATCTCCAATTCCATCCGCCTAGAGGGAGCATTAAGAAATTGTTGGATGGAAGTTCCGGTATTATTAGAGAAAAAACCAGAATTAGAATGGCTGGTGACAGCGAATGAACAAGAATTAACACGGGGGTATAATCAATGAAAACGACAATAACCCGCAGGGATCTAGAAAATCTACAGCGATTCATCGGAGAAGGATTGGACGCGCCAGAAGCAACTATCTTGGAGGCTAAGGCACAAGCTCGTGCTGATTGTCTTCACCTCTGTTTATGTGCCAGAGAATAGTGGTCTGGAACGGTTTAATTACTTAGCATCCCGTGAATTTACCGGTCAACAAGTGCAACTCCAAAGAGTGAGAGGAGAAACAATACCTAAACTTGTCGATGAATGTGGCGGCTATGGCTGGACGGGCAACGATTTGTTCGTCGACTACGCTTTATCTCAGAATAGAACTTCACTGCGTGTCGTTAAATTGATTCCATGGCCAGAGCAACAAAAACCTCGCCTCTGTCTTTTAGGTCCGGAAGAAGAACCGTCACGGCAATTTTATTTCTATAAAGGGAATAGGATCGTCGCTCCTGATAAATATCAAAATATTGTTAAGCGCTATTTTGAACAATCACGATGGTATCCTGATGTTCAGTTTCTTGGTGGGCAGGTTGATCGACAGGTTCGCTTGGGAAGGGCAGATATGGCGATTGATATCGTTTATTCCGGAAGAACAATACGAGAAGAGAAACTCAGTATCTACGATACTATCTTTGATCAAAGTGGATTTGTGTTGTTGACAAAAGATACATTTTCTCTTCCGAGGACAACATGAAGCCGTACAAAACGATTGGTATCCTCGGAGGAATGGGGCCAGAGGCAACAGCTGAACTATATCTTCGGATAATCAGGATTTTTCAAAAGGAATATGGAGCGAAGTATGATGACGATTTTCCCGAAATCATCATTGTCAGTGTGCCAATTCCGGATGTCGTTGAAAATCCATCGGAAGAAAAAATAGTTCAAGAAATGTTAGTCTCTGGTGTGAAGAAACTGGAGCGTGCTGGTGCCAGTTTCGTTGTAATTCCTTGTAATACTGTGAATTTTTTCTTTCGAGAGATTGAAAGGGCTGTCTCCATTCCCGTACTTAGTATTTTAACTGAAGTTGCAAATGAAATACGAAAGATGGAAGTAAAGACAGTGGGGCTTCTGGGGACAGAAATGACCATTAACAAAAACATCTATAACCAATCCATGCCAGAGATTTCATTAATTAGCTCTACAATTGAAGAGCAAAAAAGAATTACTAAAATTATTATCAATGTTCTTGCTGGGAAGAAGAAAGCACTCGATAAAAATTTCTTACTCGGTTTAATCGACAACCTCAAAGAGTTAGGGGCAGAAAAAGTGATTTTAGGGTGCACGGAATTGCCTCTCCTGCTTAAAAGAAGCAACGATTTGGTGGACACCATCGACATTTTAGCGCAAGCGACGGTCAGAAAAGCAACAATTATGGGAGGAAAATAAAATGATAACCAAACAAACATATATAAATAAGAATGAACTAAACAAAGAGAGAAGGATGGAATTTCAAACAGCAAAAGGCGTGCGGGATGTGCCGCCGGAAGAGAAGATTCTGAAGAATAAAGTAGTTGCCGTGATGACTCAGCAATTTGAACTTGCCGGTTTTGCGCCGTTAGAAACACCGATCCTAGAGAGGTATGAAACATTAGCCGCGAAATTTGCGGCAGGCGAGGCTTCAGATGCACTTAAAGAAATCTTTTCACTGCAGGATCAGGGAAAAAGGAACCTGGCCCTGCGTTTTGACCTGACGGTGCCTTTGTCACGTTACGTGGCGATGAACCCAACGTTAAAGATGCCGTTCAAACGCTATGAGATCGGCAGGGTTTTCCGTGACGGCCCGATCAAACTTGGACGCTATCGTGAGTTCTGGCAGTGCGACATCGATATTGTCGGCAGCAAATCAATGGTTGCAGAAGCTGAGATTCTCTTCGTGGTTGATGCGGTTTTCTCTGCGCTGCAATTGCCCGTTGTCGTTAAAGTAAACAACCGTAAAGTATTGAACGGCATCCTGGAGCAGGCCGGCATTGATCAGAAAGAAGAAGCGATCATCTCCATTGATAAGTTAGATAAGATTGGAGTGGCTGGCGTGTCTGCGGAATTGAAAGGACGGGGGTATGCTCCAAAACAGATTGATGCGGTTTTTGCATTAGTCCAAGAGAAAATATCCCTTTCCGATCTGAAAAAAAAGTTGAAGAGCAAAGAAGGCCAGGAAGGAATCCAGGAATTGGAGGAGTTATTTTCCTATCTTGCCGCTCGGGGAATAAAATCTGGGCGATTTGATGTCTCGCTGGCCAGAGGATTGGCCTATTATACCGGGACAGTATTTGAAGTGCAATTGAAGAATGGGGAATTTACCTCCTCGCTCGCCGGCGGAGGACGCTACGACAACATGATCGGGAAGTTCATGGGCGGCGGCCGTGAAGTTCCGGCCATGGGAATCGCCTTTGGCTTGGAGCCAATTATCGACGTTTTGAAGATGAAAGCGGAAGCAAAAATGAAGACTCCGGCTAAGGTGTTGGTATTGCCGATCAATACGGTTTGTGAATCGCTGGTGATCGCCCGTGATTTACGTGAAGCTGGAATCTCTACGGATGTTGCGCTGCTCAAAGGTGTGACCAAGAATCTGCAATATGCTGCGGCTTTGGTGATCCCTTACGTGCTCATTGTCGGCGAGGATGAATTGAAGCAGAAAAAAGTGCTCCTGAGGGATATGACTTCCGGGATGGAGCAGGTTCTTCCTCTTAAAGAAGTCATCAAGAAATTAACATGAACGCGCGGCATTTGAAAATCGTCGGATACGTCTTGGTCAGTGTTTTTGTCTTAAATATCTTGTTGTTTTCGTTGAGAATTATCTCTTCCAGCATCTTCTGGATTGTCCTGATCCTGGGGGCGGGGTTTGTGTACTGGGGTTTGCCGAGGTTAAAAAATAATCGTGACGCTTAAGCAATCCTCTTCCCAAATTTTTCTTTTGTCCCAACAACACCATGTCCGATCCATTCTCCTTCTCTGGACCGCAGTTCGACGGCCCAGGTGGTTGTGTCTTTTACGATGTCGCTGAGCGTTAGGCCAATTAGCTGTTGGAAAGGGCTGGGGCGAATCTCTAATCTCGTCCCTCTTGCTGCGAGAGGTTGATAATCCCGTTCTAAGCAGATGGTCATGTACTCATCATTCTCAGAGAGGGTGGTGATGGGAACACTGCGGCCACTCCAGTGCAGCGCTGATTCATAGATCCCCAGATAGTATTGTGCTGGGAAAGGCAGTTCTAATTGGCTCGGCTCCATGGTTAAAGCTGACAAGAAGGCTGATTTAAAATACTTTCGCTGTAAGATTTACCATTCGTCATCTGCGTGTCGCGTATATACGGTTGTCTTTTTTCCGACGATCATCGAATGCTCAAATTGTGAAACCAAACCATTAGCGACTTCAACCAAGGGAGGATACGCATGCACCGATCCGTTTTGCTGCAATTCGCGCAAACCAAAAGCGACTGCGCCTTTGCCTAATTTACGGGTCAGCCAGCGGGTCGTAAATGGCAGGCCTTGCAATGGCTTTACTTCTTCGAGGATTTTTCTTGCGTGTGGTGAACGCACACCTCTCTCTGTCTCCAGCATGAAGATCGTTGACGGCGGTTTTTCTTTGATCAGCCCTCTTCCGTTGGTGACAAATGGTTCGATGGCAATCTGCCAGCCCTCTTCTATTTCAGTCTTGTCTTTATTATTATACGATGGGATAGAAATACCGTCATGAACTTTGTAGCGTCCAATGGTATGGCCGCAGAGATTTTTGACAGTAGTGAAGCCCATTTTCTCTGCTTCAGAATATTGTGCTTCACCTAACTCCCATAATTGCCGCCCCGGTTCAACAAGCTTAATCGCTGCTGTGAGCGCATTTTGCGCCGCTTTGATCAGATCGTGATGTTTATTTGCTTTTCCCACTTCAATGGTCATGGCGTTGTCGGCGATGTAGCCGTCAAGATGAACACCGATGTCGATCTTGACAACGTCCCCCTCTTTCATGACGGTCTTGTCTTCATCATCAGGACAGAAATGGGCCGCGGTTTCGTTGAGCGCCATCTGCGCCCAAGCGATCTGGCCGCCGAGCTGTTGAATTCTTTTCTCACAGAAATCCATCACTTCCAGTGCGGAAGCGCCAGGGATACGCAGTTTAGCTGCGCCTTCTCGGCGGACTTGGGCCGCCACTTTTCCGGCCTGAAGAAGCTTTTGGACAATCTCGGGAGACATGATCGTATTGAAAGAATGAATATTATAAACTTTCCGTCTCTTTTATTATTCTGAAAGATAGAAAATCATATAAACATCTTCTGTCCGTAGATTAATATGCGTATCAGTGAAATTGCCAGGCAAATAGCGGGGAATTATCAAAGTGTAGCTGCTCTAGAAACAGCTGTTGCTCAAGCATATCGAGACAATTGTGTTCCATTTGATCCATCGCTTACGCCTGAAATACTACTCGACAAACTGCAGTGGGGTGGTTATCTTTCCAGTTCCGATAATGGTTTAACGGTTTCACCTGATGTCACTCTTCTGCCGCGAGGAAAGACAGATTGGTATGCAGTCAGAGAAGATAAGATTGCGGGTGGTGGGCAGAGCAAAGTTTGGATTGACAAAGTTGGTTCTCAAGAGAATCTGCGCGAATATCTTGAAAGAGATCTAAATGGTGACAGTACTTTGGTGGAATTCTTTCAGGCAGCAAGCGATGCCCAAGTACAAAAGAGAGCAGCAGTTTATGAAAATTTACATCACGAAGTGGTCGTTGCTGGTAAGGAATATCATTGATCTTCTCATCAAGTTCCAGACAACATAATTTAGTCTCAAGCCGAACAATCACATTCCAATATTTTCCAGAAATTGTTTCTTTTCATCTTCAGCCAAGCCCCAGGCTGTCTCTACCCCATTTCTGATCACCATATCCACAAAATTATTGCCGTAGAGCTTGCCGACAGCATAAAGATTATGAGCAAGATCTCCATTTGACCACATTGCCGGATCATCCGAATTTATTGTCACTTTCACTCCTTGTTTGATAAGTAGGTCTAAATGTAATTCAGCGATGTCACGAATAAATGAGCAGGTCAAGTTTGAAATAGGATTTGATTCCAGGCGGATTTCCTTTTCACGCATCTTCTCGATCAACTTTGGATGTTTCCAGAGATGGATAGCATGGCTGATGCCGTCGGCGCGGAGATCATCAATGGCCGTGGTAAGATTTCTGATCCCTTCTTCTTCTGGACACATCTCATCAGCATGAACGGTTCTTTTTAATGGAGAATCGAATGTTAGTGCATATGCTTCTTTGAATTTTTCAGGCGGGAAAGGTGGTTCGTAACAGGCAAGATCGATACCAACAACACCTCTTTCAGAAAAGTTCAATGCTGCTCTCACTATTTTTTTTGCTTCCTCGGAATCAACTTCACGATTGATGCAGATAATTGGTTTTACTTTCACTCCCTCCTCCTCCCAGCTTTGGGAAAATCCTTCCAACGCATAACCAATAACCTGGTCAATCGACAATCCTTGCTGGGTATGATACCAAGGGGCGAAGCGAGATTCGGCGTAGACTGTTCTCTGTGATCTTAAATATCTGCAATGGGCAACGGCCATCGCTTTGATATCTTCTTCTGTCTGCATCGCGCCGACGGGTATGGAAAAGACAGAGACAATGTCATATTTTGTGAACAGATTCGTCTGGAAAGAACGAAGTTCATCGGCTGATTTTATTTCCCGATCTCCTTCGACTCTTGTTCCATCAATATATTTTTCAAGGAGAAAGAGTTTTTTTCTGTTGTCCTGATAAAATCTCCAGAGGTCGTCTGCAGGGATTGAGCCATCCCAGTGAATATGGTTCAGAACATTCGTACGTCTCTGCATTGCAGAAAGATAACTTTCATCGTCAAAATGCAATTTGTTCATTTCTCCTAGTATGAAGCGATTCGTATTTAATATTTATCTCGAAAGAAACCAAAATCTTTATAAATAAACCCCTCTCTGAAGTTCACGGACGGCCATAGGGGCGCTTGTTACCCGTTCCCATTTCGAACACGGAAGTCAAGGGTGCCTCCGTATCGGATTGTACTGCACTCCGCGGGAACTCCGGAAAGCTGTCCACCTTTCTTTTTTTCTCGCGATTAAGCGAATGCAATGAGCGCATATCGCTTCGCTTTTCAAATGGCGTGACATTTGCGCAGGAGCTTTGGTAAGCTGTCCACATTTTTTTTTTCTCGCGATTAAGCGAATGCAATGAGCGCATATCGCTTCGCTTTTCAAATGGCGTGACATTTGCGCAGGAGCTTTGGTAAGC